>NZ_JAMBPS010000100.1:0-15318 GCF_024206515.1 Paraburkholderia sp. CNPSo 3281 | reverse complement strand
CTGCCCCTTGAACACTGGCACGCATGGCTGCAAGACCCCACGCTCGCCGACGCAATCCTCGACCGCCTCGTCCATCAAGCTCACAAGCTTGCATTGAAGGGCGATTCGATGCGAAAGAAGAACGCTCCTGATCAAAAAGTAGCCTGATCTCGAACACTCGCAGTACAATCTAAGCACTACGCAGCACCTCCCTCCTGGCCTGTTCGACTTCATCGAAACGGGCGTTCAACTTCCCCGAAATACGCACTCTCAGTACAAAGGCTCGTGGACCACCTCCTCGCAGACTTCTCGCCGGGTGCCGACGCGAAGAACTAGATTGCCCATGAGCTGTCGCCTCTGGCAAAGAGCGATTGTCGCGCGCACGAACCCTTCTCAATGCGCGAAGTTGGGTTGCCCAAATGCGGCTACCTAAGCGATTCGGCCACTCATAAAATCGATACCACGAACCCTGCGGCGCCTCTCCTCAGGTGATTTTCGCGTGAAGAGTCGGGTAGTTCGCGTCTAGCGCGACTCTCTGGCGGCGTGTTGAACCACGTGCATACAACAGCACCTTCTTCACTCTTCTCTTGTGAGTAAGAGCCTGTTGGGCACTCAAGAGGCAAGTGCCCAGCCTCTTTTATCCGACCACCTTGAGTGGGATTCGACCTATGAAGAACGAGACGCCCACCTCGTGCGCGAAGGCAGCGCATACCGCTTTGCGACCGGAATCCGCGGAGCGCCCTGCGCCTCAGTCAGCGTGCGGGAAAGCCGGTGAATCTGTAGTCGTGGACGAACGTGCCAATACATACGACTGGATGTCGCACCACGCGCCGTTCGAGTGTGTTGACTGGTGACGGCTCGATTCAATTTCCATCATCGTGCGGGGACCCTGGCGTGTCCGCCACTCAACAAGACCCTCGTATCTGCATGACTACCTCGAGCGACCGCCAAATCCCACCATACATCCCAGGCTATGGGGAAATCAGACCATACGCTGGCCCATCCGTCACGCCAGACTGGGTTGAGCGGCGTCCGTGTCCGGTCCGACCGGTGACCGATGGCAAGTCGAAGGTTCTACCGAATATTGAGTCTGCGCTCGAGGCCTGCGAGCTGAAAAGTGGTGACACGATTTCGTTTCATCATCACCTGCGCAATGGCGATGCGGTCCTGAACCAAGTCCTTGCCGCGGCGGCGAATAAAGGCATCAGGAATTTGACCATTGCGGCGAGCTCCTTGTTTCCTGTTCATGCACCGCTTGTTGAGCATTTGCGCAGCGGCGTCGTGGCGCGAATCTACACCGCCTACATGTCGGGTTCGGTGGCGGACTTCGTCTCTTCGGGCGCGCTCGCGACACCCGTCGTGTTTCAAACACACGGTGGACGGGCCCGAGCAATCGAGGCGGGTGAACTACAAATCGACGTGGCGTTCGTAGCCGCTCCGGCTGCCGATGAGTATGGCAATCTGAACGGTGTCGATGGGCCGGCGGCGTGTGGTCCTCTCGGATATGCGGTCGTCGATGCGCAGCACGCGCACCGCGTTGTCGCGGTGACGGACCACCTGCAACAGTACCCGCTGTGCCCTATCGACATTCATCAAGACCACGTCGACTTTGTCGTATCTGTGAATTCGATTGGGGACCCGGCAGGTATTCTCTCCGGAACGACAAAGCCGACCAGTGACCCTCTCG
Source organism: Paraburkholderia sp. CNPSo 3281 (assembly GCF_024206515.1). Taxonomy (NCBI): domain Bacteria; kingdom Pseudomonadati; phylum Pseudomonadota; class Betaproteobacteria; order Burkholderiales; family Burkholderiaceae; genus Paraburkholderia; species Paraburkholderia sp. CNPSo 3281. Next base: position 13,652 of record NZ_JAMBPS010000100.1, on the reverse strand, counting down.
GACTCAAGATAGCCGAAATTGCTTCGAGAGTGATTGAGGCCTCGGGTCTGCTCAAGGACGGATTCTCGTTTCAGACTGGTGCCGGTGGAGTCTCAATTGCTGTCGCGCAGTACCTGAAGGTGTTGATGGAGCGTGACAGAATACAAGGCGGCTTCGCGGCCGGCGGTGTGACTGGCGAACTGGTCGACATGCTTGAGCGAGGCCTGTTTCGAACGATATTCGACGTCCAGTGCTTCGATTTGCGTGCGGTGGCATCGTACCGTGCGAACCGGCGACATCAAGCAATGTCTGCGTCACTGTATGCGAACCCGCACTGCCGAGGCGCCATGGTCAATCGTTTGGACGTGATGGTCCTTGGCGCATCAGAAGTCGACCTGGACTTCAACGTCAACGTGACGACAGGTGCCGACGGTTCCATACTCGGTGGCTCGGGAGGTCACGCCGACACCGCTGCGGGCTCGAAGCTCGCAATAGTAACGACTCGGCTCACATCGAAGCTGGGGCCGAAGATTCTTGACGAGGTCGGGTGTCTCACCACTCCGGGCGAGACGATAGATGTCGTGGTCACGGAGCTTGGTGCCGCAGTGAATCCGTGTCGTTCCGATTTGCTGCAACACTTCCAGCGTGCTGGCATTGAAGTCATGTCCATCAACGAGCTGCGCGACGCCGCGCACGCTTTGGCAGCAGCCCCGCCGCCACGAAATCGGGACGGGTGCATTGTTGGTGTCTTGGAGTACCGCGATGGGAGTGTCATCGACGTCATACGCTCTCGACTTTGACGGCTCATCCATTGCTGGACAGCCATCGGCAAGTCTTGGTAGCAGCCATCCACGAGCGCTCAATATTCAAAAGCTTATTTGGTCCCGGGTGAGCAGCGATACGCTGAGCGCGTGTATCTGCTGGACTACAGGCTTCCGATAGTCGAGAAACCAGCCACGATGAAGGTTGAAGAGCTGTACAAGCTCCGCTTCGACTTGAGGGAACGGCAAATCAAGCGCCCTTATTGCGACCATGCGGCAGGCTTCGATTAGCTGCGCGCGCTCGAGCCAATCGCATTCAGCGCCGTTAGAACTCAGCCACATCTGTGCCGTCTCGATGAGAGGTTCGGCGCGCAACCATTCACCACTACGAGCAAATGCGAAGAGCTGACCGACCACCAGAAAGGTAAGCAGCTCCGCTTTTGTTTCGTTATCCAGTTTCTTCATTTCCCGGCGTCTCCCTCGCGCGTGCCAGAAACAACTTGCCCGCCTACCTTCGTTCCCGGATATACTGTACATCTATACAGTATTTTTGTCAGGTCATGGAGCCGGTCTGGGAATACAAGTGGGCTGTCTGGGACGGGGTCAAAACCCGCTTCGTACCCACACCGGTATGGCTTACCGACGAGGAGGCGCGGTCGGACTGGTACGCGTACGACATGTGCGTGTACCGGCTCGACCACACGAAGCGAGACCGGATACACTCGGCCGGGCCGGGGGTGGACCCACCGGCCGCCGACGTGCCGTGGCATCGCGACCGCCGCTTGCGCGCCGAACCGTGCAGGTACGGCCTGCCGCCGTTCGTCACGCCGCTCGACGACGAACTAAGACGCCTCTGGAACCGGCATCCGCGGGAGGAGGTAGCTCGACTCGCTCTCGAGGTCCAGTGCGGGCGATACGCCATCTCCGAACTCGAGGCGAATGCAGCCGAGGGCTACTGGCACCTGCAGAAGGACTACGCGACCGTCGCGGAAGCACGCAAGTCCTTGGGTCGCCTGCGCAGGCGCCTGATGCAGGAGTTGCAAAGAATTGGCCCCATCAAGTGGGAGCGGCGGTGACGGAATGTCGGTGCCACGGCAAGACCCGCGAACTGCAAATGCGGCAAGAAGCAGGTCAAGGGGCGGGCGTGGGCCATCACATAGCCTGTTTCCACGCCATCGCTTCACCCTTGGCATCGCGCTGTCACACGCCGACGACGTATTCGTAGAACCAGTCGTTGAACGCGCCGAAGCCTCGCACGGTCAGCCCGAGTCGATGTGCATTCTCACACGTACGCACTAGCATCCAGCACGCGGCCTCCTCAAGGTCGGCATCGAAGTCTGGCGCGTCGCCCTTGTCAAAGTGCCGCAGCGCGTTGCTGACCCGATTCTCCGCATCCGTGAATGCGCCCTTGTCCAGCGACTCGCCATGCAGTGCCGTGTGCACGAGGTCGGTCGCCTCGAATTTCCAGTCCAGCACCGCCGACTTGCCGGCGTGCCGCAATGCCTGGCCCAGCACACGTTCGGCTGCGCTGGCCAGCGTGATGGCGGATGCAAAGCGCTGGCGCACCAGGAACGCGTCGAGCGCCATCTCCAGTTGCTCAAGCGCGAGGTCGATGCGGTTGCAGGTTTGTGACGTCACGCTCATGCTCCCGGGACGGAATACGAATGCCTCAGTCTATCGCCAATGCGTTTCCGAGGATAATTCGACGGCCAATTGTCGAAACGCCGTCCGCGCTTGCTGCCAGTGAACCTGCAGTCGCGCGAAGCCCGCGCGCCGTACGCGTCGCGTTTCAACGTCTGCGCTGCTTCCTCCTCAGATGGGCGTCGTCGTCTTCAGGCTCTCCCGCACCTCACGCAGTGCGCGGCGCAGCTCTTTCGCGTCGACCTCCAAGTCTGTAAACACGGCCTTCGTGTTATCGCGCATGTGCACCTCGCGCGCGCCATCCTTAACCGTGCCGTACTTCAACTGCAATGGGTTCAGTTTCTCAACGTGCGTTGACGGCGGACGGATGCCATAGATAACGGTGTCCTGCTTAACCACCTCAGCGATGTAGCACAGGATGCCATCAGGCGACTTATCCAAGCTCATGCGCTCTGCAGCGTGCGCCCAGACTGAGTCTTGCGCACGGGCCTCGCTGTAGATGATTTCGGCTGCCTTTCGAAGTGACACGCGCCCTCCCCAGCGCAAGTACCAGATGCTTTCCCACTTGCGACCGTAGTTGCCAGGCCAGCGCAGCCACTGGAAAAACGCCACAAGGATAAGCGCCCCTGTCAGCCACCAGCATGTTTTGGCCCAAGCGCGACTGTGCACGTCGCCTAGCGTCAGCGCCGTGCTAACCAGGAACATCAAGATGGCTTGTACTGCGGGGTTCGCGAGCATCTCGGTCCTCTTCTCGTCGTTTGCGCTTTCGCGCTCGGGCAGGCTTTCCGGCGCCGGCGTGTCAGTCACGTTGCCTGCTACGGAGTCAACAGTTGTGGGCCCCGGCCTGGTTACGTCGCCACGCAGTTCTCACAGTGCGAACAATTCATTTGCCGGATGCCTCACGTCGAAATTCATAGCCTCCACGGCCTGACGATGACGGAGACTGAACCGTCGAAGAGTACGCTCGAGCAGTCCGCTCGCGTAGGATGACAGCTCATAACGTTGCAGCATTTCCTTCACCACGTCGATATGTCCAAAAAATAGCAAGGAGTTAAGTACGTGCTCCAACGCCAGTGGCTTATCGATGAGGTAGAAGGCGGATTGGCACAGTCTCGCTTCCCCAGCATCACGGGCAACCACGAGGTCGCGAATAGATAGCTCTCGTTCTCTTTCAAATTCCTCAGTATGTCTTGAGTTGTTCCTAGAGAAGTAGTACAGAGCCCTCATCTCGCCGAGCGCTTCTGCGGATATATTAGCCATAAGGTCCGGCCAAGTTTCGGCTCGCAACGCCGCGCGCGCACGTATTCCCTCGAGCAACCCTGAATCGTCGTTCTTGACCTCGGCATCGAGTAACGCGTCACGCCCTTCTGGCGCCGGCGCATGTCGCTTCTTCAAATCATCAACATCAATAAATTTGCACCACGTATCGAAATAGAGAGTGAGTTGCGTGGCCTTCAAATGAGCGAGCGGACGAGGAACCTCAAGAATGGCGGCCATTTCGATGTTCGCCTCGATGAGCCTCACTGCTCGGGAGAACTCATTGGAACTGATATCGAAGTGCGCCCGAATCTCGGCCTTCGCTACATCGAACGCTTCTGTCCCCCATGCGGCTCTCGGGGGCAGCCGGTAGCTTATGCACACAAGGTCGAATCGCGAAAGGCGTGCAGTGTAGCTTCTGTGTCGATATTCATCACCAAGAAAATCCGCTTGGTAGTTCAGCGTTTTCAGGTCTGCAATCAACTTTGGGAACTTTCTCCACAGGACTCCGAGGTTGATTATCGCAAGCTCAGTTAGGTGTTTTTGGTTCTCCCGGCCAAACGGATAACGGAAGACCTGTCCCGTGGCATCCACTGCTGCAAAATCTGATATAGCCGTGTCTAGTGGCTCGATAACCGTCTTATAGCGCCAGTCGAGTGCGACCGCATGCTCTTTAAAATAGCGCCACAATTTCCCGATATCATGTGATGTCTGGACGTCGATATCTGGCAGACAATAAGCGTGATGAACAAGTGGGCGCAGTGAGTCGATAGCTGCCTTGATGTACAGCTCTATCGCATGACGCATGTTGAAGCAGATAGGGTACACAAAGGTGTCCGTCGGATGCTTCAGCCCTCGGTGACTTAGAACCTGCTCGAGTAGAACCTGTGCGGCATTTGCAAAGCCTGCCGCATAATCCACGATGTCGGGCGAGCCGTTATCACCCACGCAAGCGTTCGCCCACGACGGCTCTGCGTTTCTGAACGTTTCGTTGGCAGGGTTCTGCGACATGTCGTATTGCAATAGTTAGCGGTCGGAGCATGATTTTACGCAACAGCTACGGTTTCGCCATGCCCGAATGCGCTTCAACCCCCTTCCCCCTGCTCCCGTAACGCTCGAACGTCACGAGCGCCAAAGCGAAGCCGAGGAAACTCGCCTAGTTCGCGCGCGGCATCGAAGACCTGAAAATAGGCTCCGAGGAAACTCCCTTGATTCGGGCAGAAAGTCGTATATTTATGCAACTCAGCATGGTCGAGCGCGATACACGGCAGGTTCGTCTCATCGAACGCGCTGAACAAAGACTTGCTGTACTCGGCGTAGGTGTCGACGAACAGCTCTCGCACAATAACCAACGACAGAAGATGGTGCTTACTGATGTCTACACAGACCTCCCCTTCGCCAACAATCATGCGAAACGGCCGTGTGGAATCCGCGTAGCCCACGGCACCTACAACCTGCTTCAGAGCGTCGTTTACCTGATGCACCGACATCAGCTTCTTTCTTTTCAGGGTGCGCTGTAGCGTTTTCTCCGTATTCGGCGAGTCCTTCGCCTGCACAATCAGACACAGGTCGTCGGTTATGATGATGACGTCCGCAATTTCTTCCCTGTCGTAGTGGCGCCTCGGCGCGTGGTAAATCTGCTCAGGCTTGAAGACCCGCTGGAGTATCAAAATGATGTCAAGCTCCTGGAACGCTCCTGGCTCTCCTCTCTCCAAGGAAGTGAATGCATACCCCTGACTGCCGTGAAACTGGTACATCTGTGGCCGCGTGTCGGCTATCGTCAAGTCTTCTGGAAACAAAGGCTCCTCAAATCGCACGACAATCGCGTCAGCGTCGTCAGCCGCTGTTCTGAGGCCAAACCACATGTTCGCCTGCTCATGCGCGTGACCGAAGCTTGAATCACTTAGCTGGGGAAACCTGACGTGTTCCAGGCGCATCTTCGCCATGAGAGGAACATCGACCTCGGCTCTATAACCTAACAGCTCACGATTCTGCTCATCAAATATGTGGACCAGAATCTCGCGCCTGCTCGACAGATGCAGAAGGTCGAGGGATGGGGCGTCATCCGTGAGGAGACGCCATAACGTCAGCGGACAATCCTCGTCGTCAAAAAATGCGCACATCAGCCCTATCGTTGAATGCCCGTTCAGTTCAATAGGAACCACGTAAATCTTGAACCCTCGATTCATCTTCGCCGCCAGGAGATAGGACACCGACATCTTCAAGATGAGCCGCGTCGTGTCCTATTCCGGCGCTCGTACACAATGGATTCCGTCGGGATAACCAAGGACCTCTCGATAAAGTTCTGGTCGTTCTATCGAAAGCACTGTCCAGTACCTCGCAGTTCAGAATCTAACTTCCGTACGCACCAAGCGCGCACGCAAAGAGAATCGCGGCTCGCTCGAGAGCGCTCGCGTCGATGCCGCTGCAGACCGAAGCACGGCAATGTGTCTCACTCACCGCGGCCATCAGCCACGCCCCCCTTCTTTTCTGGTTTGCTCCTAGAGGCTGCACGCCGCGTACCGCTGACCTTCTTTGCCGAATGGATGCAAAGTACGTTCTGGACGAAGCGGATTCCGGAGTTACGTGCGGCGAGCGCAGCAATCAGATACTGCACTGCGAAGACCATCGCAGACCACGCGATAGCCGTGAATGTGTTGCCGAACAGAAAAAGCCCAAGCGCTACCAGCGGCACAAGCAACAGCGACATCGCAGCGATGTCCCGGAACATCAGATATTTCTGGTGGCTCTCGAGCACCGATACTTCGTTCTCCACCTGCTTGTAGAGCCGATACCACGTCGAATTTTGGTCGCGCTCATCACTCGGGAAAGCCCCCACATTTTTCTTCAGCGCATCGACGTCAATCCGCGTATCGGTCTGGGCGTACACGGAGAAGGCACGCGAACCAGGCATCGGGTTACGAAGGCGCCAGAATACGAGAATCGCCTTCTGCGAGTGCGAGAGCAGGTACGAAAGAAAAATAATGGGAACAGGCAAGAAAATTGACAGGCCCGTTCGTAGCGCCATTCCCTTATCCGCAGTGAAGTCGTCGATGGGGTGATGAAACGCGATGACCAGCAATATGATGACATCGAAGATGCCAACGCCGACGAGCCAGACCATATTGCGCGCTTTCAACGACTTTCCAGATGATGCTACTCGTGCAACTTGCTGTAGAGCGTCCATGTATTTCCCCGCAGTGTCGAGTATCGAAGCCGTGCGACCTTTAAGCTGGCGTGCCATCGCGGACCAGCGCAGCGTAACCTTGCGGGTGGCGAATGAGCAGAACTGCCGCGTGACGTATTTGTCCATCAAGCGATTTCGCGGTATCCCTGTCCATCTGTGATGGACCACTCACCGCCAAATGGCTATGCCATGTCCCCAGGCTCCAGAGCGTGTGTCCACCAAGCGCTTCGTAGCCGCGAATCGTGTCGAGAGTTCCTTCGACCCCGAGCACGAAACGCGCAGGCGAGCGCGTGCTGTCAGGCGACGCAGGGAGGACGTCTGTGATGAATATCTCTCTCGTGAGCGCGGAGACATTTCCCACGATAAGGCCGCCAGTCTCGACCGTAGGATGCTCAGCAACATCGGCGACAATTTTCTTATGCGCCCTATCAAGCACGCGCACAGTCCACGTCTTCCCGTCGAACACCTCCGCCACATGCGTTGCGCCAACCTCGTCGTGAACCCACGTGATAGACATCCCATCGTCACCGACTGAAGCGACGGACGCCATGCCCGTCTCTGGCAAGCCGGCCTCGTCGTAGTGATGCAGTCTCTGACCAATACCAGCTGCGACGAGCGAGACTCGAGCGTCAGACGTGGGAATAGTGACCGAGTGGCAGCCGATACCGATTTCGAGAATGTTCGCCGCCGCGGTTACTCCCGCATCGCGCAAAAACCCGAGCGAGCGTAGTCGCTCGTACGCGTGATACAGCAGGTCGACCGTCGACGGATTTCTGCCTTCTCCTTCCACGGTCATGAATGCTGCATCGCCATGATGGATGAGAGCCCCCTCAATGACGCGTGCGTCAAATTTCGCCTTCGCGAAAAAGTCGCGCACAGCTGGCGAGCCTGTCGTGTTCACCACCAGCGATTTCTCGCCACGGAAAAAATCTCGGTACTTAGCTGCATTGAAGTCCAGCCCGCGAATGTCAGATGCGACAAACTTCGGGCGCTTTGACGCAAAGCTCTCCATGATTTGCGCCAGCCTCTCCGCTTTTCCGTGCAAGTTATCTACGTCGTCCGGCAAGAGTGCGTGGCGCGCCACGTTGTGCGCAACAACAAGCTTCTCGTCAATAAGCAACGCTGCCTTGCCGCCCGCGCGTGCGACGTGCATGGCAACCTTCGAACCGAGGCTTCCGCATCCTGCGAACGTCAGCTGCAATTCCTTCGATTGCTCTTGCAGCGCCGAAGTCCGCCTCAGCAGCTTCGAAGAGATGGGAGATGAGAAAGCAACGGCACTGACCGGCGTTGTATCGTCAACAGACAGCTTCGTCGGCAGTGAGTGTTGCATCTTGTAGCCGAGCATCTCAAACTGGCTCTGGGTACCGATAATGTTTGTGGGCCGGCGCACCGGAAAGGCAAAATACAAGAGCACCTCGACCTTGTAGTTCGACGATGCAAGCGTGCGGTTAAAGTTGCTCACGAAATCGTCTAGCGCAACTCGGCACCCCCACTCGGCGGCCTGCTCGGCAAGCTCCGCGAATGTCGTGACGGTATCAGCCTTGTATCGCTCATGAACAAGCGGTTGCTCACCAGGAGCAGCTTGGGGCCAGCAAAAGACCAGAGGTACGCGCCCGCGAAACGCCCTTTCGCTCACGCCAAGCGTTTTCAGCCACTCTTGCATGAAGGACTTGTCGCCGACCGGGAACTTCTGTTGTGGGTCACGCGCTAACGACCAGCGGCCGTCTTTGCTCCAGCACGTCATGCACATGAATAAGCGCCACCCGCCGAACGGTGGCTTGTCGAAATATCCTGCGGGGTCCATCTCGACAAAGTTGAAGCCTACGTCCCTTCGGCTCGGCTCCCAGCCCTTCTCATTGATGGCCAGCTCATCGACCGCAGCTTTGTTCAACCAATCCGACATCTGGTCGACAAGGCGAAAGAAGCCGTCTGAATGCATTACATCAAGCTTATCGCCGAACGTAGTGCATGGGGGCACCCGACTTCCGCGCTTGTGCAGATAGATATGCGGTAACGCGTCCGGAAAATCCTCGCGCAACGTGAATCGCGGAGCCCTATCCGGAAACCCGGACGGAAACTCGACGAGCACTTCCTCTCGCGCTCGAACACCGTTCGGACTCGCGCCCGCGGCGGCCCAACGCGACGGCAGGTCAACGAGAAACGTCGCGTAGACGTTTGCACCACCGCCAGAAGTTTCTTCGACCTTTACCGACTCGACCGCAGGATGCGCCTCGAGCAGCTGGATTGCACCCTGCAGTAGAGCGTCCATAGCGACCCCGTCTTAGCCGTGCGACAAGGGCTTCGAGCCGAACGCTGCGGCGGCACCAGCCGCTGCAGGGGCCGCCGCAACCTTCCATTTCGCCTTGACGCCACCCGACATGACTTCGAACACCATCGGCTCGGGATTTTTCTCGTTGGGATGGGCCGAGGTGTTCACAAACTTGCCCGAGGGCTCCTTCGCGATAGCTTCGTACTCGCACTTCGCACGGATGCAAGGCGGGTCATTGTCGTCGTCGAGAATCAGGTTGCTGCTGGCGACGATGTAAGCGCCCGCACGCGTCTGCGACAGCGCTTTGCGCGCGTCGGAAGACACTTCAGCGTCCTCCTTCTTCTTGCTCCAGCTGTGCCACGAGAGCGTGTGCCACGAGCAATGGTGAGGCGTCGACAGCAAGTCGTACTCGAGCGCCGTCGTGTCGTCCTTGTGGCGTTTCCACTGCTTCTCCCAGATGTACACCTCTGCATCGCCGCCCGACAGGAACTTCACGGCGTCCGAGACTGCTCCCGTGCCGATGGAGTAGTTGATGATGATGCTCGACTCGTTCTTCGAGAGTTCATCGGCATCGTGCTCGTCGTCAGCAGGCATCGGCGCCAGAAGCAACGCGCTGAAGTTCTCCTGCTCTTTCCCGGCCACCGCCGTGATGCGCTCATCGGTCTTAACGACGATGTCGAGAATGTCGTCGGTCTTGCCGTCCGTGTCCTCGCCCATAATCAAGATGCGGTCGCCATCTTCCAGCTCCCCTTCTTCGCGGAAGAGCGCAACGCGACGCTTTGCTTCCGTGTTCCACGCGCGCGCGTCGTCGCTCAGCGTGTGGTACTTCGAAGCGCGGCGGAATACGAGCGGCGACGACCACATCTCGTGGATGACGATTTTCGACGGCTCGCCCTTCGTCGGATAGTCCGTCAGCGAGCCCAGATAGAAGTGCTCGCGCAGCCCGCGGCAGTGGTCCTGGTCCGGATGGCTCAGCACCATCACATCCACATACGGGCGTCCTTCCTCGTCAACGGCAAGTTTCTCGCGCAAATCCTTCAGCACGTCGCGCACACCGTCGCCGGGCTGCCGGATGTTGATGTCGATAAGAATCGTCCGGCCGCTGGGCAATTTGATAAGCGTCATGTCCCCATTGCCCACGGGGAAAAAGGTGACTTCTGGCGTTGCCATGGGTGACATCCTTCAAATAAGTGCGTGAAAACGCCGCCAACCATTGACGGCAACTTTTACCGCTCAAGATAGATAAATCATATTACCAAAAAACACAATATATAGAATACTTTAAACTTTAAACACCACATATTGTGCCGCATCGCAATATTTCTTTCATTTGAAAGGAAAATTGCGATGCGGACGGCATCACGCTGGTCAATTCGACCGCTTGCAGAGCATCCGAGCGCGCGCGACGCACGCATTCGCCTACGCAGCGCTTGCTGACGGGCGAGCCAGGATTTCCGCCAACGCGTCGAACCAGTTGCGGTCGTGAATCAATCGCGCGTCGTGCGCCGACGCCGACAGGATTTGCGCCTTCGTCATCTGCGAGACGATTTCCCAGCTCGCATGAGCCAGCACATAGGTGGCGTTGTTGGTGAATCGGCTTTCCAGGATGCAAATACCCTTGCGCGGGAAGCCGAATACGACGTAGTCTTCGAATCCACCCAAACCAACGGCGATGAATTCCGGGCTGTATTTGCCAACTTCCTTGAAGCGCGCCGCGACCACTTCGCGGCTCTTGCCGCGGCTCTTTTCGATGACGGTCTCAAGCGACGGCCACGCGGTCTGCCAGGGGTTCTTCCCCGGCGGCAAGAGTTTCCAGTTGAGGCGGCGGACCGGCACATCCACCGACGGGCTCATCGACGCGTCGAGCACCTCGAATGAGCCGAACTGCTCGACGAGCATGTTGGCCGTGTTCGTCGCAACTGCCGTTTGCGCATCCGTACGTTTGAACGGGCCGGCCACAACGCAATGCGCGCCGTCGGGGTCTACCGAGACCACGACCTCGGCGGAATACGGCGGAACCTTCGTGCGCGGATAGCGGTAGTACGGAACATCCTTGACCTCGGTCACCTCGACCTCACGGTCGCCGTGGCGCTGCGTATACGTCCAGCTAATCTGGCGGTACGCAGTCTCCTTCTCCTGGTCGCGATGAACAATGTCGAAGCCGTTAGCGTTTCGGCGGCTCGCAGCGCCGCGCGCCGGCGGCAGCAAACGCTCGCCGACGACCAGCGGGCGCGAAAAGCCCAGCGTCGCCAGACGAGCGGCATGCTCGGAGCGCACGCGCACGCCGAGGTAATATTTCTTGCCTTCCGGGAGATGCGACAGGTAACGATTGATGTCGCGCGTCTTGCGTTCTACTATCATCGGATTTGTCCTCGCTCGTCTGGAGCGGCGAAGCGCCAAATGCTTCGCCCACACCTAGTAAGACTCTCCAGAACGACCGCGCGGACGTCTCAACAAAAATTTTCTTCGGCAGCGTCCGTAGAGCGCGCGAGGAGAGTCTTCACCGTTAAGGGGAGTTCGGGAGCTATGAGAGAAGCCCTCGACACTGACGACCGCCTGAGTCCGGCGGAGGTCAAGCAGGAACTGGAAAATATGTCACCGGCCGAGTGGGTCCGCATCGAACGGATTGCCAGGCGAGCGTTCGCTGGTGTCGGTGCCGATTCGCACGAGGACCTGCTGCAGGAAGCTTGTGCAAAGCTCCTTGGCGGAGAGCGGGTCTGGCATCGGGGATACCCAGCCGTCCCGGCTATCGCATCGGTCTTGGACAGCATGGCCAGCAACGCTCGCAAGCGCGAAGCGAACGGTCCAATCGACGGGCACACCGTTGTGGAAAGCACCGACGTGATGGAAGCGACCGACCTGCTTGTCCGTAACGTCGAGCCAGTTCAGACACTCACCCCCGAGGTCGCGACATCCGATGCCGAGCAAGCCGCTCGCGTCGAGATGCTGCTCGCAGATGATGCGGAAGCAGCGTTGGTCGCCTGGGAATGGGCTGCAGGAAGACGCGGCAAAGAAGCCGCAGAAGCACTACAAATGGACAAGAATCAGTATGAGGCCGCCCGTAAGCGGTTGGCCCGGAAACTCGAAACTATGGAAGACGAAAGGAGGAACGGATGAGCGCATCGCGCAAGCCACAGTTCTCGTCGCGCTTTCTCGAGTCATACACGTACGAGCTGATGTCGATGTCCGACGAGGAAATCCTCGAAGGTGAGGATATCGACGCCGTGAAGCAGCGCGCCGCCAACCGCATCGCAGCAGCGAATCAAGCCGCTGGACGCAAACGAATGGAAGCAGCTAAAGCGGCTCGTCAGCAGAGGCAACATGAACCCGATGTTTCGGCTTCTGTTGTGTCGTTAGATGAAGTAAAGGCCTACATACGCGAAGCAGCGAACGACGGTCAGGTGACTCTCGCCGCTCGTCAACTCAGCGAAATGTCAGAAACCGACGCTCGACGGCTCTACGCGCAGCTCAAGCAACTTCGAGATGGACCGGGAGAAAACAATTGACTCCCGGCCAGCGCGCCGAAGCACTGGTATCCGAGTTTGGCATCTCGTCCCCATCGGAACTGGACGTCGAAGCCATTGCCTACGACGCCGGCATGGATGTTCGTTATGAGCAGCTTGATGGTTGCGAGGCGACACTCGTAGGGGTCAAGAACCAGGCAATCGCGACTATCAGGCCGTCAGGCAACCGTGGGCGCGAAAGGTTTTCCCTCGCACATGAACTCGGGCACTGGAATATGCATCGCGGTAGGTCGTTCCGCTGCCGCGTCGATGACCAGAGTGCAAACTTGGCGTCCGACGCGTCACTGGAGAAGGAAGCGGACAGCTACGCCGCGCATCTGTTGATGCCACGCTACCTGTTCGACCCCGCCATCCGCTCGGGAGCAAAAATCCCGACGTTCAAGCACATCGGCGAGGTAGCTCAAGCGTTCGAAGTCAGCATCGCAGCTGCCATCATCCGCATGGCCGAAGTCGATTCACTTCCTGTAATCGTCGCCTGCTACGACAGAGCGGGGATACGCTGGCGTGCGTTCGCCCCTCATGTGCCGCGGCGCTGGCGCCTGGTGCAGACGCTCGACGAAGACAGCTTTGCGTACGACATTGTCTATGGAGTCAAATCCACGCAAGGCTCCGGTAAACAAGAAGCGCAATCGTGGTTTTCCAACGATGAAGCGGCCAACTACGAAGTCCACGAGAATTCGATACCCGGTCGCCCGGGTGAAGTGCTGGTGATGCTGTACATGGGCGATACAAATATGTTCGAGTCACCGTACGAGCGCGAGCCCGAACGGCGCTACCAAGATGTTCGGAAGTGTCTGAATTTTTGTGTGCAAGGCAGATAAAAACCTGCCGTCTGGCAGGTCATCAATTGCATTCTACAAATGATTCCTGGTGAAGCGATCCTCGTAGAGGATCGCGAACTGGTTCATCGCGGCTTTCCAGTCATGTGCGGCACGGCTCCAGTCAGCCGTGATATTGCGCAAGGCCAGCCACAGCAGTTTGGTCGCGGCCTCGTCCGTGGGGAAGTGCCCACGCGTCTTGACGATCTTGCGTAG
>NZ_JAMBPS010000099.1:0-16128 GCF_024206515.1 Paraburkholderia sp. CNPSo 3281 | reverse complement strand
ATGCCGGTAAGAACCGGCCGGGTCCCCTGAAAGATCTCGTCGTGCAGTCCCACCCGGATGGCCGACAGGTCGATGCTGTTGTTGATGGCCATCGCCCGCTGCGCGGCACGCTGGTGAACATTGTGCACGGTGCCCAGGCTGATGGACACGCCCAGCAGGTCGCTCATGAATTCGATGACGCCGCGCATCGAGGCGTGACCGATCATCGTCAGTGCGAGGATGACCTGCTCCAGCCATCGTCGGGTCACCGGCAGCGAGAACAGGACCTTGTCGGCGTCTTCGTCGATTTGCGTTGGCGAAAAGGCTTCATCCAGCGCGGCGCTCGCCTTGCGCATCTGGCGATAGACGAGTGGACGGCTGACACCGTGGCGGGCGGCCACGGCGCTGACGGGTTCAGCGCCCGCCAGGGCGCGAACGGCCATCATCTTGCGGTCGCAGCCAGCCGGTTTTACGGAAACAGGGCAGACGGATGAAGTCATGGGGACGCCGAAATTAAAGTGGGCCACATTATCCCGCACTTTCATTTCTGCCCTGCCTGTGTAACGCCGGGATGAACCACGCCCAATGCCGCGAAACTCAGCATTCCTTACCCATTGGCGTCCGCATTTCCACTGTCTTCGCGCGACGGGCCCGGCCAACCGCCCGCTTCTGGCGCGCACCACCCCGTGCGCCTGGCATCACAAATCACCGCGACGATCATTCAATGCCCATAAACGCCAGCGCTTGCGGAGCGGTTTAGCACAAACATTTTTTTGATTACCGATCGCGGACTGGTCCCGATCGGCCTGTTCACGCGTAAGTGGCCGCGATCGCCAACCAAAAAAATCTCTGCTTTATGGCCTCGAGGCCATAACCACGAGAAGGGACGCGTCGAAAGAGCTATCAGATATGTACGCGAGAGTTTCTTTGCCGCGCGCAAGTTCGCCGATCTCGACGATCTGAACATCCAGGCCGCGCAATGGTGCGCGGGCATGGCGGCCGATCGTCCCTGCCGGGAAGAGCCCACGATCACGGTGCGCGAAGCGTTCGCCCGCGAGCAGTCCAGCCTGCTTGCGTTGCCGGAGAATCCGTATCCCTGCGAGCTGCAACAGGCCGTGAAGGTCGGCAAACAGCCTTATGTGCGCTTCGACCTGAATGACTACACGATCCCGCATACCCATGTGCGGCGCGTGCTTACGGTCCGGGCCGATCCCCGGCAGGTGCGCATTCTCGACGGTGCCGATCTGCTTGCGACTCATGTACGCAGCTACGATCGCGGCGCGCAGATCGAGATTGCCGCGCACATCGACGCCCTCGTTGCACGCAAGCGCGAAGCACGTCACCATCGCGGCCTCGATCATCTCGCCCGCGCAGCGCCGGCCAGTCACACACTCATGCTGCGCGCGGCTGAACGCGGCGCCAATCTGGGCAATATCACTGCCCACCTGCTGCGGCTGCTCGACCGTTATGGTGCAGCCGAACTGCAGGCAGCGATCGAGGAAACGCTCGCGAGCGATGCCGCGCCTCACCAGAATCCGGTGCGTCTGGCGCTGGAGCGTCGGCGCGAGTCGCGCCAGGTACCGCCGCCGGTGACTGTGAACCTGCCCGAGCACGTGCGTAGCAAGGACACGCTGGTGACCCCTCACCGGCTCGACATCTACGACCAGATAACGGGAGGTACAGATGAGCTCGCCTGAGAATTTGCAGGAGCGCGCGAACGCCTTACGCCTGTACGGGCTGCTGGCGCATTGGCCGGAACTCACTGACGCCGACTGGGTTGCGCCGCTGCTGCAGTGGGAAGAAGACGAACGCGCCCGCCGTTCACTCGAGAGGCGCATCCGGGACGCCCATCTGGGCAGCTTCAAACCGCTGTGCGACTTCGACTGGGCGTGGCCCACGCGTTGCGACCGGGGCGCCGTCGAAGAACTGATGTCGCTCGAGTTCGTCAGGGACACCGCCAACGTCGTACTGATCGGCCCGAACGGCGTGGGCAAGTCGACCCTCGCGCTGAACCTCGCATACCAGGCGCTCGTTAGCGGGCACACCGCGCTGTTCACAACCGCTGGCCAGATGCTCGGTGAGCTCGCCGCGCTTGACAGTGACTCGGCGTTACGTCGGCGGCTGCACCGGTACGCTGCGCCTGACGTGCTTGTAATTGACGAGGTCGGATATCTGTCCTACTCGAACCGCCACGCCGACCTGCTGTTCGAACTCATTAGCCGCAGATACGGCGCAGCGAGCACCGTGGTCACGATTATACAAACCGGCCGTTCGCAGAATGGTCGGAGGTGTTTCCGAACGCCGCCTGCGTCGTCTCGCTGGTTGACCGGCTGGTGCATCGCGCCGAAGTCGTCGCGATCGAAGGCGAGTCCTACCGGGTGAAGGAGGCACGTGAACGGGCCGAGCAGCGCGCAAAGAAACGCAGCGCGGCACGCATGGAGAAGAAGAAAACATGAAGCGCCTTCATCTGCCTTCGGGCATCACTCACGGGCTCGACTTCCTGATCCCGGACAACTGGTCCGCCGATCAGGCGCTCGCCGTCGTCGAACTCATCGACGATCTACGCGAGCGTATTGCCGCGCACTACCAGATTCCGCTCAATGACCTGCTGCACGAACAGCGCGCGCCTCCCGACAATCCTCACCCTCGCGACATCGACGATCCATTCTGATGGCCATCACCCAATAACAGCGGCCCATAACCGCCTCTGTTGTTGACGCTTCTACTCAACTTTGCGCCACCATCTAATGACGCTTTTACACCGCCGCTAACACGCAGCTTGGGTAGGCTTTGTTCGGATGGGGGGTATTGCAAAGAGGGCGCGACTTGCGTAGAAGTGCGTGATGATGAATAAAGCGTGTTCAGATAATGCCATACAAGGTCAGACAGAAACAAGGCGAACCGCGCAAATGGGAGACGGCCGGGTACCGGGTCACGAACGCTCACGCGTATAACCAGAGCCTGAAAAAGCGCGGGATGATCAGCCTGTATGTTCCGCACGGCGACCTGAAGGCGCAGTTCATCAACACGATCACGCGTACCCGTGGCGTCTCCGGTCGCGAGCCGACCTACACGGCTGGTTACATCGAGCTGATCTACAGGTTTTACCGGCTGTTCGGCTGGGGCATGCGGCAGACGACGGGTTACATGCAGGACTACTGGGCCACCCGGGGGCTGGACATCGCGGTGCCCAGCTTCGGGCAGCTGTGTGACCGGTTTGCCGCGCTGGAGGCGAGCGTGACACAGCGCTGCGAGCAGCTGGCCCGACGGCTTGCGCGTGGCGAAGCGGTGAGCCTGATCGTTGACAGCACGGGTCTGAGCTTCGCCCGGGCCAGTCAGTGGTACGAAGAGAAATACGGCAAAAAGGCCGATCGCACGCCGTGGCGCAAGATGCTTCTATCCATCGATGCGGACATGAACATCCACGCGATCCGGATCACTACCACCGAAGTGTCGGACAGCGAAGGCATGGACGCCATGCTGCCTGCGGACCTACCGGTGGACCGGGTGATAGCCGACGGTGCGTACTACAGCATCGAGCGCGGCGAAGCGCTGTCCGGGGCAGGCATCACGCCGGTCATACCACCGCCGGCTCACGCGATCGTACACGGTGACGGACAGACGCGCTGGCATGACGAGCTCGTCAGGTACATCAAGGACAAGGGGATTTATGCGTTCCACAAGAAATACGGCTACGGCCTGCGCTCGCGCGTCGAAGCGCAGATCTCACGCATCAAGCGATGCATTGGCGCCACCCTGCTGACGCAGAAGATCGCCTCGCAGGAGTGCGAGGGCGTCATCATCGCCAACCTCATCAACCTGTGGAACTCCTTCGGCAGGTCGGTTTGCGTCAAAAATGGATAGGTGCGTCCACAGCAAGGGGACTCGTACCCATCCGAACAAAGCCTAGGCCATCGGCACGTCGACCTCGACAGTGTGGCAATACCTGCACCGGGTGAAGCTGGCCGGGCTGGAGTGGCCGATGCCAGCACAACTGGCGAGCGACGACGCGGCACTCGAAGCCCAGCTGTATCCGCCGCCCGCGCCACGCACGCTGCCGCGGGGCATGCCGCACTGGCCGACGATACATCGCGAGATCGGCAAGCCGGGCGTGACGCTGGACCTGCTGTGGCAGGAATACAGGGCCCAGCATCCGGACGGATACGGCTATAGCTGGTTCTGCCGGGCCTATCAGGAATGGGCGCAGCGACTGCCGGTGACGATGCGGCAAACGCACATGCCGGGGCAGAAGCTGTTCGTCGATTACTCCGGCAAGAAGCTCGGCATCATCAATCCGGACACGGGCGAGATCCGTGAAGCTGAGCTGTTCGTTGCGGCGCTCGGCGTGTCCGGCTACACATTCGCTGAGCTGACGTGGACGCAGAAACTGCCCGACTGGATCGGCTCGCATGTGCGCGCC
Organism: Paraburkholderia sp. CNPSo 3281; assembly: GCF_024206515.1. Lineage (NCBI taxonomy): Bacteria > Pseudomonadati > Pseudomonadota > Betaproteobacteria > Burkholderiales > Burkholderiaceae > Paraburkholderia > Paraburkholderia sp. CNPSo 3281. The sequence goes on along the minus strand of NZ_JAMBPS010000099.1, from coordinate 11,729 downwards.
TTTGCGTTTTACAACGGCGTAGTCCAGAAATCACCAGCTGGTGATTTTTGCGTCACGCCGCCATAGAAGGTCAGCGCGCGAGCAATGCCGCCCAGCCAGTCCTCCATCGTTTCGGCTGGCGTCGCGCATGCGAACGTGCAACTCGATGCGCCCATGGCTGCCACGAAGATGTGCGCGCGGCGTCCAGTCGTCAGCGGCAACGTGGGGCCGGCGAAGTCGACAAACAGCTTCTCGCCGGCGCGGTGAATCTGACGCATCGAGCGCTTCAGGCGTTTCGTGAACGCCTTGTAGTGCTCGCAGAACTGCGTATAGCGGTAGGTCTGCCGGTCCGCGAACTCGGCCTGGTACTCCTCCCACAGCAACGTCAGCGTCATGCCCTTGCGACGCAGCTCCTGATGGATGCGTCCGTAGTCGGGCTGGGCGTAGCCTGCTGGCCCCGTGGGCTTGCCGAGAAGCCGCCGCTCGAGGTCGCCTTCATCCATATCGCAGGCGCTTGCCCAGTCCAGCCCGGCGGCACCGGCCAGTCCTATGTACTTCGTGACCACGCCCTTGGATATGCCCAGTGACGCGGCGATCCGATCGTGCGAGAAGCCGCCGTCGAATTTAAGTCGTAAAACGTCCTTGATCATGCGCATGTTCATCCGGTGCGCGGGCATGCTCTCTCCGGCAAAAGCCGGCGAGCATAGCTGTTACGTCTCGCTGTGAGCGGGGTTCGGCATCGCGAGATATTCGAGGCGAGATGGCGCCGATCGTCGCGTGATGGTCGAGTAGAAGTCCTTGCTAATTGAACGCGAGATACAAGGAAGCGATATAGGAGTGGCATCGCATGTTTGACGCACGGCACAACGAACACAGCCCCGGCTGTCGGGCTCGGGGCTGCGGTGTCGTCAGAAGGGATCGTCGATGCGATGACGTGGAGGTGGTTCGCGCGGCGATGCAGTCCACGGTTCGTTGCAGCGACGGATCTGTTCGCCATACGCAGCACTGAACCACACAAGCCAGTCGCCCAGCAGTCGCTGGATCTGCGCGGCGGCTTCATCCGTCAGTTCGGGTAACGCCGGCGCTCGGGGCATGATTGTCGGTGCTGTGCGAGACGCCGTCGGGTGTTTGCGGCGCCTGTTCACCGGAATTCCTCGATAGCCTGTTGCAGCAGTTCGTCGGGCAGATGGTTCAGGCCGCGCGGCACGGCCAGCTGCATGGCGGTGCGCAGGATGCGCCCGGCCTGTCGCGGCAAACCGCGTGAGGCCTGCCGCAACAGTTCGAGCCCGGAGTCGGCCAGCAGCGTATGCGTGCAGCCGGCGCTCTTCAGGGCGTGCGCGATCAGTTGTGCGAAGCGCTCGCGCTCGATCACCGGCTTGAGTTGCACACGCGCCTGGATACGACCGTACAGGGCGGCATACGGCGCGCGCTCGAGCGTGGTGGCCAGGCACGGATGCGCGGCCAGCCATACCGTAAGCAGGTTGCGCGAATCGAACGCGAAGTTCAGGAACGACGGGAAGTCACGGAAGAACTCGATCGGCAGGTTCTGCGCCTCGTCGATGATCCACACCACGAGCAACTGCTTGCCTTCGACCAGCTCGGTAATGCGCTGCTTGAGCTCACGCCAGAGGTCGGCGCGCCGGTAGCTGGGCTCCAGTCCAAGCGCCCGGGCGAGCGAGCGGTACAGGTCGATGCGGCCGAACTCCGTCTCGGCCAGATAGATGACGTGATAGCGATGCGGATTGAGGCTTCGCGTGAGATGCCGTAGCGCCGCGGTCTTGCCCACGCCGGGCTCGCCGGTCAGCAGGCCAATACCGGGGCTGCCGAGCAGCCACTGGAAGCGCTCGGTGAGCTGGGCGAGCGTGCCGTCATCCCAGAGGTCTGTCGAATCCTTGTCCAGCGGCGCTGCGCGCAGGCCGAAGTGTTGCCGGTACATGCTCAGGCCTCCTGCCGGTAGTGGTGTTGATGCACGAGCTCGAGCAGGTTTGGCCCCGGCGTGACGGCATTCGTGACGGGCTCGGCCAATGGACGCTGTCGCCGGCGCCTGCTGTTGGCAACGACATCGAGCCCGGTGGCGGCCCCCAGCGCCTGGCCGGTCTGGCTCTCGACGCGAAGGACGGTGCCGGCGTGCGGATCGACCACGAGCAATACCGACTGTCCGGTGAGTTCGTACGGGACCTCGAAGCGTTTGCCATTGAACGACACGGTGCCGTCGCGACGGACATGACGCGCGATGCGATGCAGGAACAGTTCGTCCAGACGTGCGGCGAGCACACCGAGTTGCCGGATGCGCGGCAGGTGTCAGCGGGCGGCGTTATAGAGCCAATTCGGGGGCGGCGTAATCGGGCCACCTGATGGGCGGCGCAATAGAGCCAGTCCAGGGGCGGCGTAAAGGGGCCACCCAGCGGGCGGCGTGCAGAAGCCAGCGGTAGCGGGTACAAGCGCAATTCGAACTTTCCAAGTCGGTACGCTCCGTTCATTTGAACGGAGCGCCTATGGCCAACAGGAGGTTCGTTAGGTATGTCCAGAAATTAGGTGTGGTCGAATTGGATACACTGGGTGCAGGAGTCCCTTCCCGAGTTGTGAAGCGATTTTCTGCCTAGGGAAGGGAAGCTCAGACCGGGCGCTTTCGCTGGAATGCTTCGCCTAATAATCTCAGAGGCTTTCCAGAAATTTGAGCAGTGAATCGGACGGGCGATAAAAAGTCATCTTGATTCCGGGTGCTTTAACTGTCGCGAGCGCTCGCCGCTTCATCGTCTGATCTGCCTCGACATAGCCGTGCGTCGTAACAGGGCTCTCATGTCCTAGCCAGAGCGCAACCTCCGTGATGCCTACACCGGCTTGCAAGAGATGCGTGGCAACCGTGTGCCTCATGGAATGCGGAGTGATATGGCGCTTCATAAGCGATGGGCAGGTCCTCCCTGCTGCCGTCAGTGCCAGCGAAAATCGCTCAGCCACGTTTGCGCGCGTCATTGGTCCGCCATGGCGGCTTGGCAACAGGGGCTGTTCCGGTTGCAAACCCTGCTCACGTATCCAGTGGCGTATCGCCGCAGCAGTTTCACGCCACAGGGGTACGGCACGCTGCTTTCGACCCTTGCCATGCAGGCGTACCCACGGCGTTGCAGCAAGCGTTACATCGGCCACCCGCATCCCGGTCAGCTCAGATACTCTGGCGCCAGTGTTGTAGAGCAGCGCGAGCAATAGACGATCGCGCTGTCCGAACCACGTATCTGCATCGGGTGCGTCCAACAAGGCGTGAACTTCCTCACGTGATAGAAATCCCAGAAGCGGTCTCTCGAAACGTTTCGTTGGAATTGAGAGAATTTGTTGTGCCAGGTGCAGTGCCTGAGGACATCTCATCGTGACATAGTGATAGAAGGTCCGTATAGCGGAAAGCCGAGCATTGCGACTGCGAATGCTATTGGATCGTGCAGTATCGAGGTTGTCCAGAAAGGCAGTGATCAACGTGACGTCGAGTTCGTTGAGTGTGAACTTCTCGGGCGGCTTATGTAACGCTTGCTGGGCATAGGTCAATAGCATTCGGAAGGTGTCGCGGTATGACTCGACCGTTCTTGGACTCGCATTCTGCTGCTGCATTAGCCGTTCGATGAAGAACCGCTGAAGGAGCGAGGCAAACTCCTGTGGCTGGCTGGTGACATGGCTCATGTCGATTCCCCTTGGGCATACCGATGAAAGCGCTCTCCAACGAGAGCCATCAGTTCTGGCACCGCCGTGCAGTACCAGTAAGTGTGGGCGACGGAGGTGTGGCCGAGATAAGTCGAGAGCGTGAGGATTGCGTGATCAACGTCGATCCCCTGGCGGTCGGAGCGCAACAGACTGTTGGCGACAAAACTATGTCGGAAGTCATAACAGCGATGATGCGCATAATCGCCGCGTGGCAACCACCCCAGTCGACGGCATAGGGTTTCCAACGCGCACTGGAGCGTCGGTACGGCGACCGGCTTACCTCCATCGAGCAGGAAAAACCGGTCGCTGCGCGGCTGGCGCACGAAGCGATCACGCTGCTGAGCATACGTACGTAGGGCCTCTGTGGTGCTCGGATGCAAGGGAATCAAGCGGCTTCTATGCCCTTTTGCTTCCCGGACCAGCAGCAATCCCTGGTCAAGATCAACGTCATCGCGTGTCAGGTGTGTGGCCTCTATCGGGCGTAGACCACTCGCTGCGAGCAGCCCTATCATGGTCTTGCAAGTCACAGGGCGCAGACCATCACGAGGCTGAAGGCTGGTGGTGGCTGCCATCAACATCGATACTTCCTGCTGCGTGAAAATATGTGGGGTCAATCGTCGATAGGCTCTACCGAGCAGCCTTCCTGGCGGCACCTCGGTTACTGGGTCGAAACGTTGCCAGTACCGCGCAAAGCCCCGCAAAAGTTCAAGACGCCGAGCCCACGTGAAGTGTTGATCGCGTTTCGTCGAACGAGCCCATGCAACGGCTAGCTCGATGACAAGGTGTAAAGGCGGGGGTATCTGTTGATCAGCGAATCGGCCGAATTGCCGCAGTCTGGGCGAATCGCCCACGATGTTAAATCCAGCGTTGCGCCGATATGCAAGGTAGTCTTCGATGCGCTCGGTCCAAGGTCGGGGAGCATTCATGGCCGATGCTCCGGCCATGGATGCGCTACCTTGCGCAGACGATCAAGATCGACCCGGGTGTAAAGCGTCGTCGTATTGAGATGCCTATGCCCCAGAACGTCAGCAACTTCTTTTAGTGATGCCCCACCTTGAACTAGGCGTGTTGCTGCGGTGCGTCGCAACACGTGGACGCCACGAAATCGTTCGTCGAGCCCAGCACGTACAAAGGCACTTCTGATAAGGTCATTGATGGCAACTGCGCTGATGGGCTTGTCGTACGGCGCGATTTGCCGGACAAAGACGGCACGACTACTTGTATCGGGCCGTCCGTACCTTAAATAGCGGATAAGTGCTTTGGCCGTTTGTACCGGCAGCGGTAGCTTGCGTTCTCGTCCGCCCTTGGTATGAGTTAGCGTCACCGTTCCATTCTGCCAATCGAATGAACCCAACTGCAGACGTACGACTTCCATGCGACGTAGCGACAGATCGGCCAGGCACCGTGCAATTGCGAAATCGCGCATGCCAATCGGGCCGGTCAAATCGAACGCTGCGAAAAAGAGGTCCAACTCCCTGTTCGTCATTGCAATCGGCAGACGTGCCGGCATCGGTGGCGCCATCTTCGGGATCGCAGCCAGGAGCGCGCGAGTGTCATCCCCGTGCAGGCCTCGAAAGCGCAGATAACTTGCGAGATCAACACAGTAGGTAAGACGTGTCGCGTGACTCCGCCCTTTGAAATAGCGCGCGATGAAGTTCTCAATATCCGTTGAAGTTAGCTGATCGGCGGTCACGGCCTCCTGACCGAAGACGGAGTCGAGAAAGTTGCGAATATGCCAAAGACGGTTACAACAAGTGGTCTGCGCGTAACCGCAACTATCGACCAGGTAGTGCCTGAACAGCTCCAATTCGATATCGACCGGCGTATGCAATTGAGCGCGACCAGCGTTGCTCAACCCTTCGTCCTTTAGAACGGACAGGAGATGGCGGAGAGCTGCGCGTACCGTGTTGACATGGCGCATGCACGGTCGCGGACATCGGCAATGCGGCAAATGAACATCGACAAACTCCATCACGAGAGCATCATCAATGTCGTCAAGGGTCAACCGCTTGTCCAGCCGACGGGCGAAGTGGCGCAAGGAGGCCAGATAGCGTTGGATCGTATCCGACGCATATCGTCGGTCACGCAGGTAATCCACGTACCTGGAAACGATGGTGTCTATGGGGCTCCCGACAGCTGTGCTGCAGCGCGCTGAGTGCGCCGCCAATTTGCTTGCAGACATGATGTCCTCCTCGAACACGATGTAAGCCTCGATATGAGAACACGGAAATTAGGTGAGCTTCAACAATTACCGCATTGCGCCTTTTACAGTTGAATGCGCATGTGGGGAGAGCCCGTCGCGTCGAAAGCGAACCTAATTTATATGTATACCTAACGGACCGAGTATAGGGGTAGGAAACGGCGATCGCCGTCCCCTCCCTCCGAACCCGGTGTGCAGTTTTCCCGCGACGGGCTCTCCAGTCAGTTGTTTCCACATCGGGATTGGCGCGCCAATTGAAGGGCCTCGGACATCGTGAACAGCCCAAGATCAGCGAAGAAGGAATTTGGCCATCGTGTGTGATCGCGAAGGCATCGGCCCTGCCCCGGACGATGAAGCTGTCGGCGCAGGATCGCTCGCAGACGACGACGAACAAAGCCGTCGACGGACGAGAAGGTGTAGCGGTGGGCGTGCTGGAAATAGCCAAACCAGCCACGCAGGGTCGGGTTGATCGACGCAATGATGCTCTCGATCGAATCGCCCCTGTTACGCTTGGTCAGGGCGCGGATTTTATCCCGCAGCCCCATGAGACTCTTCTTGCGCACCCAACGTTGACCTGCCTCGAACCGGTAACCCAGGAACTCGAACCCGTGACCCTCCAGCCGGCAATCCCCAATGTGGGTCTTGTCAGGATGCAGTGTCAAGCCGTTCGCATCCACCCAAGCACGCAGGCGAGTGAGCGCATCTTCCGCTTCCTCACGTGTACGGCATAACACCACGGCGTCATCCGCGTAGCGCACCATCACCAGCCCTGCCTGTCGCATTTCCACGTCAAGCTCGTGCAGGTACAGATTTGCCAACAAGGGGCTGACAACCGCCCCTTGAGGACTGCCGGAAGTCGGCGTCCAACGCGTCATGTCTTCCATGATGTCTTGCTTGAGAAAGTACTGGATGAGTTCCAGAACCCGGCCGTCCGAGATTCGCCCTGCCACTCTCGCAAGAAGAGGTGAGTGTGGAATCGAGTCAAAATAGCTTTGCAGGTCGGCATCGACCACCCAGCAGTAGCCCGCTTTCACATGCCGGTCTACTTCGCGCAGCGCATCCTTGCAGCCCAAGCCCGGGCGAAAGCCGTAGCTTCTCGGCTCGAACTCATGTTCAAAGATCGGCTCGATCACCAGCTTTAGGGCCGCTTGAACTACGCGGTCTTTTACAGCGGGTATACCGAGCGGGCGGCGTCCTTTACCTTTCGGTATGTAGACGCGCCGCACCGGCTGTGGGCGATAGCTACCGTCCTGCAATGCATCCGTCAGTTCAGCGAGATATCGGTCTCGCGCTTGCGCGAATCGCTTCACGCTTATACGGTCGACTCCCGCCGCCCCGGCGTTCTTCTTGACCTGAGCCCACCCCAGCGCGAGCGTGTCCAGGCGAAACACCTTGTCGATCAGACTATGCCATTTACCTCCTTTAACTCCGTTTCGTAGAGCAGCCAACATAGCGTCCGTCCAGATTGCGGCTGGCGCGAATTTCCGCTGCACGCAGCTTCCCAGCGCGTCTGCATCTCGTTTAGTCGTTTCCGACACTGGTGATGCTTCGATCTTCATCTTTGCCTCGTTCCGGACTTCTGCTATCAACCTTCCTGCCCCGCTTCCCTAGTGCGCCTTTTGCTCTGACGCAGGTCTCCACGGTTCAACGCTTCCGTGTGCGGTACTACCGGGACTCTGACTCCTGCCAGCGTTCACCTCGCCGGCAGGTCTCCCCGCTTGCTTCGTGCCACCTTCCCATCGTTCCGTCCTCAATCACGTGGTATGCCACCGCACCGCTTTGTCCGCCACGACAGCGTGCTGTGTTACTTCCAGGCTTCGCCACTTTAGTGCAGGCTCGCCGCAATACTCCGCCGAAACAGGTTCGTCAACCTACGGACCGACAGTTCGCTTCCGGTTACTCCCCACCCCGCCTCACGACGACGCAGTTACCTTCAGCTACGGAGCTGTGGCCAACTCCGGCAGGGACTTGCACCCTGCAAATGGCACGCCATCACGGGCGTACACTAAACCGCTGACGCGGTAGGGGAGGAGCGCGAGAGCTGATGGCTGACGTTCATTGTGGCGGCGAGCTGACGCAGGATCCCAACGAGGGGACGCAGATACCTCCAGGAGCAGTATGTGGATGCCCAACCGGGCTTCACCACTGCTTCCAGGAGGCACGCCATGACGCCACTGCGCCAACGCATGCTGCACGACATGCAGATCCGCAACTTCGCCGAGACCACCCAGCAAACCTACCTGCTACAGGTGTCCAGTTTCGCCCGGCACTTCCACCGCTCGCCTGAACTGCTGGGCCCCGAGGAGATCCGGGCCTGGCTCGTCTATCTGCGTGAAGAGCGCAAGCTCGCCCCCGGCAGCCTCGGCCCGACGATTGGTGCGCTGCGCTTTCTGTATCGCGTGACGCTCAAACGCGACTGGAGTGACGAGGACTTTCCGTTTCCCAGGAAGCCGGTCCGGCTCCCGGTCGTTCTCAGCCTGGAAGAGATCACAGCCTTCTTCGAGTCGATCGCCACTCTCAAGCAGCGCACCATCCTGATGGTTGCCTACGCGGCTGGCCTGCGTGTGTCCGAAGCTGTGCACCTCAAGGTCACGGATATTGACAGCAAGCGCATGGTCATCCGGGTGAACCAGGGCAAGGGCCATAAGGATCGCTATGTAATGCTGTCACCACGGCTGCTCGAGATCCTGAGAACGTACTGGCACGACGCTCATCCTCGCGACTGGCTATTTCCCGGCGATATTCCCGGGCACCCGATCACGCGATGTGCCGTGTGGTACGCCTGCGTTGCCGCCCGCGAGCGCAGCGGTATCCGGAAACCGATTACGCCCCACACGTTGCGGCACGCCTTCGCCACTCACCTGCTGGAGGCCGGCACCGACGTGCGTCGGATCCAGCTGCTGATGGGGCACCGTTCCCTAACAACCACTGCGCGCTACCTCAAGGTCGCGACCACCACCGTGTGCGCCACCACCAGCCCCTTCGATCTGCTGCCGCATCCCGAATCTGCTCCGTCACAGCCTCCTGCGCCCGGGCACTTCTGAAGCCGCCGATGCGACCGGCGCTTGAGGTGGCGGACATCTTCCGCCGCTGCGGCCCTCAGTACCGGCAGACTCATGCCGGCGCCCTCAGTCGTGCCCAGCGTCGTGTCATGAGCGCCATCGAGCTGTGCCGCACCGCTGAGCTCGGCGCACATATTGAGCAGTGCGATACATGCGGGCATCAGCGTATTGCCTACGACTCGTGTCGTAATCGTCATTGTCCGAAGTGCCAGTCACTTGCCCGTGCACAATGGCTCGAGCGCCGACAGAGTGAGCTCATTCCCGGCGTTGAGTACTTCCATGTCGTCTTCACGCTCCCCGAGCCCATTGCCGCGCTCGCGTACCAGAACAAGAAGACGCTCTACGATCTGCTGTTTCGCACGAGCGCGCAGACGCTGCGCACGATTGCCGCCGACCCGAAACACCTGGGTGCAGAGATCGGCTTCATTTCGGTCCTGCACACGTGGGGGCAGAATCTGCTGCACCATCCCCACGTGCATTGCGTCGTACCTGGAGGTGGCATTGCACCGGACAGCGAGCGCTGGATCGCCTGCCGGTCCGGCTTCTTCCTGCCGGTGCGGGTGCTTTCGCGGCTGTACCGCCGCCTGTTCCTCGAGCAATTGCGGCGTGCGTTCGACGCCGGCGCGCTGCGCCTGCATGGCCAGCTTCAGCCCCTGCGCGATCCCAAGGCGTTCGCCGCGTGGCTTGCGCCTGCCGCACAGGCCGAATGGTTGGTCTACGCGAAACCACCCTTCGGTGGCGCCAGGCAGGTGCTCGACTACCTGGGCCGCTACACGCATCGCGTTGCCATCTCGAACGACCGCTTGCTGCGTTTCGATGCCGAATCGGTCCTGTTCCGCTGGAAGGACTACCGGCACCAGGCCCGGCACAGGACCATGACGCTGACGGCCGACGAGTTCATGCGCCGCTTCCTGCTGCATGTACTGCCGGATGGCTTCAAGCGCATCCGCAGCTACGGGTGGCTCGCCAACTGTCATCGGGCAGCGCGACTCGCCACCTGTCGGCGGCTGCTCGGTGCTGAGCCTCCCGCCGCTGCATCACCAGCCATAGGAGAGGACTACCGTGACCGCTATCTGCGGCTCACCGGCAGGTCGTTGCGCGACTGCCCCGTGTGCGGCCAGGGCCACATGGTCCGCCTCGAGGGCGGTGTGCCTGGCATCCTGCCGAGGGCACCGCCGGATCCGACCCATGTGCGCTGACCGGCGCCAGTATGATCCTCCGCCACGTTGGTCTTCCCCGATACGGCCAACGCGAACTCGCTCGTGCGCCGGCGTCCACGCGCCCATTACACTGTCGCGAAACCCAACACTATCTGTCCTTGGACCCCGCATTCGCGCTGATTTTGCGCGACCGGCTCGTGCCATTCGTGTGGTTCCCGCGTGCGATAGCCACGCCTGTGGCATCGCGAATCATCGCGGCGATCATTCAACGCCCATAGACGCCAGCGCCTGTGGCGCGGTTTAGCACAAGAACTTTTTTGATTACCGATCGCGGGCGGGCATCGCCAGGCATCGTCAGGCGTCAGTAGCCGCGATCGCCAACCAAAAAACTCTCTGCATTATGTAAAGATTGACCTAAGGTTCGAGTTGTCAGTGTCCAGAGGCTTGCGCGACAGGGGTTTGGAGGTATAGGTATTGGGCTCTTTTAATATGCGACTCAACGCGTTTCCAAGAAGCATGCGATTCAATTTATCTGACATCAGCGTGATGTGATTGCCAGGTACTGGATTTGTAAAGAGACGCGACGATGGGATAATTTTATCCCAGCCATGCGTTTGAGGAGAGGTGTGATCGCCTTGGTCGGGCTTCTCAAGCGCATAAAATAGGTGGATTGTTGAATGCAACGGCGGCGGAGCATAAATCTTTATCATGTCGACGTAATTGTGGATGCGCTTGTAGTGATCGACGGCGATCTTGATGGGGATTGCTTTTGGAAGAATTTTTAGTTTCTGCGCAAGCTCAATTAGCTCTTGAATGTTTAGCCTTCCAAAACTTTCTTGCATCTTATTTATGGTTTCTCTTGGTATGATATTTCCGCAATTGGAAATCGACATAACGAATCGTTGCTCGATAGTCAAATTGTCATTTCTGAAAGTGCTCGGGGCAGGTGTGTCAATAAGTCCAACAAAATCGATCTCCATTCCCATTTCGGAAAGTTGTTTTGCGATAGCGTAGGAGAGAATTCCGCCCGTACAGTAGCCGCAAACTCGATAGGGTCCGGTTGATTGGGTACCAATTATAATATTGGCCATTTTCTCAGCAAGATCTTCAATCAAACTGGATGGGGCGTCAAGACTTGGTGGCCATGGAAGTACATATGTCGGGCAATCAATGTTTATGCTCTCGGAAAGGGGGAATGCGTAAGAATGATCTCCCGAGCCATCCGGTACGAAGAATATCGGAGGTTCTGATCCGGATGGTCGAATCGTGATTGCACTGATATTTGAGGTAAATGACGGATAAGTGTTGATGTGTAAAGCTAGTTTCGCCAGAGTGGAGTGTTGAAATATGTCATTCAAGGTACATATCATGCTGCGCTTCGCTGCATGGGTAATCATTTGAACAGCGAGCAGGGAGTGTCCGCCAAGCGCAAAGAATGAATCGTGTCGACTGACCGTGTGGACGCCGAGGAGTTCACGCCAGATGTCGGCCAGTGCGATCTCGAGTGCACCGATGGGGGCTTCGTACGCGGCATGGGCGAGTGAGTCGGCATCCGGAGCGGGCAGTGCCCGGCGATCGAGTTTGCCGTTGGGGGTGAGAGGCAACGCGTGCAGCCGCACGAAAGCGCTAGGGACCATGTAA
>NZ_JAMBPS010000098.1:0-16240 GCF_024206515.1 Paraburkholderia sp. CNPSo 3281 | reverse complement strand
CAGTGCGATTGAGCCAGCCATCGGCCACATGAAGACAGATGGCAAACTCGATCGGAACTGGCTGAAGGGAACGCTTGGTGACGCGATGCACGCTGTGCTATGCGGAGCTGGTCACAACCTGCGGATGATCCTGAGGAAGCTGCGGTTTTTTTACACCATTGTTCTCATCGCCCTGTTCATCCCTGTCGATCAGAGAGCATCCGCCGGCTGACGCCGACGACGGCCAAAACGAATTGTTCAGGGGCGACTAGTTAACGTCCTGATTGGGATCATAATTTGATATCTTGACGTTGTCGGCGTCAGGATTTTCTACGAGAACCAAGCCGCCGTTCACGTTGGGATTGTATGTAGTTCGACTCAGTACAGACCCGAGATCACCCGCATCTCTCGCGTTAATTTTGATTACAACGGCCTTGCTTAGTGAGGGATTATTTTTGGCAGCTATAAGGTCTAGGAGTTTCTGCATGATTTCCAGGCCGGACCCGCCGGGCGCCGTCTTGATGTCAACAATAACGACATAACCTAGACCGTCTGAGGTGACGTACTGTTCAAGAAGATCCAAAACCTCTGAGAAGCCCAAGAATTTTCCTTTATTCCCATTTGCATCTGAAAACACTTTTCCATGCCGATCCTTCAGGTCGACCTGCTTAAGTTGCGAATATGTTAGGCTGCTCACCGCGCCAGATCCTGTCGAAATACGGTCTATATTAAAATCGTGCGCGACAATCACCTGTTTATCGGCGGTAAATCGCGCATCGATCTCAACAGTTTCGTATCCGCGGTTCCAAGCATCTTGTAGGGCGTAAGACGAGTTCTCAGGATATATTTCCCAATATCCGCGGTGGGCGGACAGTAGGACAAGATCGGAAGAGGTACTCGATGGCTCGAACATCCTTTGAGTAATTTTGTCGACTACGTAGCTGGAGGGTATCACCGGTAAAGGAGTATCCGCTCTGGCAGCTACTGGCGTAAAAGACATAATCATGGATATTGCGAATATCTTTATATTCATGCCGCGTCCTCCATTGCCGCACCGATAACAAAACAAGGAAATTTTCAGTATTTCCTGTTCTCAATATCGCGTTAGAAGTCCGTTAAGAGCTAAATCTCTGCAACTCCGCCCAGTGAACGTGTAGATCTCTGATCTTCCGATCGTCAACGACCATCATCCATGTCGGCACCGACGGCCATCAAGGGCCAGACGGGGATGGCTGTAATTGCGCAAATTCATTGCCGCGCACAAGGGCGAAAAAACTGGATTCTCCATGCGATGCAAAATAAATACCACGGTATCACTAATTGCCAGTCGCACTGATATAAAATGTTTTTCTATGCGATTAAGAATCTCTAATATTGATTCATTTGTAAGTGCGATCTAAGTGTTCACGAGAAATTGACTTGAAATTTGGAGCCATAGCCGGATAGCAGCTCGGCGAGTGGCTTTGTCCGGATGGGTACGAGTTCCCGTGCTATGGACGCGACTATGCATTATTGACGCAAACCGGTTTGCCGAAGGCGTTCCACCGGTTCAGCAGGTTGGCGATGATTACGCCTTCGCCTTCCTGCGACGCAAGCTCCTGCGTCAGCAGGCGCTCGCCGATGCAACGCTTGATGCGCGAGATCTGCGCCTCGACCAGCGAGCGCACACCGTAGCCGTATTTCTTGTGAAATGCATAGATGCCTTTGTCCTCGATGTATCTGACGATCGGGTCATGCCGGCGGGTTCGCTCCTCGCCGTGTACGACGGCGGTGGGATGACGGGCGTCACGCCCGCGCCTGAAAGCGCTTCGGTACGCTCGATGCTGTAGTACGCGCCATCGGCAATCACCCGATCGATCGGCACATCAGCGGGCAGCACGGCGTCCATTCCTTCGCTGTCCGATACTTCTGTAGTGGTGATGCGGATCGCGTGTACGTTCATGTCAGCGTCGATCGACAGATGCATCTTGCGCCACGGCGTGCGCGCGGCCTTCTGACCGTACTTTTCCTCGTACCACTGGCTCGCCCGCCCAAAGCTCAATCCCGTGCTGTCGACGATGAGACTGATCGTCTCGCCGCGCGCGAGACGTCGGGCCAACTGTTCGCAACGCTGCGTGACGCTCACCTCCAGTGAAGCGAACCGTTCGCCCAGCTGACTGGCGCTGGGCACCGGGATGTCCAGCCCGCGAGTCTCCCAGTAGTCCTCCATATAGCCGGTGATCTGCCGCATCCCCCAGCCGAACAGCCGGTAGAAGGTAGAGATCAGCTCGATGTACGCCGTGGTGTAGGTCGGCTCACGCCCCGACACGCCCGGCGTACGGATCTTTGCGTTGATAAGCTGCGCCTTCAGATCGCCGCCCGGCACATACAGGCTGATCATGCCGCGCTTTCTCAGGCTCTGGTTATACGCCCGCGCGTTCGTCACCCGGTACCCCGGCTTCTTGCGCTTGCGCAGTTCACCCGTCTTTAGTCTGGCTTTATATGACATTATTCAAGCTGGCTTCATGACCATGATGTTGCGCTTTTACACAACCCGTAGCATCTTTGCCAACTGATTGCGGGTTTCAAGCAGACTGAAGTTGCATTTGATCAGTAATGCATATGTTTCATGAAATGCATGAGTTGGCAAGACAGGCAAAGCGAAGCGGAAGTCTGATTTGCGAAGTGATCGACATGGTAACGACGCGCGCGGCCATGGCGCAATGCGCCGGCGAAGTAGCGACAGGCCGCCCTGAGGGCCGCGATCAGCTGCGGAAGTAGTGCCTCAGGTTGATCATCGTGTAGGCGAGCGTCTTGAGCGCGTAGTGCACGCACGGCACTGATGCGTTCGAAGCGCAGCAGCAGGCGGCGGAAGGTGTCCTCCCAGGCGAACACGCGCTCGATGGTGCTGAAGCGCTCCGCGAAGATGGCCGCGTCGAAATGCCGTCTGCGACCGCGCTTCGGTGCCTTGCGCCCACGCGGGTTCTCGGGAATGTTGGGCCTCATGCCGCGGTTGAAGATCGCACGGCGGTTTTCGCGGCAGTCATAGACGCCATCCAGACTGACGGTTGAGCCCTGCAGGTTCGCACCAATGGCGCGCGCCATGGCGGTGAGTTTGGGCAGCGCGTCACGCAGCAGGGGTGATTCGTTGCGATTGCCCGGCGCCGTCACGAATGGCGCGATGATGTTGCAGTTGCGATCGCAGAAGGCCACCACCTTGTCGCCCTTCAGATGCTTGTGCCCGCTGTAGCCCAGGTTGTCGCCGCCTTTCTTTGCCGCTGTGGTCGTGCCGTCGCCATGGATGTTCGCGAGGTCGAGGAGCTGGTCCCGATGCAGTTGATCGACCGAGCCCGCGAAGACCCGGTCGATGCTGCCGTCAGCCTGCCAGCGTCGCATGATCCGGTAGATGCGGGTGTGGTGGATTTCAGGCAGCCCCTTTGCATCCGTTTCGATCGGCAGCATCTTCCATTGACACCCCATATAGAGCGCCTTCAGGACGTAGTTGAACATCCTCTGTAACGGCAACGTCGGCGGCGGGCCGCGCCGGCCCCGGCTCAGGTGCGGCAAGACAAATTGCCCGAACTGCGCTTCACTCAATTTCGTGGGAATCGCCTGCCGGCCAGGGTTTGCAGCCATTTTCGCATCCGCAAAGCCCTCACTTTAACCGCTCCCCCTCGCCAGCTCCGAAAGCCATTCCCGGTGGGGCTCGCAGACAAATTCGGCCCCTTCGGAAAACCCGCAATCAGTTGGACATTGCGATCAATAACGAGTGCGGCCGGCTGCTGGCCAATGTCGTGACCGCCTTCAACTCGGTACTGCTCTCACAACTGCTCGAACGCTACCAGCGGGAGGGAAATGAGAAGGCGCTCGCGATGCTGAAGAAGATTTCTCCGGTGGCGTGGCGGCACATCCACTTCCTCGGGCATTACACGTTTCGCAACGAGAACCCGATCGACATCGCGGCCATGCTTGCGGGTCTCGACCTTCTCTAACCACCTGAAATCAAAGGACTTCCAAAATTTCTGCGGTTCCGGCTTACAACCCCTACAGCGAAGTAATGTCGTCACCGGCCAATGCCCGCCAGGACAGGGCTGGGGCCTCCGGGCTGACGAAATTACTTCGTTTGCCAGCGAAGTAATTTCGTCAGTGCGCCGGGAGACCGGCAAGGAGTAAAGAGTGCAAGTCTCTTACAACGAAGGTCTAGCAAACCACGTTGTCCCCGAGTCATGCGCACAATTTGCCATGCAGATGTCATTATGGACTGCTAAAAAGTCATGAGGTTTGTCAATTTCGGCCGGACCAGCGAATGGTACCGTCAGAAATACGGACGCGATGCCAGTCGGATGCCGTGGCGCAAGGTCCATCTGTCGATCCGGAGATGAACGTCCACTCGATCGTGTTCACGGAAGACACCGTGTCCAATGAGGCCGGTCTGAAAGCATACTGGCGGTCGGTGTGAATGTGGACTGTGTGATCGCCAACGGTGCGTACTACAGCATCGCACAGGCTGAAGCGTGGTCAGTCAGCGGCGTGCTGCGGATGATTCCGCCACCGTCGAACGCGATCGATAATTTACTTTAACCAACCAACCTCGTAGGGAAATAATGACTGGAAAATCTTTGATGATAAAGATGGCGGCAGCCATCCTTATCGCCTTATGTTTCGCGGCATGCTCGGGGAAAGGCCTTGACAGCGGCGCCCAAGCTACCAGCACGCCCCGCGCGCAAACCTACAGGTGCTCGAACTAATGGAACACATGCAAATTAGTCGCCGCCAGTTCATGCGTCTTGCGGCAGCCGCAGCGGGTACGACAGTCGCGTCGACTATTTTCCCTGGGGCTATCCAACGCGCGCTGGCTACTCCGGCAAACAACGGTACCGGCACGATCAATGACGTTGAGCACATCGTTATTCTGATGCTCGAGAACCGTTCGTTCGACCACTACCTGGGCTCGCTGTCCGGCGTTCGTGGTTTCAACGACCCGTCGGTAACCTCGGATATCTGGTCTCAGCCGGACCGCAATGGTGGGATCGTTACGCCGTTCCACATTGATACCGACAACACTAACTTCCCGATCTGGAAGGGTCTGCCGCACTCGTGGCCGGATAGTCAAGCTGCCAACAATGGCGGCCGCATGAATAATTGGGTCCTGGCGAAAGGCGGGGCAACGATGGGTTACATCAACCGCCAGGACATTCCGTTCCACTGCGCCCTGGCTGATGCATTTACTGTGTGCGACGCGTACCACGCATCGATGCCCGGCCCGACCTGCCCGAACCGTCTGTACATGCTGACCGGCAGTAACGATCCGCATGGTCTCGGCGGCTTTGGGCCGATTATCGATAACAACAACATTACCCAGTTCACCAATGGTCAGGGCAATATGTACGGTCCGGGCTGGGTGACCTATGCTGAATCGCTGCAAAATGCAGGCATCAGTTGGGGCGCGTACCGTCAAGGCACCGACAAGACGAGCAACGACAACAGCGATGGCGGTATGAACGTGCTTCTCGCCTTCCAGAATTTCGTCAATGCTCTGCCGGGCAATCCGCTGTACGACCGCGGCGTCAACCCGCGAACCCTGGCGCAATTCAAGCAAGACGTGCTGGCCAATACGCTGCCGCAGGTTTCGTGGCTGTTCGCTCCGCGAATTTTCTGTGAGCACCCACTGTGGCCGCCAGCATACGGCGTCGAGTGGATCGCACGTATTCTGGATGCACTGACGTCGAATCCGGATGTTTGGAGCAAGACCGCCTTCATCGTAACCTATGACGAGAACGACGGCTTCTTCGACCACGTGGCTCCACCGCGCCCTGCGGCTACGTCGGCCAACGGTTTGAGCACCGTGGAAACGAGCGACGAAATCAACCCTGGCGACGGCAACCCCTTCGGTCTGGGCAATCGTGTGCCGACGTTTGTCGTTTCGCCGTGGAGTCGTGGAGGTTATGTTTGCTCGCAGACGTTCGACCATACTTCGCTGATCCGCTTCATTGAACAGCGATTTGGCGTGCACTGCGGCAACATCACCCCGTGGCGTCGCGCAGTTTGCGGTGACTTGACTTCGGCATTTAACTTCAAGACGCCTAACGATGTTTTCCCGACTTCGGTTCCGACTATCAGTATGTCAGTGCCGCTGCCAACTAGCGCCGTGGATTATGCTGCTGCGACGGCAGCAAATATCAACAAACCTGTTCCGACGCCACCGGCAACGCCGGCCGGCAAGCCGGTGGTTGAGTCCGGCACTCGTCCGGCACGTGCAATTCCGTATGAGCTGTTCGCGAAGTGCGCGGTCACCGGTGGTGGCCCTGCAGTGCACTTCGGTAACACGGGTGGTGTCGGAGTGTGCTACCGCGTTGTTGACCGTCTGAACCTGTCGAATGCACCAAAGTACTACACGGTTGAAGACAGCAAGACCCTGGATGATTTCTGGACATTAACCAGCGGTGCATACGATCTGCGCGTCACCGGTCCCAACGGCTTCGTTCGCGAGTATGTTGATACTCCGAGCACCAGCGCCGCCCTGCAAGTTGAAACGTGCTACGGTAGCGATGGCTCGATCCGCCTCTCGCTGATTAACGTTGGTTCGGGCGATGTGAATGCCACGGTCAGCGACAACGCTTACAAGATGGCGCCGCAGACGACCAGGGTTCCGGCGGGTCAAACCGTTGAACTGCCGATCGATCTCACCGCGAGCATGAGTTGGTACAACTTCAGCATCACCCTTAAGGAAAACAGCAATTTCATGTGCAAGGTTGCTGGTCACGTCGAAACCGGTGCAGATAGCATTACCGATCCGGCCATGGCCTCGTAAGGTGTTGTAATGCAGTTGTAGTTCCGCTGATTTGCGGGATAGCTCTGCTAAGAGTTTATCGAAAACTGGTTTGAATTTTGTTGCCGTAGCCAGCCAGCAGATCGGCTAGATTCTCATGGTTTTCGTATTAAACTCAGCAGTTTAGGCGGAGATGTGGCGAGGTTTTAACGATTACCCACACCGCCAAATTAGGCGAAACGACGGCCGGGGAGCCGTCTGGAACATGAGACCCCGGCCGTTGCGGTGCGCATAATCAGAGGGTTTCGAGGAAGGCCATGACCTTGTCGGTTGCGTGAAAACGCGGCGTCCGCTGCCCGACAGGCTGCAAGCGACCTAGCGCTTCCTCCTTGTGCGCAAGATTGGACTCCATGTAGATGTGCGTCGTGTCGATGCTTTCATGGCCCAGCCAGAATGCGATGACACTGATGTCAACGCCAGCCTCTCCTTGCCGGCCACCATGGTCGGTAGGAAAAGTTCAGGGCATTATGCGAACCATTGCCACACAACTCAGCCCGAGCGATCCCGCCTGAACACGGCGGTGTCGCCATCGTCTACATGGCGCTTCGCCTAATTTGCCGGTGTGGGTAATCGCGAAATTTTCGCCAAAATAATCTTAGCTCGATGATTTTGCGGAGAAATTCTGATTTTTTGTCGGTTTGGTTGAGCAGTGTTCAGCCCACAGACACTATCATTGTCCCAGCGTCGTCGGTCTGCAGTCGGTCTACCGCTTGCGTGCCTCGAACGCATGATCAAACTGCCGGGCCCACTGCACTTCATCGCTGTGCAAGTAGGTCGACGTCTTCGAAATCGACGCATGGCGCAAATTATCGCGCACCATGATCAGCTCAGCACCCCGTGCCAGCGCGTGCGACGCGTGCGTGTGACGCATCCAATGCGGGCTTGCGCGGCGCAGCTTGTCGGCAGTCGCTGACCGTTCGTCCTGGATCGCGTCGGCCACCACAATGAAGAATCGTCTCAGCACACGCCAGAGCCGTTTTAGTTCGATGCCTGCGCCGTCCTCCTCAAGGCTCGCGACGAGCGGCGTCGCCGGGTTCCAGCGCGCGGGCGTAACCGGCAGCCCACGCTGCACGAGAAATTGATCCAGCGCGGCTCGGGCGAGCGACGGCAACGCAACCTTACCGCGCTTGCCCCCTTGCCGAGCACGTGCAGCCAGTGATCGCCGTGCTCATCTCGACGGATATCGGCGAGCGTCGCGCCGACCAGTTCACTCGCGCGCAGGCCAGTTGCATAGCCAAAGTCCAGCAGAAACCGCACGCGCTGGGCGGCCGGCACGCTCCAGCCGTAGGACCATTCGAGGCCGTCAGCAACGGTGCGGATGAGCAGCGACTCGCCCTCGGAGAAACCGCGCGACACGTCCAATCCCGCACGCGGCGCGTCACTCTTGACCTTGACGCCGGCGAACGGATTCGCCAGCACGTAGCGCTGCTCGACCAGCCAGCGAAATAGCGCCGACAGGACATTCAGTGCGTACGCCGCTGATCGGGGCGAGAGCGCGCCGATGAAAGGTCGCCATTCAACACTGTGGCGTGGCCGCGACGGCCCGACCCAACGCTCGCGCGGCGTGGGCCGGCGCAGGAATGCCCGGTACGCGATCGCGTCGTCAGTGGTGAGCGACGACAACGCTCGGCCTCGCTCGATGATCCCCCACAGGATCAGGCGCTCTGCTTCCTTGCGGTAGGCGCGCTGCGTGGTGGCCGAGTCGTGCAGCGAGAGCCAGGATTGGATCGCCTCGTAGTCGTTGGATGCATTCAGCAGGCAAGCAGCCCTTGGTGCGCGGAACTGTCCATGCGAGCCGTCGACTTCGTGCGGCACACGCAACTGCTCCCACGCCACGACGTCGCCGGCCGGTGCCACGACGATCAACGCCCGCGCCCGTTCGGTCAGTGCCGGATGGGCGGCAAAAAACGCCTCCACGCGACGCGCGCCGGCGACGCCGAGTCCGTCGATCGCGATCCACCAGCGGCGCCGGCGCGGAATCCGCACGGTCAGATCGGCCAGCGTCCGGAGGCCGTGCGCCTGCAGCGCGCCCACCACGCGCGGCGGCAACCACTGGTCGATCTCGTCGGCAATGTGCGGCACCGGTGCTGGCAGGCTGCGCAATGTCTCAATAGCGCGTGCGACGATGTCGGCCGACGCGGCGGATCGCTCGCCGAATGTTTCACCCAGGTCAGCCCGGTGACGGCTCGTCGCGAACGCGACCAGAGTGCGCCGAATGCGGCCGAGCACGCCGCGCGCCGACGCCCCGGGCGCCTTGCGGTCGCCCAGATAGCGCGCGACGGCCGCTCGAGGGTCGACTGGCATACCAGGCGCGCAGCGCAGCCAGTTCAGCGTCGCTGGGGAAGGCGATGGGGGCTATCTCACGCGTTTTCATGCCTGCCAGTTTAGATTCAGAACAAGATTGGACAGATAATATTTTTTATCTGTCCATTCGTGATGAACGTTTCAGATCTTTTACAATCCCAGCTGTCAGGTGTCCAATGGGGGGATGCCAAGATTCGGGGCTTTTTCGTACGTCAAAGCTCCGGGCGTGCGTCACAAGCGTCGCGGACCCACCCAATACGGCTCTGGTGCAAATAGGCGGTCTGCACGAGATTTTTCCTATATAGAGGATACCTTATCAAGCAGACAAGACGTCCTCCCAGACTGCGGGCGCAGTGGCATCTTTGAGGCCGAGCTTCGCGAGACCGAATTGTCCCTTGCGAATACGATGTACCAGCTCAATACGAGAGAGGGTGATCGCTGCATTCCTGAAACGCTTGAAGCCGAGCATGACTTTCGTCCGGGGACTTGATGTTGCGGTGGTCCTGCTCGACCAGATTATTGAGATATTTCGAGGATCGGACCTTCGTGTCCTCAGGCAGCAGGCCATCGGCCTTCATCTCGCGCACGGCGCGGTGCGAGGCCGCATAGCCGTCAAGCGTGATGGTCTTCGGTGGCTGGCCTTGATGTTTGATCGCCTTCCTGAAAAAGGCTTTTGCCGCCTTCACGTCGCGCCTGGCACTGTCTGGCCCACCCGATCCACCGCCCGATAAAGATAGACCCACTTGCCGCGCAGCTTGAGATAAGTCTCGTCAACACGCCAGGACTGGCCGGTGGGCCTGCCGAAGATTCCACCGTTTGACGAACTCCGGCGCAAAGCGCTGCACCCAGCGCAGGATCGTCGTGTGGGCCGGCGCCAGACCCCGTTCCGCCATCATTTCGACCAGATCGCGCAAGCTAAGCTTGTAGCGCAGGTACCAGCGAACACACAGAATGATCACATCGCGGTCAAAGTGACGCCTGCAAACAGTTCGTCCAGGCTCTTCAGCTTGCTCATCCCCAGTTCTCAATTCGTTCAGCCCGACACCTTAACCGATTCGCCCCCGCGCTATTTGCACCAGAGCCCAAATACAAGTGGCCATGGCAGCGTCGCACCGGGTATCGTGCAACTGTAGTCAGCGACGTTGCTGACCGCGCAGGCGCCCCCCGGGCCACTCCGGTCGCGCCCTGCGCGCTATAGACAGACGAATAGGGCCACGTATCTTGATAGAATCAAGGGCTAGAGCCTGACTGTGAATGACGGCACATGAACTATCAACATGGCTCCGACACGGGCTTCAGTGTCCACGTCCTGTGGGAGGATGAAGAGCGCACCTTCTGCCGTGTCGGGTCCCCTGGCGCCACCGACAGTGTGCTGGTCGTGCGCAGCGCCGACGAACACCCCTCGACCGCCCTTCTCGATCGCCTCGCTCACGAGTTCGCGCTGAAGGAACAGCTCAACAGCGCGTGGGCGGTGCGCCCCATCAAGCTGGTGCGCGAAGACGGACGGATGGCCCTGCTGCTCGAGGATCCGGGTGGCGACCCACTCGAGCGCCTGGTCGGTGCGCCTGTCGGGGTGGAGCGTGTCTTGTCGCTCGCCGTGGACATTGCCGCTACGCTGGTCAAGCTCCATCAGTGCGGCCTTGTCCACAAGGACCTCAAGCCCGCTCATATTCTGGTTGACTGCACAGACAGGCAGCCGCGGCTCACCGGATTCGGCATCGCTTCGCAACTGCCGCGCGAGCGGCAATCACCGCAGCCGCCTGAAACGATCGCCGGCACCCTCGCCTACATGGCACCTGAACAGACCGGACGGATGAATCGCTCAATCGATTCGCGCAGTGACCTTTATGCATTCGGGGTCACGCTCTATCAAATGCTCACGGGGACCCTGCCGTTCATGGCCTCCGACCCGATGGAATGGGTGCATTGCCATATTGCACGAAAGCCGGTGCCCCCAAGCGAGCTGGTAAACACGGTCCCAGCTGCCGTCTCGGAACTTGTCATGAAGCTGCTCGCAAAGACGCCCGAGGAGCGCTATCAGACTGCGGCGGGCGTCGAGCGAGACCTGCGGCGTTGCCTGACCGAATGGCAACGTCAACGCCACATCGATGCCTTCCTGCTGGGTGAATACGACATGCCCGACCGGCTCCGGATCCCCGAGAAGCTCTATGGGAGGCAGAACGAGGTCAAGGCCCTGATTGCCGCATTTGATCGAGTGGTCAACACCGGCACGCCTGAACTCGTGCTGGTTTCCGGTTGTTCGGGCATCGGCAAGTCTGCGGTCGTCAGTGAACTGCACAAGGCGCTGGTACCACCACGTGGACTCTTCGCGTCGGGCAAGTTCGACCAGTACAAACGCGACATACCCTATTCGACACTCGTGCAGGCCATTCAGGGCCTGGTGCGGTCGCTTCTCGGCAAGCCGGACACGGAGCTCGCGGTCTGGCGCGACGCATTGGTCACAGCACTGGGTCCGAATGCGCGCCTCGTGACCGAGATGATTCCCGAGTTGAAGCTCGTCATCGGAGACCCGGCGCCCGTCCCGGAACTCGAGCCGAATCAGGCGCGACACCGCTTCGAACTCGTCTTCCGGCGCTTTATCGGCGTGTTTGCGCAACGTGAGCATCCGCTGGCACTCTTTCTCGACGATCTGCAATGGCTCGACGCCGCGACGCTCGATTTGCTCGACGATCTTCTGACGCGCTCTGATCTTCAATATCTGATGCTGATCGGCGCCTATCGCAGCAATGAAGTGGATGCCAGCCATCCGCTGCTGCGCAAGCTTCAGACGTTCAGGGCGGCGGGCGCACGGATCGACGAAATCGCTCTAGCGCCTCTCGCTTGCGAGTACGTGGAGCAACTGAACGTCGAAGCGCTTCACTGTGAGCCGGCGCGCGCCGCACCGCTTGCCCGCCTCGTGCATGAAAAGACGGCGGGCAATCCGTTCTTCGTGATCCAGTTTTTGCACGCGCTCGCCGATGCCGGTCTCATCAGCTTCGACCATGACAACGCCTGCTGGTGCTGGGATCTGCCCCGCATCCACGGCACGGGATACACCGACAACGTGGTAGACCTCATGGTCGCGAAGCTGGCGCGTCTGCCCACTGAAACGCAGCGCGCGTTGCAACAGCTCGCCTGCCTCGGCAACACCGCCTCGCTTGCGATACTGCCGAAGGTTCTGGGCACCTCGACGCGGGAAATTCGAGCGCTGCTGCGGCCTGCAGTCGATCAGGAACTGGTCGAGCAACGGGAAGACGCGTACGCGTTTGTACACGACCGGGTGCAGGAAGCCGCCTATTCGCTGATTCCGGGAGATTTGCGTGCCGACACCCACCTGCGAATCGGGCGGCTGCTCGCAGCGCAAACCGCCGCTGGCAGAATGGAAGATGCGATCTTCGAGATCGTCAGCCAACTCAACCGTGGCGCAGCGCTGATGACTTCCCAGCAGGAACGCGAGCAACTGGCCGAGTTCAACCTAAGCGCAGCCCGGCGAGCCAAGGCGTCGACAGCCTATGCGTCGGCGCTCACCTACCTCACTGCTGGCGCGGAACACCTGACGGGCGACTGCTGGGAGCGCAGGCATGAACTGATTTTCGCGCTGGAGTTGAACCGGGCCGAATGCGAGTTCCTCACCGGGCGGTTAGCGGACGCGCAAGAGCGGCTGGCCATGCTGTCAAGCCGCGCGACGACTACCGCCGAACAGGCGCATGTTGCGTGTCTGCGCATGGATGTTTACCTGACTCTCGACCGGAGCGGTCGCGCGGTCGAAGTCTGTCTCGACCACCTCCGGCAAGTCGGTATTGACTGGGCAGCGCACCCGCACGAAAACGACGTACAGCGGGGATACGAAACGGTCCGGTCACTGCTTGCAGGTCGGACAATCGAGGCACTCATTGATGTGCCATTGATGACGGATCCGATGTCCCTTGCGATCGCCGATGTGCTGAGCAAGCTCTTGAGGCCGGCCTGGTTCTTCGACGCGAATCTCGCGTCCCTCGCCATATGCAAACTGATCAGTCTTAGTCTGGAGCGCGGCAACTGCGACGCCTCGTGCTTTGCGTACGTCATGTTCCCCCGGATTGCAGGACCACGCTTTGGCGAATACCACGCCGGTATCCAGTTCGGCCAGCTTGGTTTCGATCTGGTCGAGCGCCGGGGACTCAAACGCTTCGAGGCAGTGACGTATCTCTGCTACGCGCTCTACGTCGTGCGCTGGACGAAACACGTGCGCGTCAGCAGCGAGGTGCTGCGCCGCGCGTTCGAAGCGGCAACCCGGACCGGGGACCTTCCGTCTGGCGCCTATACCTGCTGCCACGTTGTTTCGGACCGGCTTTTTGCCGGTGAGCCGTTGATCGACGTGCAACGCGAAGCTGAACAGGGCCTTGCATTCTCCGTGAAGGCGCGTTTCGGCCTTGTCGTCGATAACCTCACTACGCAACTTGCGCTGATCCGGATGCTCCGCGGCTCGACGTTAAAATTCGGTCGTTTCGACTACGGCGAGTTCAACGAGCTTCGTACGGAACAGCGTTTGTCCGCCAACCCCGCGCTCGCGACGGCTGCGTGCTGGTACTGGATCCGGAAACTACAGGGGCGCTACCTTTCAGGCGACCATGTGGCCGCCGTGAATGCGGCAGCGGTCGCGCAGCAGCTCCTCTGGAGCTCGTCGTCGCACCTGGAGGAGTGCGAGTACCACTTCTACGGCGCGCTCGCACTCGCCGCACATTGCGACCGTGCACCAGCCGGGGAGCGACAGCAGCAGCACGACGCCATCGCTGCGCATTGCCGGCAACTGGAGATATGGGCGAAGAACTGTCCGGCGAATTTCGGCAATCGCGCTGCGCTGGTGGGCGCGGAGATGGCGCGCCTGGAAGGCCGTGATGTCGACGCGATGCGGCTCTACGACGAGGCCATTCGCCTCGCGCGCGCAAACGGCTTTGTACACAACGAAGCGCTTGCCAATGAACTCGCATCCGGTTTCTACGCGGCGCGCGATTTCGACAAGATTGCCCGTGTCTATTTGCAGGACGCGCGCCGGGGCTACCGACACTGGGGCGCCGAAGGCAAGGTGCGCCAACTCGACGAACTGTTCCCCCATCTCAGGGATGAGGAGCGCACGCCCGGACCAGGCAGCACGATCGGGGCGCCTGTCGAACACCTTGACCTTGCTACTGTAATCAGGGTATCGCAAGCGGTTTCGGGAGAGGTCGTTCTCGACAGGTTGATCGACACGATCATGCGCACGGCAATCGAACAGGCAGGCGCGGAGCGGGGGTTACTCATTCTTTCGCATACGGGCGAACAGCGGCTCGCAGCGGAAGTCGGGACGGACGGCGCAAAACCTCGCGTCCAATTGCGGGATGTGCCCGTAAGCGCAACCGTGATGCCCGAGTCGGTGCTCCACCATGTGCTGCGCACAAGGAAGAACGTCATTCTCGACGATGCCGTGAACGAGCCCGCGTTCGCGATGGACGCATATATCCGCGAGCATCGAACCCGTTCCGTTCTCTGCATGCCGTTGATGAATCAGGCAAAGCTGATCGGCGCTCTGTACCTCGAAAACAATCTGATCACCCGCGCCTTCACCTCAGCACGGAGTGCGGTACTCCGGCTCCTCGCGTCGCAGGCGGCGACTGCGCTCGAGAATACCCGACTGTACCGCGACCTTGCCGAACGCGAGGCAAGAATCCGGCGACTCGTCGATGCCAATATCATCGGCATCATCGTGTGGAACGCCGAAGGTGACATCCTCGAGGCTAATGACGCGTTTCTGCGCATGGTGGGATATGACCGTACTGAACTTGCCGCAGCCCGTCTACGCTGGCGAGATCTGACGCCGGACGAATGGCGCGAAAGCGCCGAACAGGCTCTGCTACAGATCGGACAGGACGGGCGTATTCAACCTTCCGAGAAGGAGTACGTCCGGAAGGACGGCAGTCGTGTGCCCGTCATGGTCGGCCGGGCGGCGTTCGATGCCAGCGGGAAGGAAGGCGTCGCCTTCGTGATTGATCTGACCGTGCTCAAGGAGGCGGAGCGCCGTTTGCGCGAGTCCTACGAAATGCTTCGGGAGCTCACGTCACATCGAGAAATGGCTCGCGAGGAAGAGCGCAAGCACATCGCACGTGAGATGCACGACGAACTTGGACAGCATCTCACCGCGCTTCGCCTGCAGGCGTCGGCATTACGCATGCAGTTGGGCCGAGATCGACCGGAGCTGGTCGCGCAGACCCAGGTACTGATTTCCCTTGTGGATGAAACGATGCAGGTCGTCAGAGGGGTGATCGCATCGCTGCGTCCGGCAGCACTCGACACTGGCATTGCGGCAGCGCTCGAGTGGCTCGCTGCAGAGTTCAACCGCAACGGCCGCACAGTCTGTTACCTCAACTTGCAGGACGAGAACATCGTCGTGAGCGAGGATCGCGCTATCGTCCTGTTCCGCCTCGTCCAGGAGGCGCTGACCAACGTCGCCCGTCACGCGGTGGCGAATCGGGTGATTATCGGGCTGAAACGAACACATGACGCCTATCTGCTGGACGTGAACGACGACGGTGTCGGGTTCGATGTTCTGGCAACCGGGAAGAGATCGTTCGGTCTAGCGGGGATGAAAGAGCGTGTTCTGATGCTGGGTGGCGAAATCGACGTTATCAGTTCGCCGGGCGCCGGCACCACAATCAAGGTGACACTTCCAGTCGATCGTGAACAAGCTGTCCCCTAATACTACTGTGTCATATAAGTAACTGCGCGATCTACTGTCGTACAGCAAGAAAGCCATCGTTGCATGAGCCCTTGTCCAAGCAGGATGCGCAATGTAGTAATGGAATCAGGAACGTGGCGCTGAGCGCGCTGGACTGCCCCGGGGGATGTAATCCGAGGGAAGGGCAGGCAGCGCGCGTTCAAGGAAGTTTTTTTTACCATGTCCACCTGATTGCATTCTGAGTCGTTGAGCCATCAGAAACCCATACGCAGCGATACTCAGTGTGGCGTGATGGTGAAAGCCACGCCAGCCTCGTCCTTCATAATGACCGAGCCCGAACTCCTGCTTCAGGTCCTGATAGTCGCGCTCGATGCGCCAGCGCATTTTGGTCACGAACACGAGCTGCTCGAGGGTCGCCTCTTCGGGGGCCGTAGTGAGAAAGTATTTGAGCGGCTCCG
>NZ_JAMBPS010000097.1:0-16481 GCF_024206515.1 Paraburkholderia sp. CNPSo 3281 | reverse complement strand
AGATTTTCACGAATGGCCCAAGCGCACGGCGTTGTCACGTTAAGGTATTCGAGACGCAAGAGCGTACAGGACGTGCATTTGCCCAGAAATTGGACGGAACTTGGGTGAGAGAAGCGATGCCACGCCGGCAAAGCGTGCGGCGAGCTGTTTGCGATAGAGTGATGCACGCAGTGAATGTCGCTTGCGCGCGAAGTGCTGGCGAATCGGACCGAAGCTCGATAAGGGGACTCTGGTGCAAATAGGCGGTGTGTACGAGATTGTTGTTATATAGAGGATACCTCATCAAGCAGACAGGACGACCTCCCAGACTGCGGGCGCAGTGGTATCTTTGAGGCCGAGCTTCGCGAGGCCGAATTGGCCCTTGCGAATGCGATGTACCAACTCAATACCAGAGAGAGTGATCGCTGCGTTCCTGAAACGCTTGAAGCCGAGCATGACTTTCGTCCGGGACTTGATGCTGCGGTGGTCCTGCTCGACCAGATTATTGAGATATTTCGAGGATCGGACCTTCGTGTCCTCAGGCAGCAAGCCATCGGCCTTCATCTCGCGCACGGCGCGGTGCGAGGCCGCATAGCCGTCAAGCGTGATGATCTTCGGTGGCTGGCCCTGATGTTTGATCGCCTTCCTGAAAAAGGCTTTTGCCGCCTCCACGTCGCGCTTTGCACGGAGCATGAAGTCAATCGTCTGGCCCACCCGATCCACCGCCCGATAAAGATAGACCCACTTGCCGCGCAGCTTGAGATAAGTCTCATCAACACGCCAGGACTGGCCGGTGGGCCTGCCGAAGCGATTCCACCGTTTGACGAACTCCGGTGCAAAGCGCCGCACCCAGCGCAGGATCGTCGTGTGGGCCAGCGCCAGACCCCGTTGCGCCATCATTTCGACCAGATCGCGCAAGCCAAGCTTGTAGCGCAGGTACCAGCGAACACACAGAATGATCACATCGCGGTCAAAGTGACGGCCTGCAAACAGTTCGTCCAGGCTCTTCAGCTTGCTCATCGTCGGTTCTCAATTCGTTCAGCCCGACACCTTAACCGATTCGCCCCCGCCCTATTTGCACCAGAGCCCCCTTGGGCGAGCAAAAACGAAGGCTGCGCGGCGTACGCCGCTCTCCCGTGAGCCGGGTCGACGCACTGATTTTAGGCACCGCCAGGTTGTCGAGGGGCCCATGCTGGTTCTGTCACGCCAAGGCACTGAGCTAATTGTTGCTCGACCACGGGAGAGCCTGCTGGCTTTCTACGACTTCCCGGCCGAACACTTGCAGCACCTGCGCACAACAAACGCGATCGAGTCGACGTTCGCGACGGTGCGCCACCGTACTACACGTACGCGCAACTGCGTGTCGCGACCGACCTTCCTCGGTCTGGCGTTCAAGCTGATCGAGGAAGCCGAGAAAACCTGGCACCGGATCAACGGCCCCGAACAGATCCAGCTGTTGCTGGAGGGCATTGCCTTCCAGGACGGCGAGCCGGTGCAAGACGATCAACCGGGTCAGCAGAAACTCGCCGCTTGACGTCGCCCGCTATCAACGCCCATACACCAGACTTGACCTCATCTCCTTATCGCGACACTACCAATCTGTGTCCAGAAAAATCCGGGCCGTGGCAGATGGGGCTCGCAGACAAATTCGATCCCTTCAGAAAACCCGCAATCAGTTTTCAGTGGATCATTCAACCGAGCATCGTTGGGCCCTCAAGCTGCTGGCGGCGCTGGAAAAATCGTTTCGCAGCGCCAAGGGCTTCAAGGATGTTCGGTGTGCGCTTTCGAGCACCGTTTGTCTCGAAACCGCCATTTCCAACATCCGTCGGCGCGAATGGAAGAAATGCGTCACGCCAGGCACTGCTGACCAGGCTCCGTTGGAACAGTCTTACTCGCATGCAGCGCCAGCAACATTCTGGCTCTACGGACCCTCGTGAACCTGCTCACCGGATTTTTCCACCGCGCGACTTACCGTCCGAAATGGCAACGCGCAAGCCATCGCAGTTCAGTGAGTTCCACGACGGCTGCGCCCGACGCGCCTTGCTGATCGATGCACATATCGTGGCGTCGGCCCAAATATTGCGTATGCTTTTCCTTGTGCAATAGGAGTGGATATTGACCTATCTGCAATTTACCAGCGCGGTCAAATAATCCTGCGCAACGTTGGTTACCTGAATGGGAGACCTGATGCGGAATGCAATTGGATTTGTCGGGTTAGGTGATACACGCACGCCGCTGCGTAAAATTGTTATTTCGCCCGTGAATTTGACCGCAAACGGACGCGCACATCTTGGTCACGCGGGTGGTCCCTTTTTGCGAATGGATATCCTCGCACGCGCCTTGCGTCGTAGCGGACATGATGTTTGGTACGGACTCACTACGGACGGCTTCGAAAATCATGTCGTTGCGAAAGCGACGCAGCTCGGAGAACATCCGGCAACGATGGCCGCGCGATTTCATGAGCAGATCGGGACCGATTTGAAGGCCCTCGATATTCATCTCGACAGGTTTGATGATCCCGTTCATCGCACCAACATCGATACGTTTTTTGGTGTGCGGGAAGCACTGATGCGCAGACTGGGACAAAGCGACCAAGTCCAACTACGCGACGAACGGCTGCCTGTTGACGATGCGTTGCCTTCCACAGCACCTATAGAGGACCGGTTTTCCATCGGCGCCTGGTTGGCCGCATGTTGTCCTAACTGTTTGAAGCCGGCCGGCAGCTTCTTTTGTGAAGCTTGCGGCATGCACTTCGAGCCGTGGGATGCGGTAAAGCCCGTTTCACGACGGGGAACAATCACTGAGTGGGTAGAAAGCAAGTCGTACTTCCTGAACATGCGGAATCCGACCCAGCTAACTGTGCAATGGGAGCAAATGCACATCGAGGCACCGTTTGCGCGTATCGCGCAACGATACGTCGATCGGTGCGGGGGCACCATGCGATTGACGTTGCCCGGGCTCTATGGCGTTCCATGGCAAGCCGATGCTTGCGTGAATCGTCAGATTCTCTTTAGCTATTCCGCAGGCTGCTATACGCACCATCTCTACTGCGGTGAACGGTATGCACAAGAGCGCGGTGTGGCGAATCCCTTTTCGCATGGGAGTGACACATTCCTGATCGGCTCGACGGGGATCGACAATACAATTCCGGTGCTCGTCGGGGTCACGGGTTGTGCGCTTGCGCAGGAAAATTTTCGTCCTTTCGACAGCGTGAACTTCAACTACTTCCTCAAGCTGAACGGCAGCAAGTTCTCGACTAGCCGCGGCCACGTAATCTGGGCTGGTGATATCGGAAACATAAACGGCATCAACACGGATGCGCTGCGCGTGTACCTCTCCGAAATATGTCCCGAGGAAGAGGAAACAGATTTTCGTGTTGGCAACATGCTTGGCCGTCACAATCATCTCGTCTCAACGGTCGGGACGCTCGTTGCAAGCGCCTGCGCCACGATAGTCGAAAATCCGGCTTTTCGCGGCGAGCCGGCATTCGATTCGTCGCTGTTCGCGAGGCTCGTCGAGCTCTATGGTGAGCAAAGCGCCGCGCTGTCACCCGACAAGCTGCGGGTTTCGCTGGCGTCAAAGCCGCTTATGGCATGGCTGGATCTCGCCAACGAAGCGCGCACGCCAGCCACGGCATATACGTGGCTCAAAGGCCTCGCATTCCTGGCTGCCCCGCTGATGCCGCGCACCGCCGACGCCATCTGGGTATGGCTTGGACATGCCGAAACTCCATCGGCATCCGCTTTTCCGGAAACCCGTCAGATACCGGATGCAAAGGCGCCCAATCTCCACGAGTCGCGAATGTTGCATGAGCATGATCTTTCCAACTGCCTTCCTGCGAGCATGGACTCATGAGTGCACCCGCCGAACTGCCTTCCGCGCTCAAGGCCACCGCGTTCATACCGTTCCTGGTTGCGAGCGCTGCGCTTGCGGCGGCCTATGGGGCAAGTTTTCTGCTGGCCGACTATCTGCGCGCAAGCGGGCTCGACGTTTCAATGGCGGGCACCGTGATTTCGAGCGGCATCTTCACCATGATCATCAGTTCGCTGTTCGCCGGCTGGATAGCGCAACGGATCGGACTGATGTCGACGATCATCGCAGCTGCCGGGGCGATGTCCGCGGCGATGCTCGCGTTTGGGCTGACACGCGTCGATTTGAGGATTGCCTTCGCCGGTGGACTGTTGCTGGGTCTAGGTTGGTCGGCGTTCAATATCCTGGCGCCGCTCCAGATCATCCACCACTTGAAGCCTTCAGCGCGGATCAGATATTTGACGCTTTTGTCAGGCGCCCAAATGGCAGGACTCGGATTCGCTTCACCTACTGGCCATTTCCTCGCGCACCGATTCGGTTCATTTTACGTCGTTTATATCGGTTTGGCTTGTGTCTGCCTTTCTGCTGCCGTCGCACTCGCGATAGTCCGGAAGCTTATGCAAGGCACGCCGCACTTATCGATGGCAGCGGTTGGCATCACACCTTCCCAGGCCGCATCGGTCTTGTGCTCGACCACCCGCATGCCCATTGCGATGATCGGACTTGCCGCCTGCGCTTTTGCGGGGCTTTCGACTTACCAGACGGCGTACGCAGAATCTCGACACCTGCCCGCGGAACTTTTCTTCCTGACGTTCACCTTGACGACCGTAGTATGCCGGTTCACGCTTGCGCCAGCAATCAGCAGGCTGCCTGTTCGCAAGCTCGCGTTCGCGCTGTTCATCGCCACACTCGCCGCGCTAGCGCTCTTCATCTGGAACCGCAGCAGCTCAATTGTCTATGTAATCAGCGCCTGCGTTTTCGCCATAGGCTATGGACTCACCTATTCGACCTTGAACAGCATGGCTGTCAATCTTGCCGGC
Source organism: Paraburkholderia sp. CNPSo 3281 (assembly GCF_024206515.1). Taxonomy (NCBI): domain Bacteria; kingdom Pseudomonadati; phylum Pseudomonadota; class Betaproteobacteria; order Burkholderiales; family Burkholderiaceae; genus Paraburkholderia; species Paraburkholderia sp. CNPSo 3281. Next base: position 11,652 of record NZ_JAMBPS010000097.1, on the reverse strand, counting down.
GACGCGGAATTGTCCGTGCCGGTCACTTCCCAAGTCTTCACGATCGCGTACTTTGCCGGCGTGTTTGGCTTTCCCTACATCGCTGGAATGCTGGTCGCTCACGGCGGGATCAATCTCATGCTGACGGTAACGCTTGCCATTGCCTCCGTAAACGTCCTGTTGCTAGCCCGAATCCACTCGGGAAGCCCGCGGCCCGCGGTGACGACGCACTATTGATGTCAGAGCCGGTTTGACTGCAGGTAGTCGAGCATTCCAAGGTAAATTTTCGTCGCGAGGTCGTCAAATGAGCAGAGAGTCTGTCGTCGCCGTTGGTGCAGGTCCAGCAAACCTGAGTCTCGCTGCGCTTGCGTATAACCAGCGTGAGCTTGCCGTGACTGTATTTGAGCGAGCACTTGAGCCTGCGTGGCATCCAGGATTGATGGTCGACGGGGCACTGATGCAGACGAGTTTCCTGAAAGACCTTGTCTCGCTTGTCGACCCGACCAACCCATACTCGTTTCTTGCGTACCTGAAGGACCACCGGCGCCTCTATCGAGCCGTCGTGTGCGGGTTGGACCGTATCACGCGGCAGGAGTTTCAAGATTATCTGAAATGGGCTGCCATGCGGTTGCCCAATATCCGCTTCGGCACGGCCATCAATGAAATCGACCTAGATCGCGATTCATTTTGCGTGCGTGCCAAGGAAGAAACGGTGCGCACGAAGACGGTCGTCATCGGTGTGGGCCGGGAACCGTTCATTCCTGACTTCGCACGCCTAATTCGCGGAAAGAACGTTTTTCATAGCGGCGCATTCCTGAATGAAAAGCGGAATTTTTCAGGTTCGAGCGTGGCGGTGGTAGGCGGCGGCCAAAGCAGCGCCGAAGTCGTCAGCGCGCTACTGCGCGGGTTACATGGAGAACCGGCATCGATTACGTGGGTGTCGCGTCGGCCAAATCTGTTCGCCCTCGAAGACAGCCCATTCGTCAATGAATGGTTCTTTCCCCAACACAGCATGTGGTTCCAACGGTGTTCACGCGAGGCGCGTGAACGATTTCTGATGGGGCAGGAACTGGCGGGCGATGGCGTCAGCGCCTCGACGCTTCGGGAAATCTATCAGCTCTTGTACGAGCGCGAAGTGGCGCATAAGGCAAGGCCGGGCGCCTGCGAGATACGGATCGATTCGTCGGTCGAGGCAATGAGTCTCGACGGGCCTGGTTATTTGTTGACAGTGCGTGACCGCGTGAACGGCGATGTGATGCACGCATATGCGGATGTCGTCATTCTCTGCACAGGGTACAGATCCTCGCTGCCGCGGTTACTCGAGCCTTTACGAAGCCGGCTGTCGTTTGTGCAAAACACATTAGGAGATACGGAGCTTGAGATACGCGATGATTTTTCCGTGGTCCTGGATGGGCCGCTCGGCTGTCGGCTCTATCTGCAAAACGGTGCGCGCTCGCAGTATGGGGTCGCAGATCCCTACCTCAGTCTGCTTTCATGGCGCAGTGCGCGAATCTTGAACGCCATTCTCCGTATGGAGCGCTTCGATTGCGGTGTAATGAGCGGTGCTATCACGTGGTCAGGCGAAACCTTGGCGGCGTCGCGGAAGCCATCGCAAGAGATGACGGAGAAAATTTCATGACTCGAAAGCACGGCTTCACCACGATAGATCTCGCCGGAATGTCTCATGCGTCGTTGCCGCCGGAGCTGCAGAAGGCGCCTAACGTCGTCCATGCATTTGCTGATGACCGTTTTAGTGGCAATCCCGCGGGCGTTGTTATCTTGCGTGAATTTCCTCCGGCCGAGCAAATGCAAGCGGCGGCTCACTATGCGAAGCTGCCGACCACTGCCTTTGTGGCACCGTCATCGGACCACGACGAACTCGCGTGCTTCGACATACGATGGTTTACGCCTAGTGCCGAGCTCGAGCTCTGTGGGCACGCGACGCTCGCGGCGGCGCATTGGCTATTTACTCGAGGGGAAGTGCCGGGCCACGCGCTGACGTTCGGATCGAGGAGCGGCGTGCTTGCTATCACGCGCGCTGGCGATGCGATCACCATGAGCTTCCCTCGCATTCTCAGCGTCGCCGCTGACAGGGCGACGGCGCGCACCGTGTCGGACGCGCTTGGTGTGCCGCTGGTCGAATGCCGGCGTGCTTATGATGATCTGATTGCCGTGGTCGCGGAAGAGTCTATCGTCACGCGCTTTGTGCCGGATTTCGCTGCAATTCGCGGCCTTGAATGTCGTGGCGTCGTGCTGACCGCACGTACCGATCCAAACGGTTCGCTCGCGGAATATGACATCGTGTCGCGGTTTTTCGCGCCTGAGATTTCCATCGACGAGGATCAGGTGTGTGTGTCCGCGCATTGCAAGCTTCAGCCGTACTGGTCCGAGCGCTTGGGCCGCTCGAGTCTGCGTGCGTTGCAAGCCTCAGCTAGCGGTGGGCGGCTAGGACTGGACGCAAGGGGCGATCGCGTCTTAATCGAAGGTAGCGCGCGCTTCGGAGACATTGACGGCATTCGACATGGAACGGTTGCGTGCGGCCCCGTTACCACCTGTGCTATCGGTGTGACCATGCGTGAGTTCGATGGCTTGGCGAGCGAACATTCCAAGGCGCCTTTCCGGCTTGCGTCATTTCGCGTCGCTCCCGGTTGCGCCACCGTTGCGGAAGCGCATGACGTGGCAGAACTTTGGCATCTCTCCAGGGGACATGGTCGTGCGGTAGTCGACGGCCGGAGCATCGAGTTGAAGGCAGGCGACTCGGTTCAATTCGCCCCTCGAGAGCGTCACCAGTTGCACAACGTCGGAGATGAGGCTATAGAGGCCGTTTCGATTTGGTGGGAGGTGCCCCGATCATGACCATGTGCTTCGATCTTGTCGTCGTCGGCGGAGGGCTTTGTCACGTTAGAGAGAAGACAAGGCAATGCTGGCAGGGGCGATCAGTCGCTCAAAAAGCGGTAGACGGATTTTGGGTGAGTACGGTGAAGCGATGCCACGCAGCAAATCGCAAGGCGAGTTGTTAGCGATAGCTTGAAGCCGGTAGCCGATGTCGCTTGAGGGCAAAGTGCTGTCGGATCGGGCCGAAGTTCGACAGGAAAGCTTGAGTACGCTCGGGCAGGCGGAAGCCCCGCATACGCCGTTCGCGTTCCCGGGTTGGCTGATGACTATTCTCGGCACGGTTGTTGACGCGGATCGTCAAGCGCATGCCTGTGCGCAATGTGCTGGACGTACTCGCCAATATCGAGCACTGGACGCATTTCACACGACACTTTGGTCCGTTAAGCGGCAATGATCCCAAAATCCGTGACGCCGAACAGCCTGGGAGACGTCGCCGGTCGACCCTTGCGCGATACAAAGCTTTCGCTCATTGATGCGCCAAGTCGCTCCCAGTTGATGAGGTCGGCCAAACGTATCAACGGATGCTTCAGGTTGATCTGTTCGCGCAGCGGTTGGCGGAAGAAATCTCCCTCCGTCACAGGCGTCTTCGGACCCATCCTCACCTCATCGAAAAATGCAGGATTCTCACGTTAATGTGCCAGGTTCCTGAAGATCTCACAACACCATTTCGGCCTCAAAGCTCCGCCGCACAAGGCTCTCCGAATTGTTCAGGTTCGACTAGTTATCGTGTATTGCTCTGGCCCAGTCGGGTTGCCAAGGCTGAGGGTCGTGCCGAGCACGTCCTCTGGCGGATACATGTCCGCATACGGCATTGCAGGCAACAGTGGAGCGCCGAACGGGTCTCCAATCGTCGTCCCGACGTAGTCTGCGAATGCGGCCGCGTGATAGCGGCCGTGCCAGTTCTCAATCCAAAACCCGCGCTCGCCACCCTGTCTCATCGTAATTGACGCATCGACTCGGGCGTCACCGATGAAGAATTGTTCGATCGTATGCTCCTTCATCCCCTTGCGAGCGAATCGTAGTCCACCGGTAGCAGGTAGGTTTCGAATGATGCGATGGAGCCATTCACGAGCTCAATACTACGATTGGCGAGCGCGAGCGCAATTGCCCCCGATGGATTACCGATCCGGATATTGGTCGACGGATTATTTGCACCGGGTGTCCCGAGTGTGAACGGATCGAACCCGCTGATGATGATTCGCGTAGCGCCCTTACCCGGCTGGAAATGGACGGCATATTGTCCGCGCGATGCGCGTTCCAGCACGCACTGGAGCTGTAAGCGGTTGAGCGTTACCTGCGCGGCCCACTGGCGCAGTATCTGTGTCATGAGCGCGCCCAGCACAACATGCGGTCGTCGCTGCGCGGTTGGGCGCCACTGACAGAGCGCCCCTGCACTCGATCGACAGCAGCCTTCCATAATCCTTCGCCAGCGATCTTCACAACGTGCTCCGCGCCCCCAGAGAACCGTTTTGCGTCGGCCCCACAGAGCTGCTTCGAGAAGTCAGAACCAAAGTGAGCGAAGCCCGATGCGCCGAGAATCTGGTCCGCGAACGGCATTGAGTTGCCCGGCAACACACTGAAGAACCGTTGCTCCTCATACCATGGCGTGACTCTCGTAATCCTGCAACCGGCGGATGGCGGGTGCGACTCTGCCGGTGGAGGATTCTCGTCGAATGGTGGAACCAGCGAGGCTGGCGGATCGAGTGGCACATTAGTTTTGTGAGCGGCTGCCCCAACGGCAATCGGCTCGTTTGGATTGCTCGACGAGGAAAGTGCGACGGCAGTAGCAGACGCAACCCCGCGGTCATCTTCGCAACCGTTCTGGAGCAACGCGGCTGCACACAATACGGAGACCAGTACGGCGTTTTTCATTCGTTTGCCCCTTCTCCGGCTGCGCCGAGCGACGCCGCTGTAGCCGGCCGGGCCGGGAGCGTCTGGGTACAGTCACCGTCAAAATATGGCCCGCCAACGCGCCGCCAGAACAGATTGGGTGCACTGGGCGCGCATGTTATGCGGACGTGATGACCCCACGTGTAGTAAGTACCATCGTACTGCGCGCCCGCCGGCTCGCTGGCAAAAGCGAGCACAGCTAATGTCAGCCTGTATTTTGGCATGCCTAATCCTTGCAAAGCTCGCGCGTTGCGACTACGAAGCGTAGATCGCCGTTATTGCCATCGAGTAGAGCCAACGGTAGCCAACAAGCAAACTATGCGCCATCAAGTTTTTTTGAATATACCGAATAGCATTACTTAACAAATATAGATGCGCACCGCCGTGATTGGTCTCATTAATTGGAAAATACGGCGAGCCAACACTGATATCATCACCTTGCCCTCGATTACTGTCTCACTACGCGCAGACCAGTACTGCCGATGTTTTTATTGGATGCACGGCCGCCTGTAGTCGCTGAACGCCTCCCCATGCCCGAGCTCCGCATTGCGGCTCGGAAACCACAATGAGGCTCGGCGCGCTTGCACTCCACGCGGGCTCGCCTGTTGCCCACCGCCTACAAGGCAACACCGTCACCGAAAGAACCTTCTTGCCCGGAATCAGTTGACCGCGACAGTTCGTTTTAACGTTTGTCCGAGTTTTGTTGAAGAAGTGCTACAGTGCGCGTTATCTATATGACAATCTAGACATTCCCGCCTGGTGTTTTCAGGTCGCGACTGACGCGCTATCTCATTCGGAATCAAGGATCGGGGGCTTGGGTCTGTGGTTATGTCGGCAGACAGAACCATCCCGAGACGAGAAGGACCCGGAACGCACCCTCAGTTAGAGGCGCTAACACAAGTCGTCAACGAAGCGTGAACAGATAACGGCAGCAGCAAGGGAGAGCAACGCAACATGAATGTCGAGACGACGCTCAAAGCGAATGCGCAGTTTGCCGAAGCCGGCAAACCAGGCATGCGTGCGCTCGACCACCCAGCGATGCCGCCCGAGCCGCTCCTTGCTTTCTACGCCTCGACGGGCTATACGGGCTGTGATGCCGCGGCGCTTGAGGTAATGTCGGCAGCGGGCAAAATCATAGCCCTTGTCTGCATGCAGCTTACCCGGACGTTTGCGCGGTTGGCCATTCAGCCCCGACACTGCTGGAATGGCGTCGAGCGTGGGTTCGAATGCCATCGAATCGTGCCGGTTGGCACCCGTGACTGTGATGGCCAACGGAATACCGCGCGCATCTACAACGATGTGTCGTTTCGACCCGAGCTTACCCCGGTCTGTCGGGTTGGGGCCGGTTTCCTGGCCCCCCGGGGGCTGGCGACACTGGCGGCATCAAGACTCGCCCGTTCCCAATCAATCTGGTCATGCTCACGCAACCGACGAAGCATCGCCAGATGCAGTTGCTCCCACACACCTGCGGCCTGCCAATCTCGTAGTCGTCGCCAGCATGTCATACCGCTGCCGAAACCAAGTTCCTGCGGCAGCTCTTCCCACGGAATGCCCGTTTGCAGGACATACAGGATGCCGTTCAATGCTGCGCGGTCGTCGACCGTACGTCGGCGACCGCCTTTGGGTGACGGTTCGAATACAGGAATCAATGGTTCCAGCGCCGCCCAGAATTCGCTACTGATTTTTCGTCTTGCCATGTCGCCAGGATATGGCGTCCATGGCTTGATGTCCAGGTTGTGTTAGCGACTCTTAATGCCGACTGGATTCGGCCCCGCGAAAGAGAATCAGAGGTACCGCGGCCTTGTGTCACGCCGCGGCTTTCGCGCTTGCCCGCGTTGCTTTTTGTCGAACTCCTTGCGTGTGGAAACTAGCGCATTCGGATCGCCCCCCCGGCAACGGGTGCGCGTATATCTTCAATCTCCCTTTCCCGGGACTTCTTCCTCGCCAATGCAAAGGAGGTCCGCACATTGGCACTGATTTTGCTGTGAGATAAGCTGCCCGGCGGATGCCATAGTGCTCCGGCAAATCAAACCGCGACCTACGAAGGAGACTTGACCATGGCGTTATTGGAACGCGTCGACTGGTACGATATCGCCCGCGCCACCAACTGGACCCCGTCGTACGTGTCGGAGTCGGATCTCTTTCCCGACATCATGTCTGGCGCGCAAGGTATTCCAATGGTCCACTGGGAAAGCTACGACGAGCCATACAAGACGTCTTATCCCGAGTACGTCCGTATCCAGCGCGAAAAAGATGCTGGCGTCTATTCTGTGAAGGCAGCCCTGAATTCCAGCCGCAGCTTCGAGGATACCGATCCGGGCTGGCTTTCCATCCTTAAGGCCCATTACGGCGCCATCGCACTCGGCGAGTATGCGGCAATGAGCGCCGAAGCACGCATGGTTCGCTTCGGCCGTGCACCAGGGATGCGCAACATGGCCACCTTCGGCATGCTCGACGAAAACCGTCACGGGCAGTTGCAGCTCCACTTCCCTCACGACTACTGTGCAAAGGACAGGCAGTTTGACTGGGCGCACAAGGCCTATCACACGAACCAGTGGGGTGCAATTGCCGCCCGCAACACATTTGACGACCTTTTTATGTCCCGCAGCGCGATCGAGATCGCGGTTATGCTCACCTTCGCGCTCGAAACGGGCTTCACCAATGTACAGTTCCTCGGCCTGGCGGCCGACGCAGTCGACGTCGGCGATTTCACTTTCGCAAGCCTCATCTCCAGCATTCAAACGGACGAGTCGCGGCATGCGCAAATCGGCGGCCCGGCGCTGCACATTCTGATCGCAAACGGCCGTAAAACGGAGGCCCAGAAGCTCGTGGATGTCGCAATCGCACGGGCATGGCGCCTGTTCTGTTTGCTCACGGGATCGTCGATGGACTACGCCACGCCGATCGAACACCGCAAGCAGTCGTTCAAGGAATTCGCGCGCGAGTGGATCGTCAGTCAGTTTGAGCGGACACTCATCGATCTCGGCCTCGATTTGCCCTGGTACTGGGACCAGATGATCAATGAATTCGATTACCAGCACCACGCCTATCAGCTAGGCATCTGGTTTTGGCGTCCCACGGTTTGGTGGGACCCTGCAGCGGGCGTGACGCCCGAATGCCGCGACTGGCTGGAAGAAAAATATCCCGGCTGGAACAACTCATTCGGCAAGGTATGGGACGTCATTATCGAAAACCTGCTCGTCGGCCGCCGTGAACTTACGATGCCCGAGACGCTACCTGTCCTTTGCAACATGAGCCAGTTGCCCATTTGCGCCATTCCGGGCGATGGCTGGAACGTGAAGGACTACCCTCTCGACCATAACGGCCGCACGTATCACTTCAATTCGGAAATCGACCGCTGGGTCTTCCAGCAGGACCCGGTTCGTTACCGCGATCACCTCACGCTCGTCGATCGCTTCCTCGCCGGTCATATCCAGCCACCCAACCTCTTGGGCGCGTTGAACTACATGGGGCTCGCGCCGGGCGAAATGGGCGACGACGCGCACCAGTATGCCTGGGTCGAATCGTACCGCGGTACCCGTGACAACAAAGAGGCCGCCTGAGGCTGCCACGCAAAAGAGGACGACATGGCACTGTTCCATGTGATCTCAAATTTTCAATACGACTTCGTATTGCAGCTATTGCCGGTGGATACCGGCAATACGATAGATGAAGTGGCGGCCGCCGCCTCGCTCCATTCGGTGGGCCGACGCGTCGCCCCACGGCCTGAAAAGGTTGTGCGCGTGCGTCGCCAGGGCGCGGAGCAGTTCTACGCGCGCAAGGCAAAGCTCGGCGAGACGGATATCAAGCCGATGGAAACGCTCGAATTCATCTTTTGCGACGAATGAGGTCGACATGGAGTACCAGAAAATCTGCACGCTCGACGACCTGTGGGCAGGCGAGATGATCGGAGCGGAGGTGGATGGCCACGTGATTGTGGTGGTTAATCCAGAAGGCGGCGAGCCGCGCGCCTTTCGGGGCGTTTGTCCGCATCAGGCCATTCCGCTCGTGGAAGGAAAGTTCGACGGCCGCGTGCTGATGTGCCGAGCGCATCAATGGACCTTCGACGTGAATACCGGCAAGGGGATCAATCCTGGCGACTCCCGGCTTCGCGCATACCCCGCGAAGATCGAGGGCGAAGACGTTCTCGTTGCGGTGGGCGGCGTTGAAACCCTCTTTGCCCATTCCTGAATTTCACAGAGAACCGATCATGACCATCGAAACCACCGCCTCGGCTTACCGCAACAACCGCGTGGGTCCCGTGCTTCGGGCGGGCAGCATTACGGCGGGCGTCATCGAAGCCGCGCACGAAGACAACCCCGGCAAGACGATCCGCGTCGACGACAAACTCGCGTATGTGCGCATCGATACGGACGGCGAACTGATCCTGCGCCGCTCCACGCTTGAGGAAACGCTTGGTCGACCGTTCATGATGTCCGAGCTGGAAGTCAGCCTCAGTTCGTTTTCAGGCCGCATCGAAACAACCGAAGGCTACGTGCGGTTTTACTACGAGAAAACGCTTTAACCGGAGACGAGCATGACCCATCCCGAAGTCCTTACGCCGCTGAAAACGTGGAGCCATCTAGCCGCGCGGCGGCGCAAGCCAAGCGAGTATGAGATCGTCTCGACGAACTTGCATTACACCACCGACAACCCTGACGCCCCCTTCGAACTGGACCCAAACTTCGAAATGGCGCAATGGCTCAAGCGCAACCGCAACGCCTCGCCGCTGCGACATCCCGACTGGAACGCATTTCGTGATCCAGACGAGATCGTCTATCGCACCTATAACCTGCTGCAGGATGGTCAGGAAACTTACGTATATGGTCTCCTCGACCAGTTCTCCACGCGCGGTCACGACTCCCAACTCGCCAGGCCATGGGCGGCCTCGCTCGCACGCGTCTATACCCCCGCGCGCTTCCTGTTTCATGCGCTGCAAATGGGCTCAGCTTATCTGGCCCAGATGGCCCCCGCTTCCACGATCTCCAACTGTGCCGCATACCAGACCGCTGACTCTCTGCGCTGGCTCACGCACACCGCGTATCGCACCAAGGAACTATCCCTGACTTTTGCGGACCTCGGCTTCGGCAGCGATGAGCGGCGCCGCTGGGAACTCGGGCCGCCTTGGCAGGGCTGGCGCAAACTCGTCGAACAAGCACTCACCGCGTGGGACTGGGCTGAATGCTTTGTCGCGCTAAACCTCGTGGTACGCCCGGCTGTGGAAGAGACCGTATTGCGCAGCCTCGGCGTCACGGCGCGCCAAAACGGCGATACCCTACTCGGCCTTATTACCGATGCGCAGCTCGTCGACACGGAGCGGCATCGGCGTTGGGCCAGCGAACTCGTTCGCATGGCCAGCGAACAGGAAGGCAATCACGCCGTGCTGGGTACGTGGGTGAGCAAATGGGAACCGCTTGCCAACGACGCTATAACAGCATGGTGTGCCGCCCTGCCTGACGCACGCGAAGCTAGCACACGCGCGAAGGAAGCCACGCGCGAATTCCGGCGTTCGATCCGACTGTGAGTCAGGAGGCCTTGAATCGAAGCATTCTGAAAGAAGTGTCGTCGGAAGCCGGCCCGCTCCAAAAATTGGGAAACATCAAACGTAACAGCACTTATAGCGGAGTCTTGGATCATGAGGACAATCCTCGCCGCTTCGGCGATTGTATTGCACTCGTTTGCACCATTACCTACGCCACGACCATCGGCAGCGGGCTCACGGAGACATGGCCTTGGCGGGGATAGTGGAGGCGGCAGGCAGCACTGCTTCCGTTATTGCCGCAGCGCAAGCGTCCCATGCTTCAGCTATAGGATCTACGTCAGGCGGTCAAGGAGGCTACTTCTCCGGGCCTCGCGACGGCGGATAGCAACACCTACAAGCCGGGCCATCGAGCCGATGATTAAGCGATTCCGGAAGCCGAATCGGAAACCTGCACGGATAACTGTCCGAGTGTAGATGCGCTCGCAGTCTTACCAATAACCTATGCGCGAAACATGGCAAAGTGGGCCGGCGACAATAAATGAAAACGAAACTGTTTGTAGCAGCAGTAGCATTATTAGCGACCACCGTCGGCCTCTCGTTGCGCCTACATCAGGTGAACAGGATTTGTGAAACCGCGCGCGAAAACCCTAAGGTAGCCATGGGTTCATCAACGACCTGGCCCGGCAACTGGCCGACGACGAGTTCAGCCAGCGGCTGTTGCCCATTCCGAATATCTCGGGCTTCGCCGGCGAGAAGTCCCGTTGCAGCAGGGTTCGGTGCGAGCGGCAGATTGTGCTTGCTGTCCGTAGTGGCCTTGAACCGTCGCTTGGTGCGCGCCTTGATGCCATGCAGCTTCATCAGCCGCTGAATCCGGTCCTTGCTCACGCGAATGCCTTGCGCAAGCAGCTTTTTCCACACGCGCGGCCAGCCGTACTCGCCTTTGGATTCGGCATGGTCGGCGCGAATGTGGACCAGCAGCGCATCGTTGCTGATGCGTCGGCGCGGCCGATCAGGATCAACGTCGCGGGCCTTACGGTTGTGATAACCGCTGGGACTGACGCCCAGCGCCTGGCAGGCCACGGAAACCGGCCATTGCCGGCTATGCCGTTCGATCCACGCGTACTGCACGCCCCCTTCGCAAAGTACGCCGTCTAGAGAGTCGCCCCTGAACAATTCGTTTTGGCCGTCGTCGGCGTCAGCCGGCGGATGCTCTCTGATCGACAGGGATGAACAGGGCGATGAGAACAATGGTGTAAAAAAACCGCAGCTTCCTCAGGATCATCCGCAGGTTGTGACCAGCTCCGCATAGCACAGCGTGCATCGCGTCACCAAGCGTTCCCTTCAGCCAGTTCCGATCGAGTTTGCCATCTGTCTTCATGTGGCCGATGGCTGGCTCAATCGCACTG
>NZ_JAMBPS010000096.1:0-17184 GCF_024206515.1 Paraburkholderia sp. CNPSo 3281 | reverse complement strand
ATGGCGGACATCATCATCGCGGCCATGCGCGGCAACGTCAGTGTGCGATTGCGGGTAAAGGCGGTGGGGGTGCGGCGCACGCGCTCGGCGAGCGCCGGATCGAACAGGAAATCGGAGAACTCAGCCAGAAGGCGGGAAGACGCCGGTATTTGAGTTCATATCGTTGATTTATCAGGAAGTTATGGTGTGAAGTTTACAGGTCCCACGGTTCGTTTACAAGCACTTCCGGGGCTTAAGTTGAGAGCATTGAAAGTCGCATGGGCGCCAAGTGGGGACGCGCACATTAATGGATTGGCGACAGAATAAAAACAATGCCAGGCGCCACAGGAAGCTCTCGAAACGAAGCCGCGCGCCGCGCTTGCATCCCGCAAAAGTTCGTGGATAAATCGGGCTTCCCGATGGAGGAACCCCATGACTTTCGCTCACTGGCTGCCGTTCGCGATCGCGTCGGCCATTCTCGTGGCCATTCCCGGCCCCACCGTGCTGCTCGTCGTTTCCTACGCGCTTGGCCACGGCCGCCGCTACGCGCTCGCGACCACGGCTGGCGTCGCGCTCGGCGACTTCACGGCGATGACCGCTTCCATGCTCGGACTCGGCGTGATCCTCGCGGCTTCCGCCACGCTGTTCTCGGTGCTGAAATGGATTGGCGCCGCCTATCTGATCTATCTGGGCGTGAAGCTCTGGCGCGCGCCCGTGGGCGTTGGCGACGCACCGGACACCTCCGAGACGCGCACCGGCCGCATCTTCGCGCATGCGTACGCGGTCACCGCGCTCAACCCGAAGAGCATCATTTTCTTCGTCGCCTTCGTGCCGCAGTTCATCGATCCGCATCTGGCCATGACGCCGCAGATTGTCGCGTTCGAAGCCACCTTCATCGTGCTCGCGATGCTCAACGCTCTCGCCTATGCGCTGCTCGCGGCGGCCGCGCGCAAAGTCGTGCGCAGCCCGCGCGTGCAACGCGTGGTCAATCGTACGGGCGGCACGCTGCTCATCGGCGCCGGGCTCTTTGCCGCCGCGTGGAGAAAGTCGGCGGCATAAGCGGCGCATCCGGATCGACGGCTACCCTGACGCGGTTCGCGTCCCGAGCCCCGAAAATCGCCCCGCGAACCGGGCACGCAGGCTGCTCTTCGTGGCTTGTGATGGTTGGCGAACATTGTTTTCAAGCTTCAGTGCGCGCCCAATGGGCAAACTGTCGCGTCTTGGCTACAATGCAATTGCAAACCGCTTGACAACCAGGAGGTAATCGTGATCGAACACGTAATACTGGGCGCGTTTCTGGTGATCCCCCTTGTCATCGTCGTGTTCCTGTTTTCCGACGAAATCCTCGAGGAGCATCGACAGCGCGTAGAAGCGGGAGACGGACATCATATGGACTGGCGCCATCCGCTACGCAGCTTCCTGCATCACTGAGCGGGACACGCATCGCGCGGATGAACGCGCCGAAGCACAGGGGTGGCACTCGCGGATTTCGAGTTCTCCTGGATGGCGTACTTCGTCGCATTGTTCGTGCTGATGGTGCTATCCATCGCGCTCACCCTTCTCTGTCCGTCTGCCGGGCAGCGCGGTAGCACGCCGCGCGCACACGAGGCAGACGCGCACCACGGCGAGCACGCACGCTGACGGGATTCGCTCCCGGCCAGCGCGCGCTGGCAAGCCACACCTTCCAGTAATTCGGCGTTACCACTTGCAGCACCTGTATCCAGCAGTCGGGCTGACAATCGCTCGCATGTTTTCAAAGGTTCTCAGGGAGAACGACATGCGAAAGATGGCAGCCGTTTTGGTGCTGGCGGGGTGTGCGGTGGCGGCTGGCCCCGCGAGCGCGCACGATCATGGCGGTGACGTGGTGGGTGCGCTGGTTGGCGGCGCGTTGATTGGCGCCGCGGTGGGCGCCGTGCTGAACAGCGGCCCCGCGGTGGCCTACCCGGCTCAGCCGGCCTATGTGCAGGCCGCGCCCGTGTATGCCCAGCCGGCGCCGGTTTATGCCGCCGCCCCGGCCGGCGCAGCATGTTATGACCAGTATTCGGGCCGCTACGTGCCCTGCGCGCCGGTCCAGCCCGCGCCACCTCTGCCGCAATATGACGACGGCTACGCGCAGCCTGGCTACGGACAACAGCCGGTTTATGCCCAGCCTGGTGGCGGCTGGTAATGCACGAAGCGGCGCACGCCACGGTGCGCCGCCCTTCACCTCGGTCGTTCCTTGCGCCTAGCTCGCCTGCTCGACGGGCGTCACGCTCAGGTTGAGTCGCTGCGTCAAGCGAATCACGCCGATTTCCACCGTGCGATCAATGCGCGAAACGTCGAAGAGGCGCTGCAGCGTGTCGATACCGTCCACCGGCACACCATCGATCGTCACGATCGTGTCGTCAACGCGCAGGCCGCCGAGCGCTGCGGGACTGCCCTTGACGATCTCCATCACCCGCACGCCGGTTGTCGCGCTCAGGCCGAAGTAACGCTGCACCTTGCGCGCGATCGGCACCGTGGTGCCGGCAATGCCGATATAGGCCCGCCGCACCCGGCCGTGCGCGAAGAGCTGCGTGATGACCCACTTTGCCGTGTCGATGGCCGTGGCGAAGCAGATGGCCTGCGCACCCGGAATGATCGCCGTATTCACGCCGATCACCTGACCCGCCGAATTGATGAGCGGCCCGCCCGAGTTGCCCGGATTGAGCGCGGCGTCGGTCTGGATCACGTCGTAGATCATGCGGCCGGACTCCGAGCGCAGCGAGCGGCCGAGCGCCGACACCACGCCGGTCGTCACCGTTTGCGCGAGGCCGAGCGGGCTACCCACGGCGATCGCGATCTGCCCGACGCGCAGGCCCGCCGAATCGCCGAGTTGCGCGTGCGGCAGCGCCTCTGGCGCGCCGATACGCAGCACGGCGAGATCCGTGCTCGGGTCGTCGCCGACGAGGTCGGCGCTCTGCGTCGTGCCCTCCGCAAGCGTCACGCTCAGCCTGCCTGCGCCATGCACGACGTGGCTGTTCGTCAGCAAGTAGCCGTCCGGCGTGAACAGGAAGCCCGAGCCGCTGCCGCGCGCGGGGGCCGGGCCCGATGCGCGGCGCTCGACGGCAATATGCGCGACGGCCGGCTGCACGCGCTCCAGCGCGCCGATCACGGTGCGCGAATAGGCGTCGAGGAGCGCGTCGTCGTCGAAGCCCGGGCGCTGGCCCGCGCCGTCGGGAGGGACGCCGCGAGCCAGATCGTCAATGAAGGAAGGTCGTCTGCCCACGATCTGAATCTCCGAAAAAAGTGGGCTTTACATGCAGGGGGCGCGCGACGTTTTCAAGAGCGCGCACCAGGTCGGCCGAAACGTTAAGGATTGTCAAATCGGGGCGCAAAGCGTTGCTGCGCCTTGGGCGAGCCGCGAGAATGGTGTGGCGGCGACAACCCCTCGGCGCCGCGTAGGATGCCTGATGGCAAGCTCTTGACCGCGGCCCCTGCCGCGGTCTTTTTACGTCTGCCAGCCCGTTGCGAGCGCCCCGGAAAAGAAAAAAGCCCGCTCGCGCGGGCTAATCCATGCTCGGGTGACATGGCGAGGTTAAGCGGGAATTCGCGGCGCGCTTGCGAAGCAAACGCGTGAACCGGTGAGTCAGGCGGCCAGCGCCTCGCGCACCGCTGCGCCGGTGGCAGCCTGGCGCGATTCGAGTTCGACCATGAGCGCGTCGACGGTGCGGAACTGGGACGGCGTAATCTGGGCAAGGTCGAGCAATGCGCACAGGCGCGCGTACCAGTAATCGAATGAAAAGACAGCCGGCGTCGTGCCAGCAGATAACGAGGGCGTCATTACGCGCGTGATATGCGCGATCTCGTCGTCGATAAATCTCATGGTTGCCCCCGTGCGCTGGCCCAACGTCTTGTGAAAACCTGTCCCGCCACTTTAGTTCGGCGGCGGCGCGTGTCCAGCTATCACATCGGATAGGTCAAGCTCATACGTCAGACATCAACCTTTCAGACGGCTTGTTACCGTCCCCTTAACGTCGCCAGCCGTGGCCGTAATAGCCGCCCACGCCAACCCCGATATCTACCGACGGCGCCGCATAGTAGCCCGGCGCATAGCCATAGCCGTAGGCTGGCGCAGGCGCGTACGCGTACGGCGGCGCCACCACACAACCCGTGAGGCCGGCCGACAAGCCAACCAGAGCAAGTACACAGAAGAGTGTTTTCATCGTCGTTCTCCTATACCGCCGATTGTCGGCGAGCCACGCCGAGGCAAGGGTTTGGAAAAGCAACGATGTGTGTCCACAAATTACAGCCGCACACTGCGGCAGTTGTGCGTTTATGGAGGCAGAGCGGGGCGCGTTAGCGAGCGGCAGCGTTGAGGCGCCCGCAAGACGATCGCCTGCTTGTGAACTTGAAGATAGGTCGCACTACGAATTAAATGACCTGGCAGTTAACTCGTAGTGCGTTGAGATGAGGCTGAACAAGCTTTGCTTTTGAGCAGCGTCGCCGATTTGCTTGACAGTCGCTGGAAAAAGCGCCCGGGCCAGAAGGCCCGAGCGAAGCCGTCGCGTCAACGACGGCGGAGGTATTCGTTCAGGTATGCGAAACGCCTGCGGGAGATGATGGCAAGCGTTTCAGCAGTATTGCCGTGTTACGGATGGTTATACATCGCGTTCCAGTCGGCCTTGGACACCGCCGGGCGGCCTGCATCCGAGTTGCCGGCTGCCGCGCCGCCGTAGCCGCTCGTTGCGCCGTTCGCGGCGGCTACCTTGGCTTCGGCTGCGAGAAGATCGTCGGGGTAGTGCGGGTCCGCCCCTGCGCCCGGACGCCAGCCCGCCTTCGCGAGCTGCGCGAGCTCGGCGCGCACCTGGGCGCGGGTCACGGGCGCATTCGATTGCGCGAACGATGCCATCGGCACCACGAGTGCAACGGCAACGGCTACGGTCTGGATCAGGGACTTCATGCTAACTACCTCCTTTGGCTTTTGATTCGGTGCGACAACATGTCTGCATCCGATGAGCGAAAGTCTAGGAGGATTGGCGCCGAGGGTTAACCCTCAGGCTTCGAAGGGATTGTTCCAGGCTGAAGAAGAATAGGGCGGGGCGCGCTTGCGGGTTACTTCCCGATACAAAAGCGGCTGAAAATCACGCCCAGCAAGTCGTCGGAGGTGAATTCGCCAGTGATCGAATTCAGCGATTCCTGCGCGAGCCGTAGCTCTTCGGCGAACAGATCGAGCAATTGCGAATTCTGGTCGGCGTGCGCCGCCGCGTGTGCGAGATGCTCGCGCGCCGCACGCAGCGCGATGAGATGCCGCTCGCGCGCGAGGTAGACGCTTTGCGCGTCCGCCTGCCAGCCCGCAATGCGCAGCAACTCGGCGCGCAGCAGCCCGACGCCGTCGCCCTGTTTTGCCGAAAGACGCAACTCGCAGACTTCGCTGCCGTTCCCGGCACGACGCTTCGCCACTTCGGGTGGCACACCGGTCAGGTCGGTCTTGTTGAGCACGCGCACGACCGGCACCCCGGTGGGAAAGCGCGCGGCGATCGTCTCGTCTTCGGCGTTCATGCCCGTGCGCGCATCGAGCAGATGCAGCACCACGTCTGCGCGGCCGATCTCGCTCCACGTGCGCTCGATGCCGATCTTCTCGACTTCGTCCTCCGTGTCGCGCAAACCGGCCGTGTCGATCACATGCAGCGGGATGCCTTCGACCTGGATGGTTTGGGAAATCTTGTCGCGCGTCGTGCCGGCCACGGGCGTCACGATCGCGAGTTCCGCGCCTGCCAGCGCGTTCAACAGCGACGACTTGCCCACGTTGGGTTGTCCCGCGAGCACGACCGAAAGTCCCTCGCGCAGCAGCGCGCCCTGGCGCGCTTCGGAGAGCACGTGGTCGAGCTGATCGCGAATGCGTAAGAGCTTGCCGCGTGCGTCCGCGGCCTCGAGGAAGTCGATCTCTTCTTCGGGGAAATCGAGCGTCGCCTCCACGAGCATGCGCAACGTTACGACGTCGTCCACGAGCGCGTGAATGTCGCGCGAGAACGCGCCGTCAAGCGAGCGGCCGGCCGAGCGCGCCGCCGCTTCGGTGCTCGCCTCGATCAGATCGGCCACGGCTTCCGCCTGGGCCAGATCGAGTTTGTCGTTGAGGAACGCGCGCCGCGTAAATTCGCCAGGCTCGGCGAGGCGCAGCCCGAACTCGCGGCCGGCCTCGATGCAGCGCTGCAAAACGAGTTGCAGCACGATCGGGCCGCCGTGGCCCTGCAGTTCGAGTACGTGCTCGCCGGTGTACGAATGCGGCGCGGGGAACGACAGCGCGATCCCCCGGTCGAGCACGGTGCCGGCGCCGTCGAGGAGCGGCACGTAGCTCGCGTGGCGCGCAACCAGCTCCTGGCCTGTGAGGGCCTGCATCAACGCGACCGTCGCCGCCGCGCCGGCGCGGCCGGCCGAGACGCGCACGACACCAATCCCGCCGCGTCCGGGCGCAGTAGCAATGGCAACGATGGGATCGGAATCGGTGGCGAGCATGATGGGCGGACCGTAGAGCAGGGCTGGAATCGGGATGGCGTGTGCGGACTCACTGCGGTCCTGCGAGCACTCGCAAAACGCGAGGCATTGTAACGCGCCGGACAGGGCGTTTTCCGCCTGGCAACCCGGTGAAGAATCGTCTCGCTTTATCTTAAATTAGCTAAGATTAGTCTTAAGGAATTCTGTCAGATTTCAGATAATTCGAGCGCCAAATCCCGCTAACGGCTTGCCACAAGGGAATTCGTGGGGATCTCGACCGAAGTCATACGGTAGCCAGAAGTAGGTGAAGTTTCGCTTTTATGCGCTAAATATAGCCTAACTGGTTGTCATCTTCGGCTATTTCGGGCCGCACAATCTGGCCCATGCCGACATCCGACGAAAAAGCCGCCTTTGCCGAACGTCTCAGGTTCGCGATGAAGCGCGCGCCCGAAAAACTACGCGGCAGCACCGACCTGGCGAACCGGTTCAATCTGCGCCATCACGGCGAGCATCCGGTTTCGCCGCAAACCGCTCACAAATGGCTGAGTGGCCGCACGATTCCCACGCAGGACAAGCTGGAGACCCTGGCGAAATGGTTCGATGTGGACATCCACTGGCTGCACTACGGTCCTCCGGGCAAGGCGGGCTCGACCCTGCCGCGGCCCCGCAAGCCTGACGGCAAATATCCGGTTTCCGAGGAAACGCTCGAACTGGCCTCGAAAATCGAGTCGCTCAGCGCCCATCACCGCTATCTCGTGCAGGAACTGGTCGCCCAATTCTACGGCGACGCCGAGAAGAACTAACGCGCGCACACGAACGCTGCGCTCTGCGCCGTCAAGGAAATGGCGCTCCAACCATGCAAAAGGCCGTCCGGTTCGCACCGGACGGCCTTTTTTCGAGCCCTGATTCAGGTAGCGGCATCACTGCCGCCCCGGCACTCAGGCGGCCTTCTTCTTGCCTTTGCCCATCATGCGCGTGATGTAGTACTGCTGCGCGATCGACAGCACGTTGTTCACGACGTAGTACAGCACGAGGCCGGCCGGGAAGAAGAAGAACATGACCGAGAACGCGATCGGCATGAACATCATCATCTTCGCCTGGACGGGGTCCGGCGGCGTCGGGTTCAGCTTGGTCTGCACGAACATCGAGACGGCCATCAGCACCGGCAGGATGAAGAACGGGTCCTGCTGCGACAGGTCGTGAATCCAGAGAATCCACGGCGCGCCGCGCATTTCCACCGACGAGAGCAGCACCCAGTACAGCGAGATGAACACCGGGATCTGGATCACCACCGGCAGACAGCCGCCGAACGGATTCACCTTCTCGGTCTTGTAGAGCTCCATGAGCGCCGCGTTCATCTTCTGCGGGTCGCTCTTGAAGCGCTCGCGCAGCGCCTGCATGCGCGGCGTGATTTCCTTCATGCGCGCCATCGACTTGTAGCTGGCGGCGGAGAGCGGGAAGAACACGGCCTTGATGAGCAGCGTGAGCAGCACGATCGACCAGCCCCAGTTGCCCACGTAGCCGTGGATCTTCTCGAGCAGCCAGAAGAGCGGCTTGGCGATGATCGTCACCCAGCCGTAGTCCTTCACGAGCTCCAGACCCGGCGCGATGCCTTCGAGCATGCGCTCTTCCTGGGGACCCGCGAAGAGGCGCGCCTGCACGGTGTCCGTCGCACCCGGTGCGATCGTGCCGAGCGGCTGCTTCACACCCACGCGATAGAGCGAGTTGTCGAACTTCTCGACGTAGATGCTGCGCTTGGCGCCTTGCTGCGGAATCCACGCGGTCGCGAAGTAGTGCTGCACCATCGCGATCCAGCCGTTATCGGCCTGGGTCACGAAGTCGGCCTTGTTCTTGTCGATGTCGCCGAACGTGATCTTCTGGAAGTGATGCTCGCTCGAGTACACCGCCGGTCCGATGAAGGTGTGCGAGAAGCGCGGCGTTTCGACCGGCTGGCTGTCACGCACGATTTCCATGTAGAGCGTGGGCGAAACCGGCGCGCCGCTGACGTTCTGCACCTTCCAGTCCACGCCGATCACGTAGCTGCCGCGCGTGAACGTGTAGGTCTTGGTGACCTTCACGCCGCCTTTCTCGGGCGACTGCAGCGCGACCTGGAAGGAGTTGGCGTCGCCAGTCAGCTCGCGCGGGCCTTCGACCGCCGTGAACACGTCGTTGTGGTTCGGGAAATCGCCGCCGAGCAGGCCGGTGCGCGCGAGGTACGTGTGGTCGTTCGTGTGATCGAACAGCGTGATGTACTGGTCGGGACCCTTGCCGTCAGCGCTTTCCTTCACGAGGGAGAGCTTCACGAGCGTGCCGCCACGCGTGTCGATCACGCCGTCGTAGACGTCGGTGCGAAAGTGAACGAGCTGTGCTGCGGCTGCAGCCGGCTGGGCGGTGTTCGTCGGCGCCTGGCCCGCGGCGGCGGCAGCGGCCGTCGGCAGGTCGGACGCGCCGTTGGCGGCGCTAGCCGGCGCAGGGCCGCCTGCGGCGGTTTGCGTCTGCGTTTGCGTCGCGTTCGGGAAGAACATCGACTGGCGTCCATGGTCGCGCTGCCAGTTGTCGTACAGCATGACAGCTGACATGAAGAAGATGACCCATAGGACGGTGCGTTTGATATCCATGCGTTGTCTCAGTGTCGATGGAATGGCGCGTCAGCGCTTTTTCGGAGATGCAGGCGGGACGAGATCGACGCCGCCCGCCGAAAACGGATGGCAGCGGCACAGCCGCCGCGCGGCGAGGTAAGTCCCACGCGCGGCGCCATGATACTGGATTGCCTCGCGTGCGTAATCCGAACAGGAAGGATAAAAACGGCACCGGCTGCCGAGGAGGGGACTCACGGCGAGCTTGTAGAAACGCAGCAGTGCGATCAATACCGTTTGCATGGCGTTGCGGCCTGGCTGCGCCGCGTTCGATGACGAACCACGTGCCGCTTGCGCGGCGGCTACGTCGGATATGCCGGACTCGCGCGCCCCGCTCATGATGCGCGGGTCTTGCTCTCGTCCGGCGGCAAATCTTTACTGGCCTGGGCCTGCGCCGGTTCCCCGGCTGCCTGCCCATCTGGTGCCACAGCCTGCGTCGCGCAAGGGGTGCGCGCAGATGTCGCAGGCGCAGCACTGCCACGCCGCGTGACTTCGCGCGCGGCCTTTTCGAGCAGCGTCTCGATCTCGCCGCGGCACAAAGCTTTGAGCCCCGGCGAAGACGCGGCCGGCCGTGCCTTGCGGTCGAACTTCGTATGCAGGCGCAGCAGCAGGTCGAAACCTTCGAACTGCGCACGGCGCACACGAAACGCTTCGCGGGCAATCCGGCGCACCAGGTTGCGCGTGACCGCGCGCGGTGCGTACTTCTTGCCGATCACGAGCCCGAGCCGCGCCTCGTTGCCGGTGGGCCGCCCGTACACGACGAAGTGCTCGGTGCGGCGCCAGGGGCGCAAACGAAAAACGGATGAGAACTCATCCGTTTTCAGTAGCCTTGCGGCTTTCGGAAAAGCGGCTTGCGTTCGCGACGGCATGACGCCCCGATCAGTTACCAGGTTCGTCCTGTTCGCCGTGCTCGCGAGCGGGCCGCTACCCGTGATTTCGCTGATAGCGATGCTGCCCGACTTAGACGGCGAGGCGCTTGCGACCCTTCGCACGACGTGCGTTGATCACTTTGCGGCCACCAGCGGTCTTCATGCGCACGCGGAAACCGTGGGTACGCTTGCGACGGGTAACGGAAGGTTGGAAAGTACGTTTCATGTTGCTCTCACTGTTGAGTTTTGACCGCGGCGAGCATCGCGGAAAAAGGCAATGGCCGGTGGTACTAGGGATTGGTTTTCGAGGAACCCGCTATTTAAGCCGGTTTTTCGTTGGCCGTCAATAGGTTAGGCGATCGAACCTTCTGACCGGGCGCGCAGCGCCTGCATCGACCGTGGCGAGGGCACGAACGAGCGTGCGTTGATCCGTCCCTGTGGATAACTTCCTGGTGAGGGTATTTCGGCGTTAGAATCTCGCCTATCCCAAGAATCCTGCATGCCGCTCCGGCCCGCCTGCTTGCCGCAAGACCTTTGCCGCGCGGGCTTCCGGAGCCATTGCCGTCGCCTCGTCAGGGCCTCGTCGCGTTTGCGCGACAAGAGCGGAGCGACCGCAACGCATGCAAACAAAACGACCACAGCAACTCGATGAACGAATTCTGGCAACACTGTTCCGCACTGCTGGAGCGTGAGCTAACGCCCCAGCAGTACGTGACGTGGATTAAACCGTTGGCCCCGGTTGCCTTCGATGCTGCGGCGAACACGCTGCAGATAGCCGCTCCCAACCGTTTCAAGCTCGACTGGGTCAAGAGCCAGTTCTCGGGCCGGATTACCGATCTGGCGCGCGACTTCTGGCAGACCCCGGTCGACGTGCAGTTCGTCCTCGATCCGAAGGCGGGCATGCGCGCGCCTCACGTCGCAGCGGCACCCGCCGCGTCGCGCGCGCCGCTGGCTGCCGCGTCTGCGGCAGCGTCGGTCATGAGCGCAGCCGCCGCGCCGCAGCCGTCCGCCTTGACTGGCGGGACGGGACTCGCGGGCATGGTGCAAGCCGCGTCGGCCGCCGCCGCGCAGGCCACCGCCGAAGACGCCGCCGACCTCGATCTGCCCAGCCTCGACGCCAACGAAGCCGCCGCCGGCCGCCGCACATGGCGTCCGGGCCAGGGGGCGGCCGCGGCCGCTTCGAGCGGCGAACCGGACCCGACCTACGAGCGCTCGAAGCTCAACCCGGTGCTCACGTTCGACAACTTCGTGACGGGTAAGGCGAACCAGCTCGCGCGCGCCGCCGCGATCCAGGTCGCCGACAACCCCGGCATCTCATACAACCCGCTGTTCCTCTACGGCGGCGTGGGCCTCGGCAAGACCCACCTGATCCACGCGATCGGCAACCAGCTGCTGCTCGACAAGCCGGGCGCGCGCATCCGCTACATCCACGCCGAACAGTATGTGTCCGACGTGGTGAAGGCCTACCAGCGCAAGGCGTTCGACGAGTTCAAGCGTTACTACCATTCGCTCGACCTGCTGCTGATCGACGATATTCAGTTCTTCTCGGGCAAGTCGCGCACGCAGGAAGAGTTCTTCTACGCGTTCGAGGCGCTCGTCGCCAACAAGGCGCAGGTGATCATCACGAGCGATACGTATCCGAAGGAAATCTCGGGTATCGACGACCGCCTGATCTCGCGCTTCGACTCGGGCCTGACCGTGGCGATCGAGCCGCCCGAGCTGGAAATGCGCGTGGCGATTCTGATGCGCAAGGCGCAGTCGGAAGGCGTGAGCCTGAACGAGGACGTGGCGTTCTTCGTCGCCAAGCACCTGCGCTCGAACGTGCGCGAACTCGAAGGCGCGCTGCGCAAGATCCTCGCGTATTCGAAGTTCCACGGCCGCGAGATCTCGATCGAGCTGACCAAGGAAGCGCTCAAGGACCTGCTGACGGTGCAGAACCGCCAGATTTCGGTCGAAAACATCCAGAAGACGGTGGCGGACTTCTACAGCATCAAGGTCGCCGACATGTATTCGAAAAAGCGCCCGGCGAACATCGCGCGCCCGCGCCAGATCGCCATGTATCTGGCCAAGGAGCTCACGCAGAAGAGCCTGCCGGAAATCGGCGAGCTGTTCGGCGGCCGCGACCACACCACGGTACTGCACGCCGTGCGCAAGATCGCCGACGAACGCACCAAGGACGCCCAGCTCAATCATGAGCTGCACGTGCTCGAGCAGACGCTGAAGGGGTAATACACAGCCAGGCGGCACCGGAATGGCGGGGCGGACGGCCGCAACCCGAAGGTTTGCCTTGTTTATTTCGCGGATCGCCCCCAATTTAGGGAAGTGGTCCGTTTTCAGGCACAATATGGGTTTAACCGCCCGGCGGTCCGGGGCGGGAACCACGCCGCGGCCTGTGCTGCATTAACCGCCAGAGCGGCGCCGGGGTCGCGTGACATACGTGGGGTCATGTCGGCAAAACCGGCGCCAGGCGGGCGCGCAGACCGTCACATCAACGAAGGAACTCTATGCAACTGGTCAAGACCGAACGCGATAACCTGCTGAGGCCGCTGCAAACGGTGAGCGGCATTGTCGAACGCCGCCACACGTTGCCGATCCTCGCCAATCTGCTGATCACCAAAACCGGTTCCGACGTCTCGTTCCTGTCGACCGACCTCGAGTTGCAGATCACCACGACCGCCGACTTCGGCGTCGGCAACGACCAGGTGGCCACGACCGTCGCCGCGCGCAAGCTGCTGGACATCCTGCGCGCCATGCCCGACGGCCAGGTCACGCTCACGCTCGCCGACAAGCGCCTCACGGTGCAGTCGGGCAAGAGCCGCTTCGCCTTGCAAACGCTCGCCGCGGACGAGTTCCCCACGGTGGCGCAAGCCAGGGACTTCGGCGCGAACCTCGCGGTGCCGCAGAAGACATTCCGCCAGTTGCTCGGCATGGTGTATTTCGCCATGGCGCAGCAGGACATCCGTTACTACCTGAACGGCATGCTGCTCGTCGTGGACGGCGACCAGCTCATGGCAGTCGCGACCGACGGCCACCGTCTCGCGTTCTCGTCGATGAAGATCGAAGGCTCGTTCGCGCGCCAGGAAGTCATCATCCCGCGCAAGACCATTCTCGAACTCCAGCGCCTGCTCGAAGACATCGACGACGTGCTGAAGATCGACATCGGTTCGACCCAGGTGAAGTTCACGTTCGGCCAGGTCGAGCTCGTCTCGAAGCTCGTGGAAGGCAAGTTCCCCGACTTCCAGCGCGTGATCCCGAAGGCGCACAAGAACACCTTCCAGATCGGCCGCGAAGAACTGCAACGCTCGCTGCAACGCGCGGCGATTCTCACGTCCGACAAGTTCAAGGGCGTGCGCTGCATCATCGAGCCGGGCCAGCTCAAGATCATGTCGACCAACGCCGACCAGGAAGAGGCGCAGGAAGAGCTGGAAATCGCCTACCAGGGCGACACCATCGACATCGGGTTCAACGTCACGTATCTGCTCGACGTCCTCGCGAACCTGAAGGTCGACACGCTGGAAGTGAGCCTCGGCGACGCCAGCTCCAGCGCGCTCATCACGATTCCCGAGAACGAGGAATTCAAGTACGTGGTGATGCCGATGCGCATCTAAAAAGCGCGACAGAAGAAGAACACCAGGGGGCGCTGCGCCCCTTTGGCGTTTTTATGGCTTTTTGAAAAAGTCTCGAGCAGTAACACAGGCAGTACGCAGAACCGGAAAATTCCATGACTGATACGAACAACTCGCAACCCGACAACAGCAGCTATGGCGCCTCGTCGATCCAGATCCTCGAAGGTCTGGAGGCAGTGCGCAAGCGGCCCGGGATGTACATCGGCGACACGTCGGACGGCACCGGTCTGCACCATCTCGTCTTCGAAGTGCTGGACAACTCGATCGACGAAGCCCTCGCCGGCTACTGTAACGACATCCGCGTGGTGATCCACGCGGACAACTCCATCTCGATCACCGACAACGGCCGCGGCATTCCCACGGACGTGAAGATGGACGACAAGCACGATCCGAAGCGCAGCGCCGCCGAAATCGTGATGACCGAGCTGCACGCGGGCGGCAAGTTCGACCAGAACAGCTACAAGGTCTCGGGCGGCCTGCACGGCGTGGGCGTGTCGTGCGTGAACGCGCTCTCGAGCTTCCTGCGTCTCACGGTGCGCCGCAACGGCAAGAAGCACTTCATGGAATTTCACCGTGGCGTGCCGCAGAACCGTGTGCTCGAAGAGCGCGACGGCCACACGGTCTCGCCCATGCAACTGCTCGGCGACACCGAAAATCGCGGCACCGAAGTGCACTTCATGGCCGACGAAACCATCTTCGGCAGCGTGGAGTACCACTACGACATTCTCGCCAAGCGTATTCGCGAGCTCTCGTTCCTGAACAACGGCGTGCGCATTCGCCTGACCGACCAGCGCACGGGCAAGGAAGACGATTTTGCCTTCGCGGGCGGCGTGAAGGGCTTTGTCGAGTACATCAACAAGGCCAAGCAGGTCCTGCACCCGACCATCTTCTACATTCAGGGCGAGAAAGACGGCGTGGGCGTCGAAGTGGCGATGCAGTGGAACGACAGCTACAACGAAAGCGTGCTGTGCTTCACGAACAACATCCCGCAGCGCGACGGCGGCACGCACTTGACCGGCCTGCGCGCGGCGATGACGCGCGTCATCAACAAGTACATCGCCGACAACGAAATCGCAAAGAAGGCCAAGGTGGAAACCTCGGGCGACGACATGCGCGAAGGTTTGTCGTGCGTGCTTTCGGTGAAGGTGCCGGAGCCGAAATTCAGCTCGCAGACGAAGGACAAGCTGGTTTCCTCGGAAGTGCGCGCGCCCGTCGAAGACGTCGTGGCGAAGGCGCTCGAAGAGTTCCTGCTCGAAACGCCGAACGACGCGAAGACCATTTGCGGCAAGATCGTCGACGCCGCGCGAGCTCGTGACGCCGCGCGCAAGGCGCGCGAAATGACGCGCCGCAAGGGCGTGCTCGACGGCGTGGGCCTGCCGGGCAAGCTCGCGGACTGCCAGGAAAAGGATCCGGCGAAGTCGGAGGTCTATATCGTCGAGGGCGATTCGGCTGGCGGCTCGGCCAAGCAAGGCCGCGATCGCAAGTTCCAGGCAATCCTGCCGCTGCGCGGCAAGGTGCTGAACGTCGAAAAGGCGCGCTACGACAAGCTGCTGTCTTCCGAGCAGATCGTCACGCTGATCACCGCGCTCGGCTGCGGCATCGGCAAGGACGACTACAACCTCGAGAAGCTGCGCTACCACCGCATCATCATCATGACCGACGCGGACGTGGACGGCGCGCACATTCGCACGCTGCTGCTCACGTTCTTCTATCGCCAGATGCCGGAGATGATCGAGCGCGGCTACGTGTATATCGCGCAGCCGCCGCTGTACAAGCTCAAGGCGGGTAAGGACGAGCGTTA
This sequence comes from Paraburkholderia sp. CNPSo 3281, assembly GCF_024206515.1. Classification (NCBI taxonomy): domain Bacteria; kingdom Pseudomonadati; phylum Pseudomonadota; class Betaproteobacteria; order Burkholderiales; family Burkholderiaceae; genus Paraburkholderia; species Paraburkholderia sp. CNPSo 3281. Next base: position 1,820 of record NZ_JAMBPS010000096.1, on the reverse strand, counting down.
TCTCAAGGACGATTCGGAGCTCAACGCACATATGCTGCGTCTCGCGCTGCAAGGCTCGGAGCTGGTGCCGAACGAAGGTGCGACGCCGATCTCCGGCGACGCGCTTGGCGAACTCGCGCGCTCGTACCAGCTTGCGCGCGGCGTGGTGGATCGTCTCTCGCGTCTGTACGACGAGCGCGCGCTCGAAGCGATCATGGATGGCGTAGCGATCGACCTGTCGAGCGAAGCCTCGACCGAGGCTTCGGCGCGTGCGCTCGAAGCGCAGCTGCGCGACGATCCGCTCAAGCCTGAGGTGAGCGTGGTGCCGATGTACGACCAGGTGCGCGAGCAACGTTCGCTGCGCGTGGAGCGCCGCCATCACGGCAACGTGAAGGTCTCGGTGATCGACGAGGAGTTCCAGCTCACCGCCGACTATCAGCAGCTCGTGAACACGGCCAATACGTTCAAGGGCTTGATCGGCAAGAACGCTGTAATCAAGCGCGGCGAGCGCAGCATGGCCGTGAACGACTTCAAGAGCGCGATGAAGTGGCTGATCGCCGATGCCGAGCGCAACGTGTCGAAGCAGCGCTATAAGGGGCTTGGCGAGATGAACCCCGGGCAGCTGTGGGAAACGACGATGGACCCGACGGTGCGCCGTTTGCTGCGCGTGCAGATCGAGGACGCGATCGCCGCCGATGGCATCTTCACGACGCTCATGGGTGACGATGTCGAGCCGCGTCGTGCGTTTATCGAAAGCAATGCGCTGCGGGCGGGGAATATCGACGTTTGATCGTCTGCTGCCGCCGTGATTGAAAAACAAACGCCCGGAAAACCGGGCGTTTGTTTTTTGTACATCCTCACGCCGCAATTCAAACCGCAAAGCCCACCGGGATGACGTAGACGACGCTCTGCCCGGAAGGCAAACCGAGCGCCTGGGCTGCCTGCGGCCCGTCGACCGCGCCCACGGGCACGGCGACGAGCCCGAGCGCGACGGCCTGCAGCAGCATGTTCTGGGCGGCGTGTCCGGCCTCGAGGTCGCTATATACACTGGCTCTCGCGCCATACCGCTGCTTGAGCCGGCTGGGATCGGCAGCCACCGCGAGCAAGGCCGGCGCCGCCCCGACAGATGCCTGGTTTAGCGCAAGCGCTTTCAGCTTGGGGCGCATATCGGGTGTCGCTCGCGTTTCGGCCCGGTGGCCGTGAGGCAGGTAGTGCATCACCTCCGCGGGGGTCACCGCGTAGAGTTCAAGCGCATACAGGGCGCCGGCCGAAGGTGCCGCGCGCTTGCCGTCCGCGCTGGTGACGCCCTGGCCGGCCCACAGCAGCTGGCCGATGGTCTCGACAGGCAGCGGGTCGGACCGGAACGTGCGTACGGACCTGCGCCGCTGGATGGCATCCTCGAGGGAGACCGTGCCGGAGATTTTGGGCTTGGGCAGTGTGATCTCGTTGGTGTACTTCGCCGGGCTCTCCTGCGCCTGGCCGGTGGAAACCTGGGTCATTGCGCCCGCGGCCAGCACGGCCAGCAGTTCACGGCGTTTCATCCGGCGCCTCCATGAGTGAACGAGCAGGCCTGCGTGGCCTTCGCGATTCTCACTATTTCACGTTTTCGAGCGACACTCGGGCCATGGCGCAATTTGATCAACAGTCACGTGCTGGCCTACTCGCAGAAGTTATAGACCGTAAATTCGAGATTGCGAGGCCCGATTTAACGTCGCGATTTTCAACAGCGAAAAAGCGCCTTTGGAGGCGCTATTTTTTGTCTGGAAGTCAGCGGGAATTCGCGTCCTGCACTATCCACAGCCCCCAGCGGATAACTCCCGGAAAACCCCTGGAAATCACTG
>NZ_JAMBPS010000095.1:0-17221 GCF_024206515.1 Paraburkholderia sp. CNPSo 3281 | reverse complement strand
GGGGGTGGGGGTGGGATCTGCGCCATGCGCTGGCTGCGTCGTGAGCAACGCCACGCCGAGACATGACGACAACGCGAGCGTGAGAGTCGTTTTCACGCGCAACCTCATGAACTCGTCATCGGTCGTTCCGGGGCGCGCAAACCGCATTCCCGCGCGTGGAGGATACGAACGGCCGACCAGCGCGTTAAAAGTCGCCGGAGTCCTTGCCGAGCGTGTTGATATCGATCTCGAGGGCGCGGCAGACGTCACGCACGAACTCATCCATGGCAGCGGTGCATTCGGGGCTTCCCGCCGGGAAGTCCTCGGGGTTCTTCTTGCCTTGCGCACGGCGGATGGCGCGAATGCTCGCCTCGAGCGCGCGCGCCTCTGCCCAGATGGGAGGCTTGTTGGGATAGTCGGGATGTTTGCGCGCCATGGCTGGTATTTCGGCAACGACTGCGCGAACTTTAGGCCGGGGCAGCGAGCGAACGGCTGCACGCCCATATAGCCGAGGATGTCAAACGTTTGCGCCGACCTCATTGCATTGCGACTGCCGCTCTGCTGCCCGTACATAAACATGCGCGGAAACGGCAAGCCGGGGAATTTGCGCATCAAGTCGCCGTTATCGGACAGATGGACCATCGAGCGGAAAATCGGCCCTACCGCCTCGGCTCTGACCGTGTAGCGCAAACTCGCGGCATAGAGCGCACTCGCATAAGCCGGTGCGTGGCGCGTGCGCTCGATGAAATCGCTGACGAAGCGTCGGCGTCCGCGCGCGGATACCCCACGATCTGCCTGCTGAGAAAGCAGTCCTCGGGCGCGAGGCCTTCGGGAACGAACACCGTGCCGCATCGATCCGCGATCACGTAGTCGTTTTCGTGCACGGTGACACCCGCCATTTGCACCGGCTTGCCCGAGTCGATCTGGACCACGCGATTGCGCGCGCTGATCATCGTGACGCCCCGGCCGTAGACCGGGTAGCCGCTCGCTTCGCTGCCATCGATATCGCGACTCATGCCGTCGATGACCGAACCGCGAATCCGCTTCGCCGTCGCGGCGTTGGCGAGGATGTCGCCCCAGCAGGAAACGCCCTCCACGCAGTCGCGTTGAAAGCGTGATGAAAAATAGGGACCGCGACATCGGCGATGAAAAGCGCGCGCGCTGCCTCCAGAATTCACTCGAGCGGTCGTAAACGGAGGTATTACATTTCGTTCCCGGCAGTTGCAACGGGACCGCACCGACTCGCAAGACCATGTTCAACGTTCTGGCCCAGTATTGGGGAACGATTCGGCGCACTTTCCTCGCCGGAAACAGCGCGGCCCTGAAGCTGGCGCAGTTGCGCGTGATGATCTATCACCTTCCCATGATGTATGGGCTGCTGGTCGTCAACACGTGGGGCATGGTGCTGCCCCACGAGAACGAGCTTCCCGCCTGGCAGGGCGTGATCTGTCCGCTCGTGCTCACGGGATTTTGCTTCGTTCGCGTGCTCTCCTGGTTGCGGCTCTCCAGGATCCATGTCAGTGCGGAAAATGCGGCTACGATCCTGCGCAATTCCGGCAGGCTCGCCTGGGTCTTCTCCGTCTCGTTCACGGCATGGTCGCTGTCCCTGTTGCCTCATGGCGGCGCGGCATTCAAGCTTCATGTCGCCTTCTACATGGCAATCACGGTCATCGGCGTCATCTTCTGCCTGATGAATGTCGTCAAGGCAGCGTTCACCGTCACCGCCATTGTCAACGGCGCGCTCGTCGTCACGTTCCTGAGTTCGGGAAATGGCGTATTCCAGGCGATCGCGATCGATACCTCACTGGTTTCGCTGGCGATGCTGGTCGTTGCCTTTACGCAATTCAAGAACTTCGCAGATCTCGTGGCCACGCAACGCGAAAACAAGCGCCTCGCGAATATCGACAGTCTCACGAATCTCCCCAACCGGCGGGCCTTTTTCGCCTCGCTCGACAAGCATTTCGATGCTGCCATGGCATCGGGCGGCCGGCTCGCGGTGGGCCTCGTCGATCTCGACGGCTTCAAGTCCGTCAACGATATTCACGGCCACTCGCTGGGCGACCACGTGCTGGCCGAAGTCGCGGCGCGCCTCGCCAAAGCGGCGCGCGGCACGATCACGCTCGCGAGGCTGGGCGGCGACGAATTCGGCATCATCGTCACGGACGACTGCACGGACGCCGCCCTCTCGCAACTCGGGCGCACCATCTGCGATGTTTTTCACTGCCCCGTACAGGTCGGCGAGATTTCCGTTCGGCTCGGGGCGACGATCGGCTTCTCCACCTATCCGCACATTTCACGAAACAAGGCGGATTTGTTCGAAACAGCAGACTACGCGCTTTACGAAGGCAAGCGCCGCTCGCGCGGCTCGGTGACCATCTTTTCGGAGACGCACCGCAACGCCATCATTCGCGAGTCGCAGATTGCCCAGGCGCTGCGCTCCCCCGATCTAGGCAGCGAACTTTATCTCGCGTTCCAGCCGATCTACTCGCTCGAACGCCAGCGCACTGTTGGTTTCGAAGCCCTGGCGCGCTGGCGCAGCGCGTTGCTCGGCACGGTCCCGCCCGGTGAATTCATTCCTGCCGCGGAGCGCAACGGCGTCATCAACGGCTTGACCCTCGTGCTATTTACCAAAGCCCTGGCCTGCGCGAAGCAATGGCCGACGCATATCCGCTTGTCCTTCAACCTCTCCGCGCATGATTTCGCCAGTGAGTCCGCGGTGAAAGAATTGGCCCGTTGCATTCTCACCAGCGGCATCGACCCGGCGCGACTCGACTTCGAGATCACCGAAACCGCGATGGCCAAGGACTTCGACCAGGTCCAGAAAGCGGCCAAGGTGCTGCGCGCGCTGGGCTGCGGTTTGTCGGTCGACGATTTCGGCACCGGCTATTCGAGCCTCTCGTACCTGTGCAAACTTCCACTCACGCGCCTGAAGATCGACAGGATGTTCGTGAGCGGTCTCAAGGAGCGCACGACGGCGTTCACCGTGGTCCGCACGCTGCTCAACCTCAGCCGGCAAATGTCGCTCGACTGCATCGTCGAAGGGGTGGAAACGGCGGCCGAACTGCAAACGGTCGCGGCGCTCGGGGCCACGCTCATTCAGGGCTACTACTGTTCGCGCCCGATGGAGGCGCCGGCAGTGGCGGCTTTTCTGGAGCGGGAAAGCGAGGGCGAAGCGGTAGCTCGCCTGGCGGGAGAATGACGAGTAGTCCGCATACCAGAATGGTTGCTGAACTGTTTATGCGGCTGCGCGCGGCTTACGATGTGCCGAACAGTCACGGAGCCCCTCATGAAGCGCTTTCATATCGCACTGGCCGTTTCGAACCTCGAAGCCTCGATCGCAGACTATAGCCAGCGGCTCGGACAACCACCGTCAGCCGTCGTGCCAGGCCAGTACGCGATGTGGCGCACCGATCTCCTCAACTTTTCGATCAACGAAAAGCCGGCGCAAGCGGGAATGTTGCGCCACGTTGGATTCGAAGACGACGCGGCAACCGGCTATTCGAGTAGCGTCGACGTGAACGGTCTCGAATGGGAGTTGTTTTCGGCGGCCGAGCAGGACGCGCGCATCGTCAGCGCTTACGGGGTTCCGGTCAAGTCGTGACGAGCGCGCATCTCTCAGCCGGTTAAAGCGCCCAGGCAGCGGCCACACGAGCGCGCCTGGCCCAGCCGCAGGCGCCCGGCGCTCACGGTCACCTCATTGCCGCAATCGCACCGGCAAACCCACTTGCCATCGCCGGCATAGCGATCCGTCGTCAGCTGGCCGAACACCTCGCCGCCCTTCAGCGCAGGCGAGCCCGGCCGGGACCGCCACACGCGACGCTGCTCGCCGCAGCCGCAATCACGCGTCTGGCCGCCCTCCACCGCTTCCAGCGCGGCCGTGACGTGGGCGCCGCACCGGCACCGCCAGAGCCACACGCCGGCGCCGCGATATTGAAGCGCGACGAGATCGCCGAACGCGCGGCCGCAGACGTCGCGATACGGCGGAAACGGCCATTCAGGCGGCAAGGGGGGACGGATACGCTGGTTCACGACAGGTAGATGGGATTCGGCGTCCTGGTCTCAAGAGTCTCCGGCCATCTTGGATGCGCGGGCGAGCGGCCCGGCAAAGAGGGGCGGATCATCCCGTGCGGCCGGCGGGTCACCGCCTCGTTACGGGTTATCTGTGTATTTTGGCATCTCACGTCACGAATGATAAATCGTGAACGTTCTGGCCGCTGGCGGTGAACGCCGTTGGGCCCGGCCAGGTGGGCCCGGCCAGGTTGGCCCGCTCGGGCCCGGGCCATGCGCCTCAACGCAGACCGACAGATATCCGGTCGGATCTGATCAGCGAGGTGCAACATGATGCTTACCTTACCGATCTTTCTAATCGCTTGCTTCGCGATCATCGTGGCCATGCACCGCGGCGTGACCCGCAAGGCAGACACCAAGCTCCGCGAGCAGTTCGATGCGCAAGGCGTGGGCGGTGTCGTGTCGCGCCAGCTGATGCGCAATTCGGGGTACAGCGTCTGAGTTTCCGACTACGCTGAAGCGAACTGAACCGCATCGGTACTGAACACGGCCCGCACCAGCTTCGTCGACTCGGGCGACTCGAACCATGCACAGGAAAGCTGCGGACCAAATGCCGTCGGCAAAACCTGGTTCACCGTCATTAACGGCCCGCCTGAACACAGGCGCACCGTCCTGCCTTTGAATCGCGCAGCGACCGAACTCAACGTCTCGGAACGCAAATCCCTGTGGATCGCACAAACTGCGGACATGTCTCCTCCCGGATGCTCGCGACTCGCTGACGAAGCGTCCCCCGCTCTCGTCAACGTCTGGAACCCGTATATTCGCCCTTCTCCGCATGCGCTGAATATAAAGTTTTCGCCTTCGTATCGGAACAAATTCGACATCGAAGTCATTCCTGGACATCCTGTTCGCACGATGCACTGCGGACCAGCAAGTCTCTCCGCAGCTTGCGGCGCTCCAGCGCGTTGCGCAACTGGCCCAGGATCAGCGTGCTGGCAATCAGCGCGAGATAGAGCGTGACGAGATCGTGACGTGCGCCGTTGAGGGCGGCTTGATGGACGACGAGCGCGGCATCGACCGGCGGAAGCAGGTGACTCTCTCCCTCGACGGCTCGCATCATGTGGATGAAGCCCGCTGCGGAAAGCAGCGGCAACAGGACGAAGAGGATCAGCAGCGCGACCCGCATGCGACGCGCCCATGCACGGTGGCGCAACCGGAACCACAGCCCGAGGCATCCGTGTATCCAGCCAGGCGCTAACAGCGCGAGTTGCAGACCCTGCGTGCCGCTCGTGAGCAGCACGACAATGACGCGCTCGTAGTTCGGTTCGAAACCATAGAGCGAAGACGCAAGCCGGGTCGTCACCGCATGGCGGATCAGCAGGAGCGGCAGGCTGAGCCCTGCCCACAGGCGGATCCATTCCGCCGGCGGCAGTGCCCAATGGCGCCGCCCATATATCGTGTGCAGCGCCAGCACAAAATGCATCGATGCGGCGCCATACAGCGCGATCGTGCCAGGCGTGCTGCGCCAAAGCCGCAGCGCGAGTACGAGACCGCGTCCGGCAAGCTCGAGCGACCAGATGCCGAGCGCGTGATTGACCAGGTGCAGAAAGAGATACGTCAGCATTACGAGGCCCGACGTGAGTTGCAGCCGGCGCAGAAAAAATTGAACGTTGATTCTCGCTTCGCTCGCGCGGCGACGGGTCATGTCGACGATGTCCATATGTGTTTCCACCATTTCGTGTGCCACGCCTGCCATACCGCGAACCCACGCCGGTTATTCCCGCGCTCGACTAGCGTGAAAAATCCGGGAATAAAACAGCAGCTCTCGCGGTATTGCACGTGAAGCCCGCCCTGGAGGCGCTCCGTATTGCACCGGCGGTCGACTTCCCGAACCCACGCGAGAGGACATCATGTCGTCAGATCTTCCTTCCCAACCGTCACGCCGCAGCGCCCTGAAATGCCTCGCCTTCGGTGGCGCCGGCACCGTGTTCGTCCTGGCCGGAGGCGTCCTCACGCCCGTGGAGCTGGCGCTGGCGGCGAGCAGCAAAGAAAACGCCGGCGTGCCGCTCTTTCTGCAGATCAGCGACTCGCATATTGGCTTCAACAAGGAAGCCAATCCCGATGTCGCGGGCACGCTCAAACAGACCATCGACTATGTGAACGCGATGCCCGTCAAACCCGCCCTTGCGATTCACACGGGCGATATCACCCATCTCTCCAAACCTGAGGAATTCGATCTGGCGGCGCAATTGCTGTCCGGTCTCGACATTACCGAGTTGCACACGACGCCCGGCGAACACGATGTGACAGATGGACCGCAAGGCGAATACTTCAAGCGTTTCGGCAAGGCATCGGACAACCGGGGCTATTACAGCTTCGACCACAATGGCGTGCACTTCATCGCGCTCGTCAACGTGATGCATTTCAAGCCGAACGGGCTGGGCAACCTGGGTGAGGACCAGCTCGCCTGGCTGGAAAACGATCTGAAGGGCCGCACGTCGAGCACGCCGATCGTCGTGTTTACGCACATGCCGATGTGGACGATCTACGAACCATGGGGATGGGGCACCGGCGATGCGGGCCAGGCCATGGATTATCTAAAGCGCTTCGGCTCGGTGACCGTGCTCAATGGCCATATACATCAGATCGTTTCCAAGGTGGAAGGCAATATCACGTTCCACACGGCACGCTCGACCGCCTATCCGCAACCGACAGCCGGCGACGGTCCCGGACCCGGGCCGCTCAAGGTGGCAAGCGATCAGTTGCCGAAGATGCTTGGCGTGACCAGCATCCGGATCACGCGCCATCCCCTCGCGGCGACGCTTTCCGACACGTCGCTCGCCTGACCTCGCGTCTCGCTCATTGAACAAGGATTCGAGCCATGCTCTCCATTCACTATCGTCGCGCGTTCGCCCTCTTCTACGGGATCGGGATGCTCATGGCGGGGGCGTCCCTGGGTGCGCCTGCCGCGCAAGCGCAAGAGCCCAATGAAATCGACATCAAGAATTTCATGTTTTCGCCCATGGCGCTCACCGTGAAGGCAGGCACCACGGTGACCTGGAAAAATATGGACGGCGAACCGCATACGGTCGTCAACGAAGCAGGCGTCTTTCACTCCGCCGCGCTAGACCAGAACGATACGTATCAGTTCAAGTTCGACAAGCCGGGGGTGTACAAGGTGTTCTGCGGCATTCACCCGTATATGAAGGCGACCATTACGGTGCAGTAGAAAACCCAAGCGACGATGCGGAGCGTCGCCGCGCGTGTTGCAACTCGCTTGCGCTACGCGACGACGCCGGGTCGCGGTTCAAGGATTCGGCAGCAGGGTCGGAGAAATCTGCGCTGCGTTGCTGATGAAGACGTTCGTCGCATCGTCCTGCAGCAAGTAGCCTTGCTTGACGAGTGCGTTCGCCGCCGTCGCAACCGCCGCCTGATAGCGCGAGCGGCTGCCGCCATAGAGCGCGTTCAATGTGGCGCGGCTATCGACGCCGCCTGACTGCGCGGACGCGTTCACCGCGAACGGAATCGCCGCGCCGTTGGAGATGCAGCCTTCGCCGATCGCGTGGCCCGCACCGCGATAGTTCCACCCGGTGTAAGTCGCGAGCGGTACGCTCACGTCCGGCACGAGCACCCCCGTGGTTTCGTTGCCGTTAGCGTCGACCTTGGGCACGAGAATCGTATAGGGCTGTGCAGTGTTCACGACCGGCACGGCCTTGCCGTAGTCGGTCACGAAGACCTGATTGTATTCGCCGTTGAACGTGAGACTGAGCGCTGTCGGCGTCGCCGCGGGGCCGCTCGGCACGGTCACGCTCTCGAGATCAGGGAAGCCTGTCGCCGCTTGCGTCGGCGCGACCAGATTGCCCGATGCCACGGTCGGATATTGCGAGGCGGGCGGCTCCGTGCCCCTGCCGGCCCACGCGACCAGCGCGGGAATCAACGCGCGCTCGACGGGCGTTTCCTCGACGGGCGAGCCCGGCAACTGACACAGACTGCCTGTGGCCGGCACCGTGAAGTTACCCGTGGTCACGCCGCTGCCGCCGCCGTGCTGCGTGCCCGGCACGAGGTAGTAACGCACGTTCGGCGGCAAGTGGATGTCGTTGCCCCGTCCATCCGTGACGACCAGCGACGCGGCGCCGCCCCACCATTCAAATGCGCCGTCGAGTTGCATGATCTTCGGACACGTACCGGAGGCCTCGCAACGCTTCAGCAGGCCATCGGTCGCGCCGCTGACGGGATCGGTCGTGACCGCGTAGGTGAAGGGGAACTGGAATTCCGGCATGAAGTGGTCTTCATGCTGTTTCGACCACCGTCCCGGCTGTGCGAACGCCGCGTTGGTCCACGTGCGGCGGGCAGCGGAAATGATCGGGAATAGTCCGTCGAAAACGATCCTTCCGCGCTTGTCCTCGTTGAACCCCTGATAGAGAAAGTCCTTGATGAAGCGGCCCGACTGCGAAATGCCCTCCCCGATCGCGACGTCGAAGTTCGTATCTCGGGAGCACTTCGACGCTGCACACGCCGCATCCTTCAGATCGTTGAGCGGATTCTGGACGCCTCGCGCATCGGCCCTGTCGTAGCGCAGCCATGAAACGAGATCGCGCAGCGCCGCAAAGCCGATGCCGTCGATCGTCGGCGCCGCGGCCTTGTAAACGAAGCTGTAAATCGTCCCGGCATCCGGCGGGACAGTCCTGCCGTTGGGACCCGGCACCGACGCGGGCGGCGTGAACTTGACCGAGTAATTCCCTTCATAGACGTTGTTCGGCGTGCTGATATAGCTCCACGTACTCACTTTCGCCGAAGGCGCCGTGTAGGTTTGCACGCCGCCCGGAATGCTGCCGTAGGCCGATAGCCACGATTGCCGCGCGGTGAAGGTGACGCTGCCCGTGTCGTTGAGATCGGCGGGCGGGTACGTGAGCGGAACCGTCGTCGGATCGCCTCCCGCATAGTCGGGAATGAACTCTTCGCGTGACAGCGCCGTCATCGGCGGACCGTCCTTGTCGGTGGCCACGGGGAATCTCGTGCCGACCAGCCCCGTGCCGGCCAGCGTACTCGTACCGTTGAGCGGAATGTCGCCTTGCCAGCCGCTCCAGAGAATCGTATAGCCATGGCGCAGCAGCGACGGGAATGTAGACGGCGGGGGTGCGCCGGTATCGAGCGCGCCTCCACCAATGAAGGACCCGTCGGCGAGCTTGTTGCCGCGATTCACGACGTCATAGAAGAGCACGCGCGTGGCGTTCGCCGCGCTTTGCGGACGCAGGATCACGACATCGGTCCAATAGTCGACGTAACCATCGACGCCGACAGGCGCGTTCCTGATGTTGACAATGCCCGCGTTGAGCGGAGAGCGCGGGTCGAGGGCACCGTGCACGACGGCGGCGATGACCTCATATGGCCCAGCCGCGCCCGCAGGCGTCGCGCCGCCAAACGCCGGTTCGGAAGCAATAATCTGAAAGCTCTTGATGAAGCCCGCGCCCCGCTGGATGGCTTGCGGGCCGTGCGGATCGCTGTGCGCGATACCACCGGCGAACATACCACTCGCACCGACAATCAGTAGCATTCCTATATTTTGAGTCTTCATCGTAGAATCTCCTAACCGTGGCGAACATGGCGGAAGCGGAGTCTCGCGCCGTGTCCATTGGAGAACGGCGAACCCGAGAGATGCAAGGCTTTCACGCGGATTGGCCAGCATTGCGCACGCATGCTGGACCGACACACGTAAGTCGGCGTGGCGGAAGTCGAATGCTTACGATTGGCCGAAGTCGTTTGATATATTTTGCGCGGCCTTGTGTATTTATAATTCGCGCAAACACGATTCCTACTGTCGTTTACGCGTACGCTGAAGGTACTCGCGCGGGCCCACAGGTCAGCGTTTCGCGATATCGTCGCCGTGCGAGTCCTTGTACACGACCTCGACGTCGACGGTCCGGCCGTCGTCGCCGAACTCGCGAGCCTGCCGGCGCAACGCGCGGATCTTCCACCAGAGATAGCCGACGACAATCGCGCCCACGCCGAACAGCACGGCAAGCAGCACCAACGACAGCATCGCTGCCACCACCAGCACGATAGTGCTCACGACGACGGCTGCCAGCCGGCCAAACCATCCGTACTCGCCGATCCGGATCCCTTTCTCGTATGTCGCGCGCCGCGGCGACGGTTTGTTGTTGCCCATTCCACCTCTCCTGGCCGCCGTCCGGCTGAACTGCCCGCGCGAGCATGGGCTTTGCCTGGACGGCGGACCATCAATGATGCCGACGAATCCCGCGATACGCGTGGCGCATTGTCCCGATCCCACATCTTGCCGATGCACATGAAGCGTTCCGAAACATCTCTGCCCACGCAAGCCGGTCGTCGTCGTTCGGTTAACTGAAAACTTACCCTTTGCCAACTCGCGCCTGTGTCTATTCTAAAGAAGTAAGGCAAGCCGAATCGAGTCGTTTCCAGTCACTGTTGAATGGGACAACCTATCATGGCTGACACGAGGTACACGGCGCGCAAGTCCGTCGCCGACATAGTAGGAAGCGCCGATACCGAAGGCGGTCGCGCGCTGTCTAAGACCCTGGGGGCGCCCAGCATCACGGCGATGGGAATCGGCGCCATTATCGGCGCGGGTATTTTCGTCCTCACTGGCACGGCGGCGGCACAATTTGCCGGACCGGGCATCATCCTGTCCTTCGTGCTGGGCGGCATTGCCTGTGCGTTTGTCGGCCTCTGCTACTCCGAACTGGCCGCCATGCTCCCCGTGTGCGGCAGCACTTACACGTATACCTATGCGACGCTTGGCGAAGTGTTTGCGTGGATCATCGGCTGGGACCTGATTCTCGAGTACGCCATGGGCGCCGCGACGGTCGCCGTCGGCTGGTCAGGGTATATCGTCAGCCTGTTGCGCAACGTCGGAATCAGCATCCCGCCTACGCTTGCCGCCGCACCCGGCACGACGGTCCCGTTGCCTGACGGCTCGACTGTCGCCGGCATCATCAATCTCCCCGCCGTGCTGATCATCGCGATTCTCACTACGATGCTGGTGCTCGGCACGCGCGAGTCGGCGCGCATCAACAACGTGATGGTCGCAGTCAAGCTGACGGTCGTGGTGGCCTTCATCGTCATCGGCGTGTTCTTCGTGCATCCCGCCAACTGGCATCCCTTCGTCCCCCCCAACACCGGCGCGTTCGGCAGCTTCGGGGCGAGCGGCATTCTGCGTGGCTCCGCAGTCGTGTTCTTTGCCTTCATCGGCTTCGATGCGGTATCGACCGCTGCACAGGAGGCGAAACAGCCTCAGCGCGACATGCCGATTGGGATCCTCGGCTCGCTCGTCATCTGCACCTTGCTCTATATCCTGGTGGCCGCCGTGCTCACCGGACTCGTTCCATACGCACAACTGAACGTACCCGATCCGATCGCCAAGGGCGTCGACGCTATCGGCTTCACCTGGTTCTCCATACTGATCAAGATCGGCGCGCTAACCGGGCTGACCACCGTGATACTCGTGCTGCTCTACGGGCAGAGCCGGATCTTCTTCACGATGTCGGAGGACAGACTGCTTCCCCATCTGTTCTCCACCGTCCATCCGCGGCTGCACACACCGCATCGAAGCCAGATCATGATCGGCACGATCGTCGCCATCGTGGCGGCCCTCACGCCGATCGGCGTACTGGGCGAGATGGTCAGCATCGGCACGCTGTTCGCGTTCGTGCTCGTGTGCGGCGCAGTCATGTACCTGCGGCGCAGCGACTCCGACGCGAGCCGTCCATTCCGCGCGCCCGGCGTGCCGATTGTCCCCATTCTCGGCATCGCGTTTTGCGTGTTGCTGATGGTGGGACTGCCGCTCATCACCTGGGTACGGCTGATCGTCTGGCTGCTGATCGGCATGCTGATCTACATGTCTTATGGCCGGCATCATTCGCGACTGCGCTATCCGGAGCGTGAATGACGGCAACGGCGGGCAACCATGAACGCTCACCACGCGTGCTTCGTTCGCCCGGCGCAGGCGGCAATTTGCGTCGCTTCACTCGCAACGCTTGCCGCATGCGGCGGTAACGCATGCATTGGCCTCAATGGCTGCGGCGGCACAACCGTGACGCCGAACGTCACCATCTCCGGCACAGCCGCCACCGGCAAAGCGATCGCCAGCGCGACGGTCAACCTCAGTTGCGCTCAGGGCTCGGGGTCCGCCCTGTCCGACGGCGGTGGACACTACGCGATCACCTTCAATGCCACGCCTCCCTGCATCCTCACCGTAAGCTCCGGCAGCGTGAGCCTCCATTCGGTGGCGTTTGCCGGGGGCACCTTCAATACGACGCCAGAGACCGAGCTGATGCTTGTCTACCTCGCTTCGCAACTCGGCACGAGCGAGAGTGGTTTGATAGCGGGCTTTCCGGTCAACTCGCAGTACCAGCAGGTGCTGGGCAACTCGTCCGACATGCAGGCCGCGCAATCCGCAGTCGTCACGAGTCTGCAGCAGCACTATGCGGTCACGCTGTCGGTACCGGCATTTCTCACGACATCCTTTGCGGTTGGCCAGGCAGGTGTCGATAGCGATCTGGGCACGCTGGCGGCAGCAGGCGCGATCGACGCGAATGGCATGCCCGATCCGGCCGCCGTCTCGCTGCTGTCGGCGGCGGGCGCCGTGCATCCGCTTACCGCGACGTCCGCCCCCTCTTCCGGCACTGGCGGCACTGGCAGCGGCAGCGGAACGATGTGACGTGCACCTTCCAATGTCCGAACGGCGCCGGACCGCTGCGCCCAAAGGAAGGTTAGAACCGCGTGCGGAAGCCCACCGTTGCCACGACCTGATTCCCCGTTGACGATGCGCCGCCTGCGGTGTTGATGAACGCGACGTACTGGTGACCCGAAACGTGCTGGTACATCGCTTCGGCGTAGACGTCCGTGCGCTTGGAGAACGTGTACACGGCCTGCAGATTCACCTGATTCCACTTCGGGTCCGAGCCAAAGGCTGTGTTGCTGCCGTTGCCTACGCTACCATCGGTGTATGTGTACGCAATGCCGATGTGAAACGCAGGCGTGAACGTGTACTTTCCGTTCAGTTCATAGTTGTCGAATCGCATCGTGCCGCTGTTGTTCACGTTGGTCTGGCCGAATGACGTCGTGCCCTGATACTGGCTGTGCGTATAGACGAAACCAACCACGGCCGGCCCGAACGTGTAGTTGATGCCGGCACCCACTGTGCGCTGGACGTCTGCCCCGAGCACGAAGCCACCCGTGCCGTTTGCCGTCGATTCGCCAATATCCACTGCACCTGAACTGCTTGCCGAAGTAGCGGTTGATCCATTGATCTGCAGATAACCGGCAGCCACGTTCAACGGACCCCAGGTATAGCTCGCGCCCGCACTGTAGGCTCTGTTGACGGCGAACTGCGTGTTGTTCGAGAACGCATACAGACCGCCGAACTGGAATCCGGCATAGTTGGCGCTCGCGTACTTCACCGCATTGTTCATCCGCAGTGAGTGGTTCAGGTTGTCGTTGTCGAACGGATGAGCGAAGCCGGTATCGCCGAACGTACCCGCGGTGCCGGACAGGGGCGACACGAAATCGACGAGAGAATCGTATTGACGGCCGAGCGTGAGCGTGCCGAACTGGCCGGAGGAAAGGCCGACATACGCCTGGCGCCCAAACAGTCTGCTATCCTGACCAAGCTTGCCGTTTTGCACATTGAAGCCGTTTTCGAGTACGAACACGGCTTTGAGCCCGCCGCCGAGATCCTCGGCGCCGCGCAACCCCCAGCGGCTACCGTTGATGTTTCCGCTCGTGGCCTGCCAGAGTGCACCTTGCGCCGTACCTTTCTTTACGTTGTTCGTATACATCAGTCCAGCGTCGATAAGGCCGTAAAGCGTAACGGAACTTTGCGCATGCACGGTCGCTGCGGCAACCAGACCGGAAGCAGCGAGAGTCAGGCGGATCTTTGTCACGGGCGACTCCAGATATCAGTGAAATGAAGTGATCAGTGCCCGTGAAGTGTACGAATCCTGGGTGTTCGGCAGAAATGATTCCATGAAATACTCGATAGAACGAAGTATTCCCGTTCTTTGTCATATTCCATTCAAATTCCATAAACGACGGTACCTGGCAGGCGCGTAAGTCGCTGCTGAATAACTTTTGGATGTTGTGGTGACGCGACAGAAGCGGCGTTGCTTCGCGCAATTCGCGACATTGAGCAAACACCCCGGCGCTGGCTTTGCGAGGGCAGATGTCATTCTGGAGGAATCCTCATAGGAATTCCAGTATGGATTTAAGTTCTTTTATCGACCATTTAGAGTCGACTATATCTATCGCCCTATTCACATGACTGAACTAGCAGCTATGCGTCAGCGACCGAATGCTCAATTTCTCGTTCTGGTTTGCGCCATTGGCTGACGAGAAGCCCGCTGACCACGAGAGCGACTGCAATGACAAGGGTTGAAGTTGGCCACTGACGTGTCACGACGACTTCAACAACAGCCGCAGTGACAGGGCCAAGTGCCTGAAAAGCGACGACGCGGCTTGCATCAAGCCTGGTCAATGCCCACAACCAGCAGAAGTACCCTACACCGCTCGACAGGCCTATAAAGCCGACGTTCTCCCATTGCGTCATGGAGAGAGTGGGCATCAACGGTCGGGCCGTTATCCAGCAAAGGCCGACAAGAAACACCACGGCTGCGCTCATGGCCAGCGCGCTCGTCGGCAACGCCGGATAGCGCTTCAGAAGCAGCCGATATAGAAGGCTGCACACGGCGCCGATCAACGTGGCACCGATCAGCGCGCTTAGCGCACCCATGTCCACCGATCCTGGGTGGGCAAACGATGCACGCAGCAAGACCGCCACACCGGCGAGCGCGATCAGGAGACCAAACAATTTGTGCAGGCTGAATGCTTCGCTTCGACTTGCTACAGCTAACGTCATTGTGAAAAGCGGCATGGTCGAAAAGACGAGCGCGCACGTTGCGGCAGGAAGGATGGCTAAGGCATGGTTGAGCAGCACAATGAGCACGGCAAACTGGAATATCCCTAACAGGCTGATAGCGAACGCATCTCGCCATGCGAAGCGAGGGCGCGCGCCGAGCCAGACGGGCGCTGCGAGCACGCCCATGCCGATGAAATAGCGGAGAAATGCTAGCGTGGCAGGCGAAGCCTCGTCAGACACTGCCCGAGTGGATACCATCGCCGCGCCGACCAGGATTCCGGTGGTCGCCGCGGCAAGGGTGGCGGACGCCTTGGCGCTCACAGATCACGGGCCCAGATCTGACCAGTCAAGTCCTGCGCCATCCTCAACTCGAGCACTCGATCGTCGCGACTGTCGAGGCCACACAAAAGCTCGTGTATAGGCTCCTGAGCGTGTGCTGGGAACGGGAGAGGCTGCCAGCTTCGAATGCGATAGCGCCTGCGGATTGCGACCTTGCTCAAGCCTGGCTCGGAGCACTCATACACGAAGCAGGCGGGGCAACAAGGGCGGACCGGCCAAAGGCACTTCCCGTGTTCCTGCACGACGAAATCGCGGCACTGGCAGCCGCGATTCGCGGCCCGGTTATGACTCTCCAACCATAGCGAACCAAACGACGAACATCTCGCGAAATTGAAACGGCCCGTCCACCCCTGAAGATGGCCGGCCGTCATTTCAATCAGCTAGCGAAAACACGAACAACCAGACAGGTCACTTCAACGTACGTTGCCCAACTCGCGCTCCTCGCCCACGCTTTCTGCGCCACTCGCCTGCACGACTTCACCGAGGTCGCGACCACGCGTTTCGGGCAGCAGCAATGCAGCCGTCACGACCAGCAGATACGACACGCACGCACAAATCCCCATGGCCGCGCCGAGGCCGAGCTTTGCGCTGAACACACCGACCATGGTCGAGCCCGGATCACCGTACATGTCTCCACTGACCCGAGCGCGTTCATTACAATGCGCGCACTATCTGGCGATCGCCTGAAGCCCGCTGACGAGTGCCGGCACGACCGTGAACAGGTCGCCCACCAGACCGTAGTCGGCCACGCTGAAGATCGGTGCTTCTTCGTCCTTGTTGATCGCGACGATGACCTTCGAGTCCTTCATGCCAGCCAGGTGCTGGATCGCGCCCGAGATGCCGACCGCCACGTACAGTTGCGGCGCGACGATCTTGCCGGTTTGGCCGACCTGATAGTCGTTCGGCACGTAGCCAGCGTCGACGGCTGCGCGCGAGGCGCCGAGTGCGGCGTTGAGCTTGTCCGCGAGCGGTTCCAGAACCAACGCGAAGTTCTCGCCGCTGCCCAAACCCCGGCCACCCGAGACGATGACCTTCGCGCTCGTGAGTTCCGGACGGTCGAGCTTCGTCACTTCACGGCTCACGAACTTCGAGAGGCCGCTGTCTGCCGCCGCTTCGATCTTCTCGATGGCTGCGCTGCCGCCTTCGGTTGCGACGGGATCGAAACCGGTCGTGCGGACCGTGATCACCTTGATCGGGTCGCTCGACTGGACGATTGCGATCGCGTTGCCTGCGTAGATCGGACGCTCGAACGTGTCGGCGCTGTCGACTGCCGTGATATCGCTGATCTGCGCAACGTCGAGCTTCGCGGCAATGCGCGGCGTGACGTTCTTGCCCGCTGCCGTTGCCGGAGCGAGGATGTGCGAGTAGTTCTTCGCAATCGCGAGGACCGTCGCTTCGACGTTTTCCGCGAGACCGACTTCGAGTTGAGGCGCATCGGCCAGCAGCACCTTCGCCACGCCTGCAATCTTCGCAGCTGCATCCGCAGCCGCCTGCGCATTGTGGCCCGCGACCAGCACGTGTACGTCGCCGCCAATCTTCTGTGCTGCGGCAACCGTATTCAGCGTTGCGGCCTTGATCGACTTATTGTCGTGTTCGGCAATAACCAGATTCGTCATTTTCGTCTGCTCCCCTTACAGCACCTTGGCTTCCGTCTTCAGCTTCTCGACCAGTGTCTTCACGTCCGGCACCTTCACGCCTGCCGAACGCTTTGGCGGCTCGGCAACCTTCAGCGTCTTCAGACGCGGCGTGACGTCAACGCCCAGGTCTTCAGGCTTAAGCGTCTCCAAAGGCTTCTTCTTCGCCTTCATGATGTTCGGCAGCGTGACGTAGCGCGGCTCGTTCAGGCGCAGATCCGTCGTGACGACCGCGGGCAGCGTGAGCGACAGCGTTTCCGCGCCGCCATCCACTTCGCGCGACACCGTAGCCTTGCCGTCTGCAACCACGACCTTCGAAGCAAACGTAGCCTGCGGGAGGTTCGCCAGCGCGGCGAGCATCTGGCCAGTC
>NZ_JAMBPS010000094.1:0-17262 GCF_024206515.1 Paraburkholderia sp. CNPSo 3281 | reverse complement strand
GGCATGGAGGCGGAGGCGGCACGTGGCAAGGCGGCGGCGGTGGCATGGGAGCCGGCGGCGGCCACGGCCACTAACGGACCACCGCGCGATCACGGCGGGATCACAGCGGGACCGCTCTGCTGAAACGGCCCCCGCACCGTGTGCGCAAGCGCGGCGCCCCGCTTACACGCGCCCGTTCACGGGAATCAGCGCTCCGGTAATCGCCTGCGCGTCCGCGCCCAGCAAAAACGCGATCACCGTGGCGATCTCGCGCGGCTGCACCCAGCGCGTGAAATCGGCGTCCGGCATATCGGCGCGGTTTGGCGGCGTGTCGATGATGCTCGGCAAAATCGCATTCACCGTCACACCCTTGTCCTTCAACTCTTCCGCGAGCGCTTCCGTCAAGCGCGCCACGCCCGCCTTCGACGCCGAATACGCGCCCATGCCGAGCCCCGCCTTGAGTCCCGCGCCCGCGCCGATGTTGACCACACGTCCGGCGCCGCTCTGCACGAGATAAGGCAGCGCAGCCTTCGAGGCATTGAGCGCCGTCTTCACGTTCAGATCGAACATCAAATCCCACGTGCGCGCGTCGCCGTCGCCGATGGTCTCCCACCGGAACGCGCCCGCCACGTTGACGACCGCATCGAGCCCGCCCAGCTTCCCGTGCAACGCGCCGAACGCAGTCTGGGCCGCGTTCGCGTCGACGAGATCGACGCCGCCCATGCACAGCGCGCCCGCGAGCGCGGCGGGCAGCGCCGCCGTTTCGGGGGCCGCGCCGCGGCCGATCAGCGCCACGCGCGCGCCGCGTTCGGCCAGCAATTGCGCGCTCGCCAAGCCCAGGCTGCCGAATCCGCCCGTCACCGCGACCACTTTGCCGTTCAAACCGTTTTCCATGCGCTTATTCCTCTCGTTGCTTCACTAACCTGAATCCGATGCGGCCCGCGCGATCGATTCGGGCGCCGCTGGCGCCACGTTACGCGAGACGCGACCTTCCATCAACCCGCGCTCGGGCGTCCGCGCCGGGCATCCGTGCGTACCGTGGCGAGCGCGCGCTGCTTGCGCAGGTTCTCCGTGGTGTCGCCGCCGCCGTCCTCGCGCCAGCCCGGCGGCAGGAAAACGTAGCGCACGGCGGTCCAGAGATTCTTCGCCATAAAGACGTCGCGTGCGAGCGTCGCCCAGTGCTCCAGTTCGACGACGAACGGATTGCGCGAGCGCACGGGCGTCACGAGCCCGTAGCGGCAAGGCTCATCGGCACGTTCCGGCACATAGGTGCCGAACAGGCGGTCGAAGATGATCAGGACTCCGCCATAGTTTGCATCGAGATAGTCGACGTTCGAGGCATGGTGCACGCGGTGGTTGGACGGCGTGTTGAACACGTACTCGAGCCAGCCGAGCTTCGGGATCCACGTGTTGTGCAGCCAGAACTGATAGAGCAGGTTGAGCGAGAGGATGGCGAGCACGACTTCGGGCCGCACGCCGAGCCACACGAGCGGCGCGAAGAACATGGCCGGGCCGGTGAGCTTGCCGGTCCACCCCAGCCGGTAGGCAGACGAAAGCGTCAACTGGTTCGGCGAATGGTGCACGGCATGCGTGGCCCAGAAGAAGCGGATGCGGTGCGACGCGCGGTGATACCAGTAATAGCAGAACTCCTGACCGATGAAGACCAGCAGCGCGAGCGCAACCGTGTCGATATTCAGCGTGAAGAGGCGATGCTCCCATGCGAAATCGAAGATCGGCGTGGCGAGCGAAAGCGGCAGGAGCGCGAAGAGCTTGCGGCCCGCGAGGTCGGCGAGCGAGAGCCAAACCTCAGACCAATCGAAAGCCGCCTCGCCCGCTGCATCGCGGCGCTTCCTGAAGGTGAGCACGCACGCCTCGATCAACGAGACGGCAACGACGAACAACGTGACATACAACGCGAGTTTTCCTGTGGTGAGCATGATGGATCGTGTGCAATAGGCGCGTCTTGCGCGGTGAAGAAAGACGCGTGTTGCACGCAGGAGTCGCGGCAGCGCGTCGGATGAAGGGCACTGTAGTGGCGCGCAGCGCGAAAAACCACGCGCCAAGTATGTCGGGATATGTCACGCGCCCGGCGCGCGAAACACGCCAATACGCCTGCCGCGCCGCGCGCGCGGGGGGGTCGCGCCAGAGGCCTCGCGGCGTGTAACACGGCGACATGGTTTATGACGCGACTTGCGCAGGGCCCAGCCCTATAGTTCGTTCCGCTGACACGCCGCAGCGTGCCCCCGAAACGAACCGCAAGGACCTCTGATGAAAACGCTCCCCCTCGTCGTCGCCGCGCTCATCGGCTTCGCCAGTGCCCCCGCCTTCGCCGGCTGGTCCGGCCACGGCACGGCGTACACGCCGCACGGCACGTACAACGGCGCGCACTACGGTTCCTGCAGCGGCGGCACCTGCTCGCATGCGGGCGGCGTGGCCGGTCCCTGGGGCGGCGTCGCCACCAACAGCGGCTCCGTCACGCGCACCGCGCCGGGCCAGTTCAGCAACACCGGCACGGCCTACGGCCCGAACGGCCGCTCGGTCCAGCATTCGGGCGATACGAGCTGCGCGGGCGGCACCTGCTCGCACACCGGTTCGCTCAACGGCTCCGATGGCCGCAGCGCGAGCACGTCGGGCAGCGTGACGCGCACGGCGCCGGGCCAGTACTCGTCGACGGGCACGGTCACCACCGGCAGCGGCAACACCTACGGGCACTCGGCGTCCACGGCCTGCGCGGGCAACACGTGCAATCGCTGGGGCACCGTCACCGGCACCCAGGGTGGCAGCGTCTACCACTCGGGCAGCGCTACGGGCGTCGGAACCGGCGTGGTGACCACCGGCGGCGGCACGACCGTTGTCCACGGCGGTACGGTGACCACCGGCGGCACGACGGTCGTGCATGGCACGGTGTCGACCGCCGGCACGGTCACGACCACGGGCACGACGGTCGCCGTCGTCGGCGTCCCGGCCCCTGCGCCGGCACCGGTCGTCGTCACGCCGCCGCCCAGCACCACGGTCTATGTCGCCCCGGCGCCGCCCGCCCCGAAGACGGTTGTCGTCGCGCCGGCACCTGCACCGCAGACGGTGTATGTCGCGCCTGCCGCACCGAAGACCGTCTATGTCGCGCCGGCCGCACCCAAGGTCGTCTACGTAGCGCCGCCGGCGCCCAAGGTCGTCTACGTGGGCCAGCCGCTGCCGCGCGCCGTGTACATCGCGCCGCGCCCCGCCGTGTGGATTCCCGGCCACTGGGTCGGCCGCGTATGGGTGCCCGCCCACTGGGCCTGACCTCGCCGGCGGCTGCGGTTTCGCTTGATCCACAGCCGCCCGCCACTTTCGTTTTATCGACCGGCCGGCAAGCTACGTCGGCCACCTCACGGAGAACACCATGAAGAAGATGATCGCTGCCCTCGTTTTGTGTATCGTTTCAGCAGCGGTTTGCGTGCCGGCATCGGCTCAGGCCTTGCCAGGCGGTTCAGGCGCCACCAGTGCCACCAGCAGCGCCCGCGTCGAACGCATGATGGCGCAACTGCAAGGGCGTTTCGCCGCCGCTAACACGACGCACGACGGCAAGCTCACGCGCGAACAGGCGCAGGCGGGCATGCCGAAGGTCGCGCAGCACTTCGACGAAATCGACACGCAAAAGGCCGGCTTCGTCACCCTCGCGCAGATCGAGGACTTCATGCGAGCGCGCGCAGCAGCCCGATGAACGCCGGAGGCGTCACATGGAGCAGGCAAACAGGATCATCGTGCTCGACGACGAAGCCGAACTGCGCAACATGCTGCAGCGCTTTCTCACGAGCCAGGGTTTCGAGGTGCGCGCCGTCGCCGACGGCAAGCGCCTCGACCGCCTGCTCCAGCGCGAACCCTATGACCTGCTCGTGCTCGATCTCATGATGGAGCCCGAAGACGGCCTCACGGTATGCCGCCGCCTGCGCGCCGAAGGCCAGACGCTGCCGATCCTCATGCTCACCGCGAAGGGCGACGCCGCCGACAAGGTGATCGGCCTCGAAACCGGCGCCGACGACTACCTCGCCAAGCCGTTTCTTCCGGACGAACTGGTCGCGCGCATCCGCGCCCTGCTGCGCCGCCAGAAGATGGCCTCGGGCGAGCCCACGGTCACCTCGCAACTGCTACGCTTCGGCGACTTTCAGTTCGACGTTGGCAAACAAACGCTCTACCGCGACGGCGCGCCCATCGAGGTCCACTCGGCGCAGATGCTGCTGCTCCATGCGCTCGGCTCCTCGCCGAACCGCGCCGTGAGCCGCGAGAATCTGCTCGCCCGCGCACGCGGGCGCGACCATAGCGCGCTCGACCGCAGCGTGGACGTGCAGATCCTGCGGCTGCGCCAGATCGTCGAGGACGATCCCGCCAAGCCGCGCTTCATCAAGACCGTCTGGGGCATCGGCTACATGCTGGTGGCCGGCGTCGAAGCGTAATGCGCTTGCGCCTGCCGCGCTCGCTGCTCTCGCGCAACATCGCGCTGCTGGTGGCGCTCGTCGCGCTCTCGCAGATCTGCTCGCTCGCGGTCCTGCTGCACTACGTGCAGCGCCCGCGCATCGAGCGCGCCTCGATCATCTTCGCCGATTACGTCAAGCTGCTCGATACCACGCTCGCCGCCATGCCGCCCGACGAAGGGCGCGCGGCGGCCGCGCGGTTCGATGCGCGCAGTGCAGCGCCGCCACAAGCGCCTGCCGAAACCCACCCGAGCCTCGTCGACTTTTTCCGCACCTGGCAGCGCGACGTGTTCGTCGAAGCGCTGCAAAGCCATCTGCCGCCCGAGCTGCTGGTGCGCTGGGACGCGAGCCGCGACGAGACCGAACCCGCAGCGGATGGCGAAGCCGCGCAGGAGCGCCTTTGGATCCGCCTTCACGCAGCGGGCGAACCGATCTGGATCGCCCTGCCGGTGACCGCCGACGCGCGCGCGAGCGGCATCACCACGGCGTTGATCCTCTCCGCCGCGCTCGCGCTGCTCGCCGCGTTCACCGGCTACCTGTTGCAGCGCCACATCAACCGGCCGCTGCGCAAACTCGCGCGCGCGGCGCGGCGCGTGAGCGCAGGCGTTGCGCCGCCGCCGCTGCCGACCAATGGCCCGACCGAAATCGCCCAAGTGAGCCGCGCCTTCAACCAGATGACTGAAGCGCTGAAGCAGGCCGAGACCACGCGCGCGCTGATGCTGGCCGGCGTCTCGCATGACATCCGCACGCCGCTCACGAAACTGCGCCTCGCGATCGCCATGGCGCTGCCGCGCGGCAGCAACGACGCGCTCGTGGCCTCGTCCGAGAGCTACCTGGACCAGATCGACACGATCCTTCAGCAGTTCATGGACTACGCCGGCAGCGGCGAGCGCGAAGCACCGCAAGCGGGCGACCTCAACGCGCTCGCAGGCCAGCTCGTCGCCGACTTCGCGGGGCTCGGCCATGAATTCGACTTCGACGAAGGCGAGTTGCCGGTGTTCGCGTTCCGGCCCATCGCCGTTATGCGTCTGCTGATGAATCTCATGCAGAACGCCGTGAACTATGGACGCACAGGTCTGACGATTCGCACCTGGCGCGACGGCGATACCGCCTGCGTGATCGTTGCCGACCGCGGCAACGGCATCCGCGCCGAGGAGCTGGAGCGCCTGAAATCGCCCTTCAGCCGCGGCGCGAACGCCCGTACGCATTCGGGCGGCTCGGGCCTCGGGCTTGCCATCGTCGAGCGGATCGCGCGGCTGCACGGCGGCTCGCTCACCTTCCGCGACCGCGAGGGCGGCGGCCTCGAAGCCGTCGTGCGCCTGCCGCTGACCCGTCCCTCATCGAGTCAGAACGGCGCGCCGCCGGCCGCGCGCGCATGACATGACTCGACATAATTCGCGCGTGGATTTCGCGCGCCCTTCCCCCCATACTTGCGCCTGAGCCTGAGCAACGGAGCGGAACAAACCGGAGCCCAGACGCCGAAGCACCATAGTCGATAGTTCGCCATCCTGAATAAATTGCGAGTATCGGCAGACACGAGACACTCTTTCAGGCAAAAGGACATCGACATGCAAACGATCATCAACTTCCTCGTCAACAAGGCCAAGCGCATCGCGGGCACCACGTTCCTCGCCGGCGCGCTGTTCGCGAGCGGCTGCGCGTCGGCAGCGCCGGTCGTGCAGACGAGCGGGCCGCTCCCGCAACTGCACGCCGACGTCGTCTACGTCTACATGTTCGACGCCGCCGCCGACCAGGTGAAGCTCGACAGCACCGGCATGCTGCACAAGCTCAAGACGATGACGAGCGGCGAGTCGTCGGCGCAGCAGCAACAGCAGGCCGCGCTGCAAACGCGTGAGCATCTCGCCGATCAGCTCGTGAGCGAACTTCAGAAAATGGGCCTGCCCGCCGTGCGCATGGACGGTCCCGCGCCGGCCGGCCGCAACGCGCTGATCGTGGAAGGCCGCATCGACACGATGGACGCAGGCAGCAGCCGCCGCCGCATGCTGATCGGCCTGGGCGCGGGCAAGAGCGAAGTGGGCGCAACAATCGCGGTGCTGTTCCAGCCCGCCAACGGCGGCGAACCGCAACCGCTCCTGAGCTTCGAAACGAAGGCGGATAGCGGCCATATGCCTGGCATGGCCGAGACGGCGGGCGTGGGCGCGGCGGCTGGCCATGTGGCGACGGCGGCGGTGGTGGGCGGCGGTCTGCACGGCGCCTCAGAGGCGAAGCGCGACACGCTCTCGTCGGATGCCGGCAAGCTGGCCCGCTCGATCGCGAAAGAAGTCACGCAGATCAGCACGCAGAACGGCTGGATGACAACGACGAAGAGCTGATACGGGGGAAGCGCGCAGCGCAGCGCGAGGGTTCGTGCCCTTTGCGGCGACGGTTCGATACCGCCGCCGTCTTTTTGTTTACTGGGCCTGCGGCTCGCGCTGCGCCTGCGGTTCACGATAGCGTGCGAACTTTGATGTGTGGCCGATCCCCGGATTGAAGCAGTTGCACGGATCGAGCGTTTCGTAAAACGACTTCAGCGCAGGCTTCGCATCGTAGAGGTGGCCAACATTGTGCTCAGCGGGATATTCGGCGCCGCGCGCGTCGAGCAGCTTCCACATCTCGTGTTCCAGCGCGAGGCAATCATTGCCCTTGCGTACGATGTAGTCCTGATGAAACACATGGCAAAAGAAGTGCCCGTAATAGAGCTTGATCGCGATGGGCTTTTCCACCGCTTCGGGCAGTTGCTCGAACCAGTCGCGATCGTTGCGGCGCAGTGCGATATCGAGCGCGACGATATCCTCCACTTCGTCGCCATGCACCGCACGATAGCGCACCGCCGCGCCCGCCGCCGCGAAACGATGAAGAAACGCCTTGCTGCCCTCTTCGTCGGTGCATTCGAAAAAGTCGCCGCCCGCCACGCCGAAAAACGTGTTCAGGTAAGCACGCGTTTCGTCCACCATGTCGGCCGATACCTTCAGCATCAGATGATGTTCGTAGCGCTGCCGGTAGTCCTTGAGCCGCGCGGGCAGATGGGCCGGAAAGCACCGGCTCACGGCCTGCGCCACGCGGTCGGTGAAATGCGCGGGAAAGAACGGCAGCCGCTCGAACAACGCGTCACAGCGGCTCTTGAAGGCGAACAGCGCGGGCAGGCGCCGCGTGCCGAGATGCTGGATCAAGAGGAACATGTCCTTGCCGTAGCGCTTGGCAATATCGAAGGCGTCCCGATGCAGGTATTCGCCCGCGATCGGCAGCTTCGAGAACTTGCCGAGTATGTCGCGGCGCAGGTCGGTCAGTTCAGCCGTCTCGTTCGTGCCGATGTAGAACACCTTCGCGCCCCGCTCGATAGGAAACGTGTCGAGCCGCACCGCAAACACCATGACCTTGCCCGCCGAACCTGCCGCTTCGTGCAAACGAAGCGGATCGGCGTTGTAGCGCGCAGGCGTGTCCGCTTCGATGTCGCGCACGTGGTCCGCGTAACCCTGATCGGAAGCCGCGCCCGTGTCGTGGAGGATATCGGCTTCGGGCAGTTCGCCGCGATCGAGGCGGCCAAGCACCGCTTCGGGCGTCTCGCCAAGCCGGATGCCGAGATGATTCACGAGCGCAAGGCGCCCCGCCGTATCGACCTGCGCGAACACGCTCATTTCCGTATAGGCGGGGCCGCGCCGCACGAGCGAGCCGCCCGAGTTATTGCACACGCCGCCCACGACCGAAGCGCCCAGGCACGAGGAGCCAATGACCGAATGCGGCTCGCGCCCGAGCGGCTTGAGTGTCTGCTCCAGCTGATCGAGCGTCGAGCCCGGCAGGCAGACCACCTGCTTGCCGCCGTCGATCACATAGACCTTGCGCATGCGCGTCATGCTCACGATCACGACCTCGCGGTCGTAGTCGTCGCCGTCGGGCGTGGAACCGCCCGTGAGGCCCGTGTTCGAAGCCTGCGAGATGACGATCGCGTTCGCGGCCACGCAAGCCTGCAGTACCCGCCACTGCTCGACGAGCGTGCCGGGCCGCACGACCGCCGCCACCTTCCCCTCGCCGAAGCGGAAACCCTTGCGGTAGCGCCGCGTGGCTTCGTCGCCGGTCAGCACGTGCTGGCGGCCGACGACGGCGCGCAACGACGCGACAAGCGGCTCGCGGGCGGCGCTCGGGTTCGTGGTGGACATGCGAACGACTCCTGCAGAAAACGATGATCGCGGAAGGATAGAACCCGCGATCTATTACGTCCAATATCGCGACCACGCACAATCAAGACGAGAAAGATATGGATCGACCTTTGGAACCGGAGAGTCAGCCCTGCGGCGCTTGCCGCGACGCATCGCGCACGATGCGCACGAAGTTCTGCAGCGTGGGCGCCCTTTCGCGCGGACGGTGCACGAGCGCGATGGTCGTGTGCAGCGTGCCGCCCTTGAGATCGTGGTACGTCACGCCCTTGGCCTGGCCGAGATCGAGGTTGCGGCGGCGCGCGAGGCGATGGCGCGGCGGCAGCACGGCGAGGACGTCCTCTTGCACGAGCGCCTGCGTGGCGAGGCCGCGGCAATCGAGCGGCAGGCGCACGAACGCGGCGTCCACCTTCGCTTCGCTCACGCGTTCCAGCAGCACCGAGCTGTTGCTCTCCTCACACCCGATCATGACACCGGGATATGCGCTGCGAAAGCGCTGCAGCACGGTCGCAACGAGCGGATGAAACACCGTGGAACCCGCGAAACCGAGCACGAGCCTCCCGCTCTTACCACGCCCCGCGTTTTGCGTCTCCGCGAGCGCCAGATCCGCGTCGTCGATGAGGCGTTGTGCGCGCTCGCGAAAGAGCCGCCCGGCCTCGGTCAGCTCCACGCGCCGCGAGTGGCGGATGAAGAGACGCGTGCCGATTTCCTTTTCGAGCTTGAGGATCTGCTGGCTGAGCGGCGGCTGCGCAATGCCGAGAAAGGCTGCCGCCTCGCTGAAATGCAGATACTCCGCGACGGCGAGAAAGTAGCGTAGTTGCCGGAATTCCATATCTTTTTCGTCTTGATGCAACCGGTGGATTGTGAACCCGCAACGCGCGCGCGTCCAACCCCCACGCCAGGACGCGTGCGCAACCGGTATGCATCGTGACGGCGCAGGCCGGACAATCAGCCGAGACCCATGCGCGTCTCGTCGACGAACTTCTCCGTGGCGTCGTCGATCTTGCGGCCCTTGCGGCCGGAGGGACCATGAATGTAGACGGTTTTCATATCGACCTGCGGCGCGCCACTCGTGCCGGGTGGCGGCGTCATCTCGTAGTGGACTTCACGCGCGTGATCGGCCATCTGCAGGCGCGGATCGAACACCGAGTTGAAGCGCCACAGCATGCGCACGAAATTGGTCTGGCCGTGCAACAGCAGGTGCGTGGCCTGCCCCGCCGCGCCGCGCAGCGCGGTCCAGCCCATGTGCTTGCGATTGAGAACCTGCTGCGTGCGTACGAGTTCCGCGTAGAACTCGGGCAACGGAAGCTTCGTCGGCACGACGGCGTGCTGGATGTCATAGAGACGATAGTCGAGACTGGTGAGGCGCCGCGCCTCGCGCTGCCAGTTCTCCGTGCCCGGGTACGGCGTATTCACGCTGATATTGACGATCTCGGGAATCTCCAGGCACCACTGGCGGATCGTCTCGAAGCGTTCGCGGTCCCAGTCCGGATCGGCAATCAGATTGATCGCAACCGTAATCCCCAACGAACGCGCGAACTCGAGCGCCTCGAAATTCCGGTCGAGACTGATCCGTTTGCGAAACGCCTTGAGCCCCTCCTCGTCGATCGCCTCCAGACCGAGGAACATGTACTTCAGGCCAATGGACTTCCACAGGCGGAACACGTCCTTGTTGCGCAGAAGCACGTCGCCACGCGTTTCCAGGTAGTAGTGCTTGTCGATGCCGCGTCGCTTGATCGCCTCGCCGATCGCCATGCCGTGTTCGGCGTGCACGAATGCCACATCGTCGACGATGAACACGCCCGGTTCGCGCAGCGCCGCCAGTTCGTCCACGACGACTTCGGGACTGCGCGTGCGGTAGCTGCGTCCATAGAACGTCCATGCGCTGCAGAACGTGCAGTCCCACGGGCAGCCGCGCGCGAATTCGATGGAGGCGCAAGGATCGAGCGTGCCGATGAAATACTTGCGGCGATGGCGCAGCAGGTCGCGCGCGGGCCGCACCGGATCGAGATTCTCGACGAAGCGTGGCGGCGGCCCCGATCCGTGGCTCGTCACGACGCCCGGCACCGCGAGCAGGTCGGCGCCGCGCGACACCGCTTCGAGCAGTTCGTTGACCGAAGCTTCGCCCTCGCCGCGCAGCACGCAATCGATCGCGCCTTCGGCATGGCGCAGCAGATCGTGCGCGGTGAACGACACGCTGTGCCCGCCCACGAACACGAAGCACGAGGGCAGCGCGGCCTTCACCGCCTTCGACAGGTCGATGATCTCGGGAATGTTGGCCAGATAGTTGCCCGAGAAGCAGAGCGCCTCGGGCTGCCAGTCGCGCACCATGCGCATGAGGTCGCGGTGTGTCTCGACCTGCAGATCGAGCAGGCGCACCTCATGGCCCGCCTCGCGCGCCGTGCCGGCCACGGATTCGAGACCCAGCGGCTCGAGCCGCAGGAACACGCGCGTGTACATCAGTCCGCTCGGGTGGACAGCAAGCAATTTCATGAAGCCTCCTTGCGAAGGGCCGCTGCTTCGCGAGAGTCTACGCGCGTTGGCGGATCGCTGCCCCGCGGCGTGTCTCGCGCAGGAACGACGCTCAGAAACTGCCGAACAGCGATCCGAGCACGATCACCACGCCGAGTGCGATGAGCGCGCCGACGATGCTCACCACCACGAGGTCGCGGTAGCTTTCGCGATGCGTCGAGCCGCACACGGCCAGCAGCGTGACCACGGCGCCGTTGTGCGGCAGGCTGTCGAGCGTGCCGGACGACATCACGGCCACGCGGTGCAGCAACGCGGGATTGATGCCATGCTGGGCGGCGAGTTGCATGTAGGTGCCGCCGAGCGCGTCGAGCGCGATGGTCAACCCGCCCGACGCCGAGCCCGTCAGCCCAGCGAGCAGGTTCGTAGCGACGGCGAGCGAGACGAGCGGGCCGCCGCCGATGCCGAGCACCCAGTCGCGCACGGCCTCGAACGCGGGCAATGCGGCGATCACGGCGCCGTAGCCCACGAGGCTGCCCACGCTCAGCACCGGCAACACCGACGCATTGGCGCCCGCATCGACGCTTTCGCGCAGCGCGGCGAGCCGCCCGCGATTGAGCGCCACCAGCACGATAATGCCGAGCGCGAGCGCAACCGAGACACCCCACACGCCCGCCACCGCCGAAAGCGTGGTCGAACCCCAGCGCGGTTCGGCGAGATACGAGGCGTCGATGCGCGGGAACACCACGACGTTCATCACGAAGTTCATCGCCACGACGACCACGAGCGGCGCGAGCGCGGCGAAGGGCGACGGCGGTCCGGCATGGTCCGATGCCGCCGCGCCGTTGCCGATCTCGGCGGGATCGAAGGCTTGCGCGAGGCTCGCGCGCTCGCGCACGAGCGAGGACGTGGCGCGATCTTCGTCATCGGCGCCACCGTTGTCAGGCTCGACGAAGCCCTCGCCGTTGCGCCGCGCCGCCGTCGCCGCGCGCCCGAGCCACCAGAGGCCGAAGCCCGCCATCACGAGGCTCGCGATCACGCCAAGACCCGGCGCCGCGAACGGCGTCGTGCCGAAGAACGGCATGGGAATGGCGTTTTGCAGCGCGGGCGTGCCGGGCAGCGCCGACATCGTGAAAGTCGCCGTGCCGAGCATGATCGCAGCGGGCATCAGGCGGCGCGGAATATCGGCGGAGCGAAACAACGCCTGCGCCATGGGGGCGAGCACGAAGAACGCGACGAACAGGCTCACGCCGCCATAGGTGACGAGCGCGCCGCCCAGCACCACGGCCACGAGCGCGTGGCGCGTGCCGAGTTTGTCGATCATGAGGCGCGCCACGGCATCCACCGAGCCGCTATCTTCCATCAGCTTGCCGAACAGCGAGCCGAGCAGAAAGAGCGGAAAGAACTGGGCGAGAAATCGGCCCGTGCTCGACATGAATGTTTGCGTCCAATGCGCGAGCACCGGCTCGCCGGAAATGAGCGCGGCCAGCATGGCGCACAGCGGCGCGAGCAGCAGCACGCTCCAGCCGCGATACGCGAGCCAGATCAGGAGCGCGAGACTCGCGAGCATGCCTCCGAGGCCGATAACGAGTGTGCCCGCGCTCATTGCAATACCCCTTCGAGCAGCGCTTCGAAATTGAACGTGGACGCCTCGCCGAGTTGCGCACCGTGCTGCGCGAGGAATTCATCGGCGGCGCGGCGGCCTTCGTCGCGCAGCATCGTGATGAACGACCACTCGGCGTTGAGCTTCGACGACGAGCCCAGCGTGACGAGCTTCGCGCTATGCACGCGATGCAGGCGCATATCCGCCCAGCGGCGGCCCTCCTCGCTGCCCGCGTCGGCGACCTTGTGCAGCAGCGCCATCATGCGCAGTTCCTTGATGAGCGGGGAATTGAACGCGATCTCGTTCACGCGGTTGATGATGTCGCGCGCCGAGCGCGGCGTGCCCGCGCGCTCCACGGGATTCACTTGCACGAGGATCGTATCGATCGAATTGGTCTCGCGAATCAGCGGCGTAATGGTGGGATTGCCCGCGTAACCGCCGTCCCAGTAGGCTTCGCCGTCTATCTCGACGGCCTGAAAGAGCGTGGGCAGGCAGGCCGAGGCGAGCAGCGCGTCGGGTGTGAGGTCGGCGTTGCGGAACACGCGCGCCTGGCCGTTGGAGACACGCGTGGCCGTGATGAAGAGCTTGATGCGCGAATGGCGCAACGCCTCGAAGTCGATGGTGTCGGCGAGGATCGTGCCCAATGGGTTCACGCGGCCCGGATTCAGATCGTACGGAGAGACGACACGCGCCATCATGTCGAGCGCGACGAACAAGGGCGAATGGTCGAGCGTCCAGCGCCCGAGCAGGATGTCTACGGGGCCGCGCCGGAACGGGCTGAAGCGCGCGGCGTCGGACACGCGGCGCCAGAAGCGCTCGAGCGCCTCGCGCGCGCCGGCCGCGCCATCGCGCGCGTGGCCGCTCGCGAGCACGGCGGCGTTCATCGCGCCCGCCGACGTGCCCGAAATGCCTTCGATCTGCAGCCATGGCTCTTCGAGCAGGCGGTCCAGCACGCCCCACGTGTATGCGCCATGGGAGCCGCCGCCTTGCAGTGCGAGATCGACGAGCAAGGGCTCGGTGGGGGTCGTGCGGGTTGACGTCTCGGCTTCGGCAGGCATTGCGGCTCCGTTCCAGACAGACCACGGGCGAGATTACAGGAAAAGCGCAAATGGCCGCGCGAGAATGACGCAGCGCGCAATTGTGGTTCAAGCGCGCTGGAATCGCGTTTGAATCACCCTGCGACCGGCACGCCGCGGGCCAGTCGCAGCAGCGCACCAGGGCGTTTGGTAGACTGGACCTCCCGTCACTTTCCCGCCTTGCCGTGTCGAACGTCCATCCGCTGCGGGGGCCGCTTTCGCTCTCGGGCGCGCTTCCCGCGCTACTCGCCGAAATCCGCGCCTGCCACGCCTGCGCCGACGCGCTGCCGCTCGGGCCGCGCCCCGTGCTGCAGGCGAGCGATACGGCAAGCCTGCTGATCGTCGGCCAGGCGCCGGGCGCCAAGGTCCACGCCTCGGGCGTGCCGTGGGACGACGCGAGCGGCAAACGGCTGCGCGCGTGGCTCGGCATCGACAGCGAAACGTTCTACGACGCCGCCCAGGTCGCGCTCGTGCCGATGGGCTTTTGCTACCCCGGCCGCGGCGGCGGCGGAGACAACCCGCCGCGCCCGGAATGTGCCCCGCTGTGGCACGCGCGGCTCGTCGAGCAGTTGCGCGGCGTGCGCCTGACCCTGCTCGTCGGCCAGTATGCCCAGCGCTATTTTCTGGGCAGCGAGCGCCGTGGCTCGCTCACCGAAACGGTGGCGGCCTGGCGCGACTACGCACCCAATTTCGTGCCGCTGCCGCATCCGTCGCCACGCAACCAGGCATGGTTCAAGCGCCACCCGTGGTTCGAACTCGACGTCCTGCCCGCGCTGCAGGAGCGCGTGCAGGCATTGCTGGCACCCGAGGGCCGCCACGCGCAAACCACTAAAAAGGAGCCGACGATGACGAAACCGGCAATCGACATCCAGCGTGTCTACGAACCGTTGCCCGGGCACGGACACCACTGCTTTCTGGTGGACCGGCTGTGGCCGCGCGGCCTGAGCAAGGAAAAGCTCGCGAACGTGGAGTGGCTGAAGGAGGTGGCGCCGAGCACCGAACTGCGCCAATGGTTCCACAAGGACCCGGAGCAGTGGAGCGAATTCAGGAAGCGCTATCTGGCCGAACTGAATGCCAATCCCGACGCCTGGCGGCCGCTCGCCGAAGCGGCCGCGAACGGGCACATCACCCTGCTCTACGGCTCCCACGACACAGAGCGCAATCACGCGATCGTGCTGCGCGACTATCTGGCGAAGCACGCAACGCACAAATGAGGGGACGGCGCTCGGACGCCGCCCGTTTCACGCTCAGAAGAGATACATCCCCGCGACGAATACCACGCCCGAGAACAGCAACGTGGTCACGCAGTAACCCATGATGTCGCGCACACCGAGGCCCGCAATCGCGAGCGCGGGCAGCGCCCAGAACGGCTGCGCCATGTTGGTCCACGCCTCGCCATAAGCGATCGCCATCGCCGACTTGCCGAGGTCCGCGCCGAGCGCCTGCGCCGCCGGCATCACGAACGGCCCCTGCACGACCCAGTGGCCGCCGCCCGAAGGCACCGCGAAGTTGATCACCGCCGAGCTGAGAAAGACGAGCAGCGGAAACGTGTGCACGTTCGCGATATCGACGAACCACTTCGTGATGACGCCCGCCAGACCCGAGTGGTCCATGAGCGCCTGAATGCCCGCGTAGAACGGGAACTGGATCATGATGCCCGAGGCGCCCCTCGCGGCACCGGCCACGGCGCGCGCGTAGGCCATCGGCGTCTTGTGCAGCACGAGGCCTGCGGCGAGGAACACGAGGTTCACAGTGTCGATGTCGAGCGCGAAGCCCTTGGTGTGAAACCGGAAGCCGAGGAACACGAAGCACAGCGCCGCCACCAGCAGCGAGAGCGCGCGGCTTTCCTCGATGCGCTCGGCGAAGGTCGCGTCGGGCCCGAGCTTGCGCTCGACGCTCGGCGGATCTTCGAGCAGCGCGGGGTCGACCGAGACGACATCTTCGGGCTTCGGCATCATGAGACGCACGAGTATCGGCAGCAGCACGATCAGTCCGAGCGTGATGAACGCGTTATAGCCCGTGAAGATGGTCTGCGAGACCGGGATCAGGCCGACGGCCTTTTCCATGGGGTTGCCCTTCGTGGCCGCGACGAGCGGCACCGAGCCGGAAAGGCCGCCGTGCCACGTGAGAAAGCCCATGTACGCGGCGGCGACGAGCAGCCGGTAGTCCGCGCCGCGCACGCGCCGCGCCACTTCGCGCGAGAACATCGCGCCGAGCACGAGACCGAAGCCCCAGTTGATCGCGCAGGCAATCGCACCCACGAATGCCACCAGCATCACGCCCTGGCCCGGCGTACGCGCGCAACTCGCCAGCGCGACCAGCATGCGCTTGACCGGGCCGGAGCTGGCGAGCGCGTGGCCGGTCACGAGAATCAGGACCATCTGCATCGCGAACGCGAGCAGGTTCCAGAAGCCCGAACCCCACATCAAGACGAGCGCTTCGGGCGGCTGCGGCGTGAGCGCGAACGCCAGCACGAAGGTCACGACGGTGAGGAGAATGGCGAAGATGAGCGGGTCCGGCAGGATCCGATGCACTACGCCGGTAAAGAAATGGGAAATACGCTGAATCACGGTGGTCTGCTCCTCGTCTGCTGATACGGAATCGGCCGGCTGTTTTCTTCTTTGCGAACCGAGGCCGCGATTTTTGCACAGCGCGGCATAATGCGTGCGCCGCGCCGGCAATTTGCCAAATGCGCGCCGAACGCGAGCTGAACGCCGCGCCTGACCGGTGATTGTGCGCCCGCACGAAATAAGCCGTTACATGCCTGGACGCGCCCTAAAAGGCTTATCTGCTACCGTTATGGTTGCTATCTCAATGAATGTCCGGGTGGCGCCACCCAGGGGGAGGCAGCAATGCGCAAGCAGTTACTCGGTCTCGTGCTCGCCGCGCTAGCCGGCATATTCGTGGCTTCGCCGCCCGCGCACGCCCAGTCGCAGGCATTCACGAATCAGACCGTCAACATCTACGCAGGACCCGCGGCCGACTTTCCTATCGTCGCCCAGATTCCGGGTGGCGTGGCAGTGACGGTATGGGGCTGCGTCGCCGGCTTCAGCTGGTGCGACATCGGCTTTCCGGGCCTGCGCGGCTGGGTCTACGGCACCTTCATCAGCTATCCGTGGCAAGGACAGCGCGTGCCGGTGATGGGCTATGGCCCGCGCATCGGTCTGCCGATCGTGACATTCTCGCTCGGCGCGTACTGGGGCCTGCACTATCGCGACCGGCCGTGGTACTCCAATCAATCGCGCTGGGCGCGCCATCCAGGGCCGCGGCCCATGCCGCCGCCGCCCGTGCGGCCGCGGCCGCCCGTCGGTCGTCCGCCCAGCGGCGCACGGCCGCCTAACCAGGGCGGCGGGAATCGCCCACCCAACAACAACGCCGGACAGGGAAACCGGCCACCGGGCGCGGGCTCTGGCAACAACAACGCGCGGCCGCCCGGACAAGGCAACGCCCGTCCGCCTGGCCAAGGCGGTGGCCGGCCGCAGGGGCAAGGCGGTGGGCGGCCGTCCGGCGGCGGGAGTAATCGACCGCAGGGT
>NZ_JAMBPS010000093.1:0-17761 GCF_024206515.1 Paraburkholderia sp. CNPSo 3281 | reverse complement strand
GGCAACGTCAGTGTGCGATTGCGGGTAAAGGCGGTGGGGGTGCGGCGCACGCGCTCGGCGAGCGCCGGATCGAACAGGAAATCGGAGAACTCAGCCAGAAGTCGGGAAGACGCCGGTATTTGAGTTCATATCGTTGATTTATCAGGAAGTTATGGTGTGAAGTTTACAGGTCCCACGGTTCGTTTACAAGCACTTCCGGGGCTTAAGTTGAGAGCATTGCCCCGCACAGGGGCAACGCCTGCATACCGATGCGAAAACAAGAAAACCCCAAAAAACGGCCAAAAGCCAAAACCAAAAACCAAACCCTCACTCCACCCCACGCCGCTCATGGCTAGGCGCATGCCCAAACTGCACCCGATACGCCTTACTAAAATGGCAAGGTGAATTAAACCCACAAACAGCCGTCACACGAGAAATCGAAGTATCAGTGGTCCGCAACAGCTCCCGCGCCCGCTTCAGCCGCAACGTGAGGTAATAATGCGTCGGCGAAACGTTCAAATAAGCCTTGAACATCCGCTGCAAATGCCGCTGCGAAAGCCGAACGAGCCGCGCGAGTTCCTCAAGCGACAGCGGCTCCTTGATATTCGCCTCCATCAACCGCACGACCTCCACCAGCTCCGCACGCGAAAATCCCACACGCGCATCCACGGGTATAGGCTGCAGATCGGTCGAGCCGCGAATTCGTTCGAGAATGAACTGTTCGGATACCTTGGCAGCAAGACTTTGCCCAAGGCGCGCTCCAACGAGTTCGAGCATCAAATCGAGCGGCGCGGTGCCGCCCGTGCAAGTAAGGCGGTCGCGATCGACCACAAACAGCTCGTCGGCGAAACGCACACGCGGAAACTCTTCGTGCAGAACCGTGAGATCCTCCCAATGCACGGCGCAGCGATAGCCGTCCAGCAGCCCGCTCGCCATCAGCGCGTAAGCACCGGTGCAGATGCCGCCCAGCGGCACGCCCTGCTGCGCCACCATGCCGAGCGTCGCGCGCACGCCTTCGCTCATGATCTCGCGTATGCGTATGCCGCCGCACACGATCAGCACGTCGGGCAGGCACGCCGGATCGAGTGCCTGCGCGGGGCGCACCGTGATGCCGTTGCTTGCGCGGGCCGGTGCGCCGTCGAGCGAGTAGATCGACCAGCGGTAATGCTCCGCGCGCCCCACGTAGTTCGCCATGCGCAGAACCTCGACCGCACTGGAAAACGCGATCATCGAAAAGTTCTGCAACATCAGGAAACCGAAATGTCTGAGAGACGATGCCGTGCGCGTCTCGGGCTCGGGCACGGCGATGTCGATCGTCACATTGCGCTCCTCGGGAACAGCGGTTGATCGTGTTATTTCAACGGCTACGCCTCTACGACTGCGGGACGCACGCGCATCAGATGCTTGAGTCCCGAGAACAGCGGCGCTTTCACGGCGCCCGGCGCACGGCCGAAGCTCTCAGTAATCCGGTCGAGGATGATGGCAAGCAGCACGACGGAAAGTCCGCTTTCGAAACCGAGGCCAATATCCAGCCGCTGAATGCTCGCGAGCACGTCGTTGCCGAGTCCACCTGCGCCCACCATCGAAGCGATGATGACCATGGAAAGCGCCATCATGATGGTCTGGTTCACGCCTTGCATGATGGACGGCAGCGCATTGGGAAATTGCACCTTGTACAGCAGCTGCCACGGCGTGCAGCCGAACGCCTGCCCCGCCTCGACGATCTCGCGGTTCACGTGCTTGATGCCGAGGCTCGTGAGGCGTACGGCGGGCGGCATGGCGAAGATCACGGTGGACAGGATGCCGGGCACGCGGCCGAGACCAAACAGCATCGCGGCAGGAATCAGATAGACGAAGGCCGGCATGGTCTGCATCAGGTCGAGTATGGGCCGCACGATGGTTTGCACGACCTTGCTCTTCGCCGTCCAGATGCCAAGTGGAATGCCGATCACGAGGCTGATCACCGTTGACGAGAGCGTGAGGCCGAGCGTCACGACGGTTTGATCCCAGAAGCCCGTAGCGTAGATCAGCAATAGCGAGCAGGTGGCGAAGATCGCGAAGCGCCAGCCCACGCGCCACAAGCCGATTGCGATGAAGAAAGCCATGAGCGCCCACATGGGGATGGCCTGCAAGCCATGTTCGACGAAGGCGGCGAAACTCTCGATTGCCTTGCCCACGGCGTCGAAGCTGTTGGCGTCGTGGTCGAGCAGATAATGAACCGACTGATCGACCCACTGGCCGACGGGAATGATCTCAGACATGGGCACCTCGATTACGCGTAATGACCTTCAGCACGGCGGCCTGATCGATGGAGCCGCAATAGCGGCCCTCGTCGTCGACCACGGGCAGCGCCGTCGTGTTCGCGCACACGCGCGAGACCACTTGCTCCAGCGGCGTGCCAAGCGTGATGCATTCGACTTTCTTCAGCGCTGGCTGCGCGGCGCCGATCGCATCGCGCGTGACACAGCCGCTGATGCGGCGCTGCGCGTCCAGCACGAACGCGTAATCGGCGCTACCGTTGAGCGACGAGGCCACACTCTTCGCGTCGAGCGAGCGGATGAGCGGCACGGCTTCGCGCTGCATGAGGTCGCCTGCGGTGAGATAGCGGCTCGTGTCCACGCCGTCGAAGAACGCGCGCACGTAGTCATCGGCAGGATTGCTGATGATTTCCTGTGGCGTGCCGATCTGCACGATGCGTCCGCCTTCCATGATCGCGATGCGGCTGCCGATGCGCAGCGCCTCTTCGAGGTCGTGCGAAACGAACATGATCGTGCGGCGCTGCTCCTTTTGCAGTTGCAGCAGCACGTTCTGCATTTCCTTGCGCTTGAGCGGATCGAGCGCGGAGAACGCTTCGTCCATGATCATGAGCGAGGGATTCACCGCGAGCGCGCGAGCGAGGCCCACGCGCTGCTGCATGCCGCCCGAAAGCTCGGCCGGCAGCTTCTGTGCAAACGGCGCGAGGCCGACCTGCTCCAGCACGGCCAGCGCGCGCCGCTCGCGCTCCTTGCGGCCCACGCCCGCCACTTCGAGGCCGAACGCGGCATTCGCAAGCACGCTGCGCTGCGGCATGAGCGCGAACGACTGGAACACCATGCTCATATCGGTACGGCGCAGCGAGACCAGTTCCGAGCGCCGCACGGCCGCGATATCGCGCCCGTCGATGATGACCTTGCCGGCCGTGGGCTCCACGAGCCGGTTGATAAGCCGGATCAGCGTCGACTTGCCCGAGCCGGACAGGCCCATCAGCACGAAAATCTCGCCCTCGTGCACCTCGAACGAGGCATTGTTCACACCGAGCACATAGCCGGTCCTGGCGAACAGCTCGTCTTTCGTCGCGCCCT
The DNA here is from genome assembly GCF_024206515.1 of Paraburkholderia sp. CNPSo 3281. Lineage (NCBI taxonomy): Bacteria > Pseudomonadati > Pseudomonadota > Betaproteobacteria > Burkholderiales > Burkholderiaceae > Paraburkholderia > Paraburkholderia sp. CNPSo 3281. Next base: position 14,441 of record NZ_JAMBPS010000093.1, on the reverse strand, counting down.
TCGCGAGCAGCTCACGTGCAAGCTTCGGGTTGGGCCCGAACACCTTGCATAATCCATCGACCACGATCTTGGGGGATTTCATCGACTCCGTCTCCTCGAACGGCAGGCGCCGGCCCGCACGGTATGTCTACATGGTTGCCAGAAAAAACCCTGTCGGGATGGCGAATTGCGACAGACGCTTACGCAAATGCGACACGGCCCGCCATGGGCACTGATCTGGCGGGGCCGCGGCGGGCCCCCTGCCGTTTTTTTACCTGCGATTACTGCGTGCCCGCCCAGGCGTTCACGCGGTCGCCATGCGCGGCGATCCACGTGTCGGCGGCGGCGTCGGGTTTCTCGCCGTTCTGGATCGCGAGCATCACGCTGTCGATCTCACCCGGCTTCCACTGAAAGTTCTTCAGGAACGTCACCACCTGCGGGGCCTTCTTTTCGAGCTCGGGGTTGGCCACGTTGTCCACGTGCTCGGCCGCGCCGTAGACGTTCTTCGGATCGTCGAGGAAGCGCAGCTTGTACTTGGCGAACATCCAGTGCGGCGTCCAGCCCGTGACGATCACGGGTTTCTTCGAACCCACCGAACGCGCCAGTTCGGCCGCCATCGCGCTACCCGAACTCGGCATCACGTTGTAGCTGAGGTCGTATTGCTTGACGGCCTCGTCGGTCTTGCGCATCACGCCCGCACCGGCGTCGATGCCGACGATGCGTCCGCCGAACGCCGACTTGTCCGCGTTGAGATCGGTGATGCTCTTCGCGCTCACGTAGTCGGGCACCACGAGGCCGATCTTCGCGCCGGTGAAGTTAGTGCCGAGGTCGACCACCTTGTCCTTGAATTGCGCCCAGTACGCGCCCTGCGTCACCGGCAGCCAGGCGGAAAGCGTCGCGTCGAGGTCGCCGCGCGCCACGCCCTGCCACATGATGCCCGCGGCCACGGGCACAAGCTGCACCGGATAGCCATAGCGTTTCTCGATGATGCGCGCGGCCACGTTGGACGTCGCGACGCTGTCGTCCCAGCCTTCGACATAACCGATCTTCAAGGTCGGCTTGCCGTCGGCAAACGCCGGGGCGCTCAAGCTCACCATCGCCGATAACACACCGGTCCAAAAGAGTTTTCCAGCCTGCTTCATGGTCGATCTCCTGTGATATGGGCAAGCGCCCCGTGCCTATGCAGATTCGCCCGCCACAATCTGCCGCTAACGTCGATTTACGACGTGTTCTTGTCGTTGCGCGACGCGCGCGCTATTTGTCGACGACGAGGTCGGACAGCGGCTTCGAGCAGCACAGCAGCGCCATGCCCTGATCGATCTCGCGCTGGCGTATACCGCCGCTGTGTTTCATCTCCACCTGCCCGGAAACGAGCTTGACCTTGCAGGTTCCGCACATGCCCTGGCTGCACGAAGAAGCCAGGCGCACGCCGGCCTGGCGCGCGGCATCGAGCACGGTTTGTTGTGCACCGCATTGAATCTCGCGGCGGCTCTTCGCGAAGGTGATCTTGAAGCTGGCGGTTTCGACCGACGAATCCGCCGGGGGCTGTTCCACCGGCGCCTCGGCTTCCGCCGTAAGCGTTTCGAATGAAAAACTCTCTTCGTGGTAGCGTTCGCGCGCGAAGCCCGCTTCGTCGAGCAGATCGCGCACGGCTTTCATATAGGGGGCGGGCCCGCAGGTGAAGATTTCGCGCTCCATGAAGTCCGGGGCAATCAACTTCAGGAGCGGCAGCGAGAGAAAACCGGTCACGCCGGACCAGTCGGTACGCGCGCCCACCCTTTCACACACGAACGACGTGCGGAAATTCGCGCGGCTCGAAGCGATCAGTTCCAGCTCGCGCGCGAAGATGATGTCGTCGGGCGTGCGGGCGCTGTGCACGAAAACAATATCGCGGTCCTCCGCGAGATCGTGGTGCGCGCGGCTCATCGACATCAGCGGCGTGACGCCGGAGCCTGCGGAAAGAAACAGATACTTCGGCGCAGGGTGGCGCGCACACGTAAATTCGCCGGCCGGCCCGAGCACGCGCAGCGATACGCCCGGGCGCAGGTTGTCGTGCAGCCAGTTCGACACCTTGCCGCCCGGCACGCGCTTGACCGTAATGGAAAGGGTATGCGGCCGTGCGGGCGACGACGAAATCGTATAGCACCGGTTGATGGCCTCTCCGTCGATCTCGAGTTCGAGCGTGAGGAACTGCCCCGGCTCGAACGAGAACGTGCGGCCCTGCGGCGAGCGCAGGAAAAAGCTCTTCACGTCGTGCGTTTCCTGCCATACGTGGCAGCACACGAGGGTTTCCTCGACCTCGCTCGTCCACCGCTCGGGCAGCGCACCCCAGAACGCCGGGCGCGTCACCCGGCTGTCGCTGGCGTCGAGTGGATTGAATTGGGCCGCGTCTCGCATCATGTCAAACTCCGCTCTCATTGCTTTACGCGTGTGCGTTATGCGCCAATCTGCCGGGCGAGGCGGCCGATATACCAGGCCGAGAACTTTTCCACGAGTCCTTCCGTGTACGGCGAATACGGACCCGGTTCATACGCGCTGCTCGCCGCGCCGCGCTGCGAATACTCCACGAGCGTGCGGTCCTGGTTGTTGGTCGCGTTCCACACGGCGGTGAGGTTCTCCACGTCGTAATCGATGCCTTCGCGCGCGTCCTTGTGAACGAGCCAGCGCGTGCGCACGAGCGTTTCGCCGGCGGAAAGCGGAATCACGGAAAACGACACGATGTGATCGCTCATGAAGTGATGCCACGAATTCGGTTGCGTCCAGAACGAGAGGCCGCCGAGATCGGCCGTGCGAAACTCGCCGAGCAGCTTCTTCGAGGCGACCTTCGCGTCCAGCGTTTGCGACTCGCCGCCGCGGTCGAGCGGCAGGCGCTGCGTGCGAAAACCCGTAACGTCCAGCAGTTTTTCGATTTCGACCGACGGCAGGTCCATCGCTTCCCACTGCTTCGCGCGCTCGTTGCAGGTGCGCTCGAACGCGTCCATGCCTTCCGCGTTGGCGTCCGTACGCGCGTAGCCAAAGCCGTATTCGTAGAGCGAAATCGTCAGCTCAGGATGATTCGCCACGCAGTGATAGCACTCGCGATTGTTTTCCATCACGAGCTTCCAGTTGCCCTTCTCGATGATGTCGACCTGGGCGGCGACCTTGCAGCCCGCCAGGTCGTGCGGCAGCAAATACGGCTCCATCTCGGCCCGCATGAGCTCGAAGTCGGCGGGCGGCTCTTCGGCGAGACACACGAAGATCAGGCCCGCGAGACTTTCCACATGCACGTTCTTGAGACTGTGCTTGCAGCGGTCGAACTGCTCGCCCATGTGCTCGGCGAACATCAGCGCGCCGGTCAGGTTGTAGGTCCAGCTGTGATACGGGCAAACGATATTGCCCACCGATCCCTTCTCTTCGTTGCACAGGCGCGCGCCGCGGTGGCGGCAGACGTTGTGGAACGCGCGCACCTGCATGTCGTCGTCGCGCACGATCAGGATCGAGTCGCCCGCCAGATCGACGGTCACGTAGTCGCCCGGCTCGGGAATTTCCGCTTCCGTGGCGACCTCGATCCAGTGCTGCCGGAAAATCGTCTCCATATCGAGCGCGAAAATCTCCTCGCTCAGGTAGAAAGGCGCCTCCAGGCTGTAACCCGCTTGGCGGCGCTCGATCAGCGCGCGAATCTCTGCCGTTACTTTCATGTGTGCTCCGGATTTTTCATCCCAGTTCGTTGCCGACAGGCCAGCAAAATCAGTAATCGATGAGTTGATGCTCCCGCAAATACGCGAGGATCACTTGTGCTTTTTCGACTGAACTCCCTTCAATTACGACGTTGCCGCCCCGGCTTTCGGTCGTGGTCGCGGAAAGCATGCGCGCGTGGCCTGAGCGCTTCTCCGCAGCGGCGAGCCGCACGGGTTTACGCTCGATCGGGCCAACCGTCCATGCGGCCGCTTCGGTGGATTCGGCGGCGCTCACGCGTGTTGCGTTCGCGGGCCGCACCGCGCCCGCGCGCAGCCGCGCATAGGCGTAACGGGGCTGGGCGTTCGCGAGCGGATGCACGGCGATCACCGCGGGGAGCGCCGTCTGCACGCGACGGCGCAGACCCTTGGGCAGAAACTGACGCACCACGGCGGCGCGCGTGGCGACGTCCACGTCGATGTCAACCGCGCCGCCCACGATCGGCACGCCCAGCGCAGCCGCCACACGGTACGGCAGCATGCCGCTGTCGTGCGCGCCCTCGGCGCGCGTGCCGGTCAGCACGAGGTCGTAGCCACGCACACGTTCGGCGAGCACGCGTGCCGCGTCACAGGAAGGCGCGCAGGCCAGCACCTCCACTTCGTGCGCGCCTAGCGCGAGGTATTCGGCGAGCGCAGGATCGGCGGCGTCGCCTGCGTGCAGCACGTCCAGACGCGCATGATGCCGCTCGGCCAGCGTGCGCGCGAGGTCGAGCGCTAGCGCGTCGTTGCGGCTGTATCGAGGCGTGCCGCTCACGGGGTGACGCCCCACCGACACGAGCACCGCAACGCGCTCGATTCCACGTTGAGGATCATGGCGTGCGTTCATGCGGCGACTCCTGCAGAATGCGTTTCGTCACGTACCGCGCTCGCCCCGCCATGCTGTGCGCGCGCGGCTTGCACCTGCTCGATCAGCGCGGCGATCGTGCCTTGCGCGTCGCCGACCACGGTCAAGTTGGCGCGCTTCGCAATCGGCGCGCTGCCGTCGAGATTTACGGCAATCACATGGCGACAGTCCTTGATGCCCTGCAAGTGCTGTACGGCGCCCGAAATGCCGAACGCGATATACACACTCGCCTCGACCGTCTTACCCGTTGCGCCCACCTGCTTGTCGCGCGTGAAGTGGCCGTTGTCCACCGCCACGCGGCTCGCGCCGATTGCTGCGCCGAATGCGCCCGCGAGCCGCCCGAACGCGGCAATGTCGGTTACACCGTTGCCCGCCGAGACGATGAAATCGGCTTCTTCAAGCGCGACCTGGGCGGCGTCGATGGACTCGAGGCCGAGATCCTTGTATGGCGACGCGAGGTCGGTAGCCGGCCGGATGAAATCGCCAGCGAGGCGTTCGCCAGCGCCGACGAAAGGCAGCTTCGCCTCGACGGTGCCCGGCGCGAGCAGGATAACGTCGGGCAGCGAGCGCGCAGCCCACGCGCGCTTCGCCTGTTCATACACGCCCACATGCTTCGCATCGATCTCGACCACATGGGTCGCCACGCTCGCACCCGCGGCGGCCGCATAGCGGCGGCCGAGGTCGCCGTCGCCGCTGGCGTTGTCGGGCAGGAACACGTGCTTCGGCGCGAGCGCCGCCGCGCAGGCCTGCAGCGCGCGCAAGCCGATCTCCGGCGCGAACGTGCGGCGCTCGAATCCCGGCAGTTCGATCAGCTTGTCCACGCCGAGCGCCCCGGCGTCGTCCTTCAGCTCACCGAACACGAGCAGCGCGACTTCGGTTTGCGCATCGGCCAGCAGCGCCGCGGCGGCAATGGCCTGGCACGCGTGATCGTCGAGTGCGCCGCGTTCGGCGTGTGCGACGACGAGCAGATGATGATTCGGATGGCTAACCACGCGGCGTGGCTTCGCTGCGCCTTCGTGCGCATTCTGCGTGAGCCATTGTGCATCGCTCGCGTCCGCGCTGCCGACTTCGCCCAGCGTGATGCGCTTGAGGCCCGCCGCCGTGACGACGAAAGGGCGGCGCGGATCGATTCGTTTGAGGGTATTCATCGATTCACTCCAGCGAGGCGGCCACGAGTTCGGCCACGTCGAGCACGTCGGGGCGCGGGCCCACCACGCCTTCGAGCATCGCCGTGCACTGCGGGCAGGCCACGGCGACCACGTCGGCATTGACTGCGCGCGCATCGGCGATGCGGATGTCGGGAATGCGCTGCTTGCCGGGGATATCGGTGAGCGGCGCTCCGCCGCCACCGCCGCAGCAGCGTGCGCGCATACCGTTGCGATCCATCTCCACGACCTTGATGCCGATGGTCTTGAGCAGCTTGCGCGGTGCTTCGGTCTCGCCGTTGTAGCGGCCCAGATAGCAGGGATCGTGATACGTCGTGCGCTTTTCGGCGAGCGCCTGCACGGCCTTGGGCGCGATGCGTCCGGTCTCGGCGAGTTCCGCGAGGTAGGTCGTGTGATGGAGCACTTCGTAACGCCCGCCAAGCGCGCGGTACTCGTTGCGCAGGCTGTGCATGACGTGCGGATCGGCGGTGACGATGCGCGCGAAGTTCAGCGTGGCGAGCGTCGTCATCATCTGCCTCGCCATGTGCTGGAACGTCGCTTCGTCGCCGAGGCGGCGCGCCACGTCGCCCGTGTCGGTTTCTTGCGCGCCGAGCACCGCGTAGTTCACGCCCGCCTTGTTGAGTACCTTCACGAGCGCGCGCAGCGTGCGCTGATAGCGCATGTCGAACGCGCCCTCGCCCGCCACCACGAGTATGTCCACGCGCTTGCCCGGTTGCGCCACGGGCGCGTTGAGATCGACCGACCAGTCGTAGCGCGCCGCCTTGTCGTAGCCGCCCGCCGTGCCTGTTTCGCGCAGGTTTGCCAGCACTTCCGGGCCTTTGCCCGGCACCTCGCCGTGCACCAGCGTCTGGTTGCGGCGCATATCGACGATGGCATCCACGTGCTCGATCAGCATCGGGCACTCTTGCACGCAGGCGCGGCAGGTGGTGCAGGACCACAGCGTTTGCGCTTCGATCAGGCTTGACACGATCGGGCCGTTCGGCGCGCCGCCATGCTGGCCGACCTTGATGCCCGGCGTGGGGCTGCCCGCATAGGCCGCATCGGTGCCGCCCGCCATGCCGACGACGAGATCCTGAATCAGCTTCTTGGGGTTGAGCGGCTGGCCCGAAGCGAACGCGGGGCACGCGGCCTCGCATTTGCCGCACTGCACGCAGGCGTCGAAGCTCAGCAGCTGGTTCCAGCGAAACTCGACGGGTTTCGCCACGCCATAGTCCTGCTTCTCTTCGATGTCGGGGAGCTTCAGCGCCGTGGGGGGCGTAGCCGTGCCGTTGCCGGTCCAGCCCTCGCGCGTCGCTGAAAAGCGCTCCTGGCGCGGATGGAACGCGAGGTGCAACAGCCCCGCCACGGCATGCTTCATCGGGCCGCCGCGCGCCGCGCCGAACGTCATTGCGAACGCGCCCACGGCGATCAGCACCGCGCAAAGCACCGCGAAGCCGCCCGACATGGCGCCCGCCGGTACGACCGTGAAGAGCGCCACGCCCAGCGCGAACGAACCGAGCAGCCACGGCAGCGTATTCCAGGGCCCGCGCGAGAGGCGCGCCGGCACCGCTTTCGCGTGACGGCGGCGCCACACGAACACCACGCCGATCAGCATGGCGAGCGCCGCGAGAAAGATCAGTTTGTCGAGCCACGGCGAATAGATCGCGAAACCGTAGTTGACGAACACGAGCGCGAGCGCCGCGATGGCGCCGCCCGCGGTGGCGACGTGCGTTTTGGCGATGTACGGGTCGCGCGCCACCACATGGTGCAGATCGACGAAATAACGCTTCGGGATACTGAACAGCTTGCCGACGCCCACGGAGCCGGGCGCAGCGGCGCGCCCCACCCGCCAGAAGGCGGCCCGCTTCGCAACCGCGAACGCGAGCCCCGCCATCGACACCCACAGCAGCGCGGTAATGAGCCAGGTCGGATTCATGGTTCAGAAGTCCTTGGCGAGCCGCAGCGCGTCGTAAATCGCGCCGTGAATGTTGTGCAAGGAGATGCAGTCGCCCACGCGGAAGAGCAGGAAGCGGCCATTGCCGAGTTCTTCGGCAAGGCACGGCTGCGCCTCGGCTGCGAAGAGCTTGTGCACGTCCACCTGCCCGCGATTGACCGATTCGGGCTTGATCGCCCAGTACAAGGCGTCGTTCGGCGTACTGCCGTTTTCGATCACCACCTGATCGACGGCGCGCTCTTCCTGTTCCTCCGTGTACTCGTTGCGCAGTACGGCGATCTTCTTGCCGTCTTCTTCGTACACCCGGTCGAGCCAGTAATTCGGCGTGTGAATCACCCCTTGCGCATAGAGGCGGCGATAGAAGATCGGGAACGTGGTGCCGCCCACGTCGTCGGCAACCTTCACGTCGGGTGTCACGATCTCGACCTTCGAGCCACGGCTCGAAATGAAATCGGCAACGCCGGCGCCCGCATGCGTGCTCACGCCGTCGTAGACGAGCACGTTCTGCTTCGGCTCGACCTTGCCGCTCAGGATGTCCCACGCGCTTACGGCGAGCCCCTCTTCCACGCCCCAGGCCGGAACCTGCTGCGTGAAGCTCGACCCGCCCGTGGCGAGCACGATGATGTCTGGCTTTTCCGCGAGAATGGTTTTCTCGTCGGCCGTCACGCCAAGGCGACGATCCACGCCAAGTCGCTTCGTCTCCATGTCGAACCAGCGCACGATGCCCGCCATCTGCTCGCGCTGCGGCGCTTTTGCAGCGAGCAGAATCTGGCCGCCCACGGCGTCGTTCTTCTCGAACAGCACGACATCATGGCCGCGCAGCCGCGCCACGCGTGCAGCTTCCAGGCCCGCCGGCCCCGCGCCGACCACCACGACCTTGCGCTTCGGGCCGCGCGATTTTTCGATCACGTGCGGCATAGTCGCTTCGCGCGACGTTGCGGCGTTCTGCACGCACAGCACGTCGAGCCCGTGGTACTGGCGGTCGATGCAATAGTTCGCGCCGACGCACTGCTTGATCTCGTCCTCGCGGCCGTCGCGAATCTTGATGACCATGTGCGGGTCGGCGATCTGCGCGCGCGTCATGCCCACGAGATCGACCATGCCGCTCGCGAGCAGACGCTCGGCCTGGCCCGCGTCGCGAATGCTCTGCGCGTGCATGACCGGCAGCTTGACCACCGACTTGATCCCTGCCGCGAGATGCACGAACGGCTCCGGCGGCAGCGCCATGGGCGGCATGCAGTTTGCGAGCGTGTTGTGCGTATCCGCGCCGGAGCCGATCACGCCGAGATAATCGATGAGCCCCGTTTCCGACATCGCCTGCGCGATTTCCTTGAGCTGCTCGTGATCGAGGCCGTCTTCGTGGAATTCGTCGCCGCACATGCGCAGGCCGACGCAAAAGTCCTTGCCCACCGCTTCGCGGACGGCCTTGAGCACTTCCACGCCAAAACGCAGACGGTTTTCGAGCGAGCCGCCCCATTCGTCGGTGCGAAAGTTCGTGCGCGGGCTCCAGAACTGGTCGATCAGATGCTGGTGCGCGGCGGAGATTTCGATGCCATCCATGCCTGCGTCTTTCACGCGCTTTGCAGCCGCCGCAAAGTCGCCGATGATGCGGCGGATTTCTTCCACCTCGATGATCTTCGCGTTGCCGCGGTGTACGGGCTCGCGTACGCCAGAAGGCGACATCAAATGCGGCCAATGCTCGCCGTGAAAGGCGGAGCGGCGGCCCATGTGGGTGGCCTGGATCATGATCTTCGCGCCGTGGCGGTGCATGGCCTCGGCCAGACGCGCGAGCGGATCGATGATCTTGTCGGTGGCGAGATTCACCGACTTCCACCAGCCCTGCGGACTGTCGATCGACACCGGGCTCGACCCGCCGCATACGGCCAGGCCCACGCCGCCCTTGGCCTTTTCCTCGTAATAGCGGATATAGCGGTCGCCCGGCAAGCCGCCCGGCTCCGCGTAGACCTCGGCGTGGGCCGTGCTGACGATGCGGTTGCGCAGCGTGAGCTGATTGAGCGTCAAGGGTTTGAACAGATTGGGGTAGCGCATCGCAGACGACCTCTGGCGTTCGTGTCTTTCGGTGTGACCTGTATTGCGGGGGGCGCGCGGCCGTTCAGGCGGCGATCGGCGAGACTTCGAATACGCAGTACGCGTGGCCTTCGGCGGCGCATTGCACTTCTTTCGATTGCGAACGCGGCGCGTTTTTTCCGCCTTCCGTGGTGTCGTTCACCCAGTCCATCGCGCCCGCGAACCACCCCGCGAACATGTAGCAAAGCTTGCCTTCCTTGCCCGGTTGCGCCAGCACGAACGACGAATGGCGCAATTCGATCTTCGCGCGCGCGGTGGCCGGATCGGCCTCGCGGATCGTGAAGAGACCCCAGCCGCGCTGCGAAAGACGCTTCAGGTAATGCTCGAACACGGCCATGCCGGCAATGCCGTGCTTTTCGGCTTCCTTCGCACACCAGTGGTACGCCGACTTGTAGCCGGCCTTGTAGAGAATCTCGGCGTACACATCACGGCCCAGCGCCTCTTCTACGGCGGTGTGATTGTTGGTGAAGAAGTGACGCGGCACGTACAGCATCGGCAGCGCGTCCGTGGTCCAGACGCCGGTGGCGGGATCGACATCGATCGGCAGTTGCGGTTGCATTTCGTGGGGCTCCAGTGACACAGTGAGCGATTTTAATTAGGGTTTCTAAGTGCGAACGATGGCCTTTCCGCGCTGCGGGGTCAGGCCTGGCGGTCAACCGCCCCAGACTTCGCCGAACACGCGCATCCAGTTCTCGCCCATGACCTTCTTGATGCGCGTCTCGCTCCAGCCAGCTTTTTGCATGGCGGCGGTGAGATTCGGAAATTCGCCGATCGTGCGGATGCCTTCCGGGTTCACAACCTTGCCGAAATTCGTGAGGCTGCGATAACGGCCCTTGTCGTGCGTGATCCAGTCGAAGAACTCGGTGCTGTAGCCCTGCGTGAAATCCGTGCCGATGCCCACGCGGTCCTCGCCGATCAGATCGACCACATATTCGATCGCTTCGAGATAATCCTCGACGGTCGAATCTGGGCCTTTCTTGAGGAACGGCGCGAACATCGTCACGCCCACGAAGCCGTTCGCGTCGGCAATCTCCTTCAACTGCTCGTCAGTCTTGTTGCGCGGGTGCTCCTTGAGACCCGACGGACAGCAGTGCGAATACGTCACCGGCTTCTTCGAGCAGGCAATCGCATCCGATGAAGTCTTTCCGCCCACGTGCGAAAGATCGACCAGAATGCCCACGCGGTTCATTTCCTGGATCACTTCGCGCCCGTAGCCGGAGAGGCCGCCGTCCGGCTCATAGCAGCCCGTGCCCACGAGGTTCTGCGTGTTGTAGCAAAGCTGCACGACATTCACGCCGAGTTCCTTGAACACCTCGATATAGCCCAGGTTGTCCTCGAAGGCATACGAGTTCTGGAAGCCGAAGATAATGCCCGTCTTGTTCTCTTTCTTCGCCCGCAGAATGTCATCGGTCGTGCGCACGAGCGTGAGGATCTCGCTGTACTCGCGAATCTGCTGCTTCATCTGCGCAATGTTGTCCACGGTCTTCTGGAAGTCTTCCCACACAGAAACCGTGCAGTTGACGGCGGTGACGCCGCCCTTGCGCATGTCTTCGAACACCGAGCGCTCGAACTTCGAAATGTTCAGGCCGTCGATGATGATGCTGTTGTCATGCAGAGTGCTCATTAGCCGCTCCGAAACGCTCGAATGAAATTGAAAGGCGATGGTGTGAAGAATCAGGCTTGCGTGTAGATCGGAAAGCGCTCGCACAGCGCGAAGATCTCGCGGCGCACGCGCTGCTCGGTGGCGGCGTCGCCTTCCGGATGCGCGCGCAGCGCGTCGAACACTTCGAGAATCAGGCGGCCGATCGTGCGGAATTCGTCCACGCCGAAGCCGCGCGTCGTGCCCGCGGGCGTGCCGAGGCGAATGCCCGAGGTGATCGTGGGCTTTTCGGCGTCGAACGGGATACCGTTCTTGTTGCAGGTGATGCCGGCGCGCTCCAGCGCCTGCTCGACCTGATTGCCCTTCAGGCCCTTGGGCCGCAGATCGACGAGCAGCAGATGGTTGTCGGTGCCGCCCGTCACGAGGTCCACGCCGCCCGCCTTCAGCACCTCACCCAGCGCCTTCGCATTGGCGAGCACGCTGTCGATATAGGTCTTGAAGCTGGCTTCGAGCGCTTCGCCGAACGCGACCGCCTTGCCCGCGATCACGTGCATGAGCGGGCCGCCCTGGAGGCCGGGGAACACAGCCGAGTTGATCTTCTTCGCGATCTCCTCGTCGTTGGTCAGCACGAAGCCGCCGCGTGGGCCGCGCAGCGTCTTGTGCGTGGTTGAGGTGACGACGTGCGCGTGCTCGACGGGGTTCTGATGACGCCCCGCCGCGATGATGCCCGCGATATGCGCCATATCCACCATCAGCTTCGCGCCGACCGAGTCGGCAATCGCGCGAAAGCGCGCGAAGTCGAGGGCGCGCGGATACGCGGAAAAACCCGCGATGATGAGGCCGGGCTTGTGCTGCTGCGCGAGTTCTTCGACCTGGTCGTAATCAATCAGCATGGTTTCGCGGTTCACGCCGTACTGCACGGCGTTGAACCACTTGCCGGAAAGCGCCGGCTTTGCGCCGTGCGTGAGGTGGCCGCCCGCGTCGAGCGACATGCCGAGCACCGTGTCGCCCGGCTTGGCGAGCGCGAGCATGACCGAGCCGTTGGCCTGGGCGCCCGAATGCGGCTGCACGTTGGCGAAACCGGCGTTGAACAGTTGCTTGATGCGGCTGATGGCAAGCGCTTCCACCTCGTCGGCGAATTCACAGCCGCCGTAATAACGCTTGCCCGGATAACCTTCCGCGTACTTGTTGGTCAGCACCGAGCCTTGGGCTTCGAGCACGGCGCGCGACACGATGTTTTCCGACGCGATCATTTCGACCTGCGACTGCTGCCGCTCGAGTTCTTTCAGGATGCTGCTGCGAACTGCCGAATCGCGCTGCGCCAGCGTTTGCGAAAAGAAAGGTTGAGTGTTCGACATAGGGCTTCCGTGACGATGAATGAAGGACTTCCTGCAATGCTGGAGGCCCCGTCGCGACTGGCTTGACAGCGGCTTTGAACCCGCTTGACCGGCTGGGGACCGACGGTTCTATTCTTGTCGTTCGAATTGGCGCTCAACGTCGAAATTCAGACGCGTTCTTTTCCTTTTCCGCCATCCGCGTCCATTTTTCACAAGTGGCTGCGACTGGCGCTCGCTAACGGTGCGCCGTGCCCCATGTTTCCCAATCCGAATTATTTATCGCGCATCGCAGTGCACCAATCCCGCACCCTCGTCCTATTTCCCTCTTCCGGCTTTTTTGTCCAGATGACTCAGGGTTTTGCCGCATGGCACACTGGACCCGCGAAATTCGAAAATTACGGTAGCGTAGCCGGCCCCCCGGCCTCACCGGGCCTCCACTGGGCACAGGCTACCGATCACAAGGAATCGTCCCCATGCTGCCGGATCGCACAGCGTCGTTAGCGCACTTCGCGTTCATGCCGCTGCCCGACTTCACGATGATCGCGTTCACGAACGCCATCGAAGTTCTTCGTATGGCTAACTACCTGAGCGGACAGCCGCTTTACAGGTGGTCGATCATCAGCCCGGAGGGCGGCCCGGTCGCGTCGAGCAACGGGCTTTCCATCGACACGGGCCCGGCCGAATGCGTGGGGCGGCCCGATATCGTGTTCGTCTGCGGCGGCATCGATGTGCAGCGGGCCACCACGCCCGCCCATCTCGCCGCGCTGCGCCGTTTCGCGCGCATGGGTGTCGCGCTGGGCAGCCTGTGCACGGGGACCTACGCGCTGGCGAAGTCTGGGCTGCTGGCTGGGTATGCTTGCGCGATCCATTGGGAAAACATGTCGGCGCTGAAGGAGGAGTTTCCTTCGACGCGTTTTCTCAAGGAGCTCTTCGTCATCGACCGCGACCGCGTGACGTGCACCGGCGGCGTCGCGCCGCTTGACATGATGCTGCACCTCATCACAGCGCGTGTGGGCACCGCGCGTGTGACGCAGATCGCCGAGCAGTTCGTTGTCGAGCATGTGCGCGATACGTCTGCCCAGCAGCGCATGCCGCTCGTCGCGCGGCTCGGTTCGGCGAACAAGTCGCTCTTCGAAGTGATCTCGCTCATGGAGAACAATATCGAAGAGCCGCTTTCGCGTGAAGAACTCGCGCGGCTCGCGAATATGTCCCAGCGGCAGTTGCAGCGGCTCTTTCATGAGCATCTCGGGATGACGCCTACGCATTACTATTTAACGCTGCGCTTGCGGCGGGCGCGTGAGCTGCTGCTGCAGACCGATATGTCGATTATGCAGATTACGATGGCCTGCGGGTTTCAGTCGGCTTGTCACTTTAGCAAGAGCTATCGGGATGCTTTTGGGAGTGCGCCCACTGGGGAACGGCGCAAGCGTGTTGCACCGCTATCTGGGTTGGATTCGCCTGCGGCAGCTGGTGTTGTTGTGCCTGCGCCTGTTGTTCATGTTTGAAGCTTTTTTTCGCGTCGGTACGCCGGCGTTGCCCCTGTGCGGGGCAATGCTCTCAACTTAAGCCCCGGAAGTGCTTGTAAACGAACCGTGGGACCTGTAAACTTCACACCATAACTTCCTGATAAATCAACGATATGAACTCAAATACCGGCGTCTTCCCGCCTTCTGGCTGAGTTCTCCGATTTCCTGTTCGATCCGGCGCTCGCCGAGCGCGTGCGCCGCACCCCCACCGCCTTTACCCGCAATCGCACACTGACGTTGCCGCGCATGGCCGCG
>NZ_JAMBPS010000092.1:0-18396 GCF_024206515.1 Paraburkholderia sp. CNPSo 3281 | reverse complement strand
GAAGCCATGGCTCTCGGCGCGCCCTGGCGACAGCGGTAGCATCCGATCCTTACGATCCAGAGCTTGAATTGCCGTCTTCTCGTCCACGCAGAACACCACCGCATGTGCGGGCGGGTTCAGATACAGGCCGATGACGTCTGCAGCCTTGGTCTCGAAGTCAGGGTCGTTTGAGACCATGTGCGTATCGAGTCGATGGGGGCGCACGCCGTGCTTGCGCCAGATGCGCTGTACCGTCGAGGCGCCTACATCGCCCAGAGCCGCCGCAAGCTTATAGCTGCTCCAATGCGTCGAGCCGTCCGAGGGCCGGTGCTTAAGCGTGAGATTCAGAACCCGCGCCTCGAGCTTTTCAGGCGGATGCACAGGAGCTCGTCCCGGATGGCGCGCGTACAGGCCTCCCAACCGCTCCGCCAAAAACCGACTCGACCAACGGGTAATGAAGCGCGAGTCACACCGCAGCCGCTGCATGATCGCCTCACGTGCTTCGCCTTCATCAAGCATCAAGATCAGCCGTGCACGCCGCGCGTCCGCTGCGCGCACCGTTTGGCTACGAGTTGCTGACAGCAATTGTTTGCGCTCAAGCGTGGTCAAATTCATCTTTTCCATGCGTTTCATTGAATACCAAATAAGGTGCTTTTTCAATGACGCAATGGACTAGGGGTGGAAGGACGGCCTGCCGGTTCAGGCAGTTCATTTATAATGTGTGGATAGTCATGGGGCCCGGAGTTCGCCTGATGCGCTCGCCCGCGCTTACGGGCACGTCGGCTTTCGCATCGAGCGACCGTGCGATGTCGAGCCGATCCTTCGCGAAGCTCTTTCCATGAAGCACCGTACCGTATTCATGGACTTTGCCGTCGATCCGTCCGAGAACGTCTGGCCTATGGTTCGAGCGGGCGCGGGACTGACTCCGCTGAGGGCGGCGCAGCCTGTAACGTCGACGGTGGATCCGGCTGATATCCGTGGGTTGGTTACCACATTACAGGGTGCCGTCTTGTGAACCTGCCGCGCTCTATGTCCGAGAGTCTGGCCGTGAGGCCGTCTCGTAGTATCTTCGCGGATTGTTCACGGACCGTGCTGCGCCGTCCTCAGCAGACAGTTCCTTCCGTTGGATTTTGAATTCGCATTGGTGCGGCTATCAGTGCGCCTGTGTTTTCCACTCGGGCGGATTTGAGGTCATTCGCGCGATTTCCCAGACGAATGCGGCCAGCTCGCGTGCAATCGCGATTACGGCGACGTTGGAATGCTTGCCACGTGCGACCAGCCTGCGATACCGCTTGCACAGCCGCAACTGTGCATCCCACGCGCGATCGATGATGGCCTTGGGCAGTCCTTCATGGCGTCGCTGGATGACGGCGCTTACCTTGGCCGGGTGACGGTATGACCATGCCGCTTCAACCAGCAGGTGACGCGCATGGCCGTTGCCGGCCTTCGTGATGCTGCCCAGCCTGCGTCTCTGGCCCGAGGAATGTTCGGATGGCGTCAGACCAAGCCATGCAGTGAGCTGCCGCGGGTGATCGAAGCGTGACAGATCACCGAGCTCGGCAAGCAAGCCGATGGCGCTGGTGAACTGAATGCCACGTAGCGCCTGGAGCGCTTTGACCACCGGATAGAAACGCCATTGTGGCGCCATCTCGCGCAAGGCCGTCTCGAGTCGTTCGCACTGCGCGAGGCGGTCTTCAATGGTCCGGCGATACTCCTCGAACGCAAGCTGCTGCCAGTGCGAATCGAACGAGTAACTGCTGATCCAGCGCCGGTGTGCCGGCCCCCAGTCGGCGCGCCCGGTATAGCGCACATCGTGGACGAGCAGGAAGGCTTTGAGACGTTGCCTGGCCTGCTTCAGATCCTGTTTGGCGGCGCCCCAGGTGCGGACCAGGTCACGAAACGCTTCGTCCTCGACGGTGGGCACGTGCACGGGCGACAGATCTCCAGCTCGAAGTGCGCGTACCAGTTTCGCCGCATCGCGGCGGTCGGTCTTGACCCGCTCGCCGGGCTTGCGGGGAATCAGTGACGGCGCGCAGACCATGCAGGGGTACCCCTTCGCGGTCAACTGGCGATGAAGGCCATAGCCGCACGGTCCGGCCTCGTAGACAAATACGACGTTCGACGCTTTTGACTGCATGCGTTTGCACAAACGATCGATATCAGCCGCTCGCGTTCCAATTTTGCCAAGGACTTCTACCTCTCCTAATCCGGCCGAATACGCGACCATAATCGAATCCTTGTGGACGTCCAGGCCGACAAATACCGTGCTATCGTTTTTCACGCTGACCTCCGTGCCGGAAACAGGTTGTTGAGTATTGGCTTAGACCATACTCTTGCGGCTCTGGCATTCGTTGCTAACCCGCGCTTCACCTCCGCGCGGCGGTCAGCTTCGTGCGCAGCGAAAGTCATACTGTCTATGAGGGCAGCAGAAACGAAGCCTGAGGAGTAAAACGGAATGTGCAAACCGTTTTCTTCATGGGAGCACGCAAATGGACACGTCCGGCATGGCCCGTGTCAGCGGGCGGCGTTATAGAGCCAATTCGGGGGCGGCGTAATCGGGCCACTTGATGGGCGGCGTAATGGAGCCAGTCCAGGGGCGGCGTAATCGAGCCACCTCATGGGCGGCGTAAAGGAGCCACCCATCGGGCGGCGTGTAGAAGCCAGCGGTAGCGGGCACAAGCGCAATTCGAACTTTCCAAGTCGGTACGCTTCGTTCATTTGAACGGAGCGCCTATGGCCAACAGGAGGTTTGAGTTGTTCGAATATCGTCACATCCTCGTGCGCATGCGGCGCGGTGATTCCGACCGCGACATCGCGCGGCGACGCCTGATGGGCCGAGCCAAGCTCGCAGCACTACGGCAGGAAGCCCAGACGCGAGGCTGGCTCGATCCGGCGCAGCCCATGCCGGAAGACGCAGAGATCGCGAGCGTCCTCAACGGCGTACCGAGACAGGTGCCACGCAGTAGCATCCCCACGGTGGAGCCGTACCGCGAGCAGGTTCGCGAGTGGCTCGACGCCGGCGTCCAGGGCACCACAATCCATGCAGCCCTTCAGCGTAATCACGGCTATACCGGCAGTTACGACGCCGTTAAACGCATGCTGCGCCGGATTGCGGCCGAACGCGTCGTCAAGGCGACGACGATCCTCGAGTTCGCCCCCGCCGAAGCCGCCCAGGTTGATTTCGGCGCCGGCCCCGTGCTCACGCACGAGTCCGGTATCCCGCTCAAGACGTGGATCTTCGTCATGACCCTGTGCCGGTCCCGGCATCAGTACGCCGAGGTTGTACTGGACCAGACCGTCGAGACGTGGCTGGCCTGTCATCGCCGCGCCTTTGAATGGTTCGGGGGCTGTCCTTCCCGGGTGACGATCGACAACGCCAAGTGCACAATCATCCGGCACTGCATGCATAGCCCCGAAGTCCAGCGTTCCTACGCGGGGCTCGCCGAAGCATATGGTTTCCGCATCGACCCATGTCCGCCGCACGACCCAGCCAAGAAGGGAATCGTTGAATCCGGAGTCAAGTACGTCAAGAAGTCCATCGTACCACTACGCGAGTTCCGCGATCTGGCCGATGCGAACCGTCAGTTGCGCGAGAGGATCCTGCAGCAGGCCGGCGTGCGCGATCACGGCACTACACACGAGCAACCGCTCACGCGTTTCGCGATCGAGCGGCCGCTGCTCACGCGCCTGGTGCCGCCGGTACTGGCCGTGTGGTCCGAGGTCAAGGTGCATACGGACGGCCACGTTGTCTACAAGAAGGCGCTGTACTCAGTGCCCTTCACGCTGGTCTGCAAGCAGCTATGGCTCAAGGCCACCGACACGGTCGTGCAGGCGTTCCACCGGCACGAGCTCGTCGCAACCCATCCAAGGCTACGCAAGCCGGGGGACCGCCACACCGTGCGCGACCACCAGCCGCCCGAGCCACAGGCCTGGCTCGAGCACGATCCCCAGTGGTGCCTGGCGCGTGCGAAGGATATCGGGCCTGCCTGCCATGCCGTCATCCTCGCGATGTTCAACAACACGGTGCTTGAGAACCTGCGCGGCGCACAGGGCATCGTGAGGCTGCGCGAGCAGGTTGGCGATGTGCGCCTGAACGCCGCGTGCGCCTGAACGCCGCGTGCGAGCGTGCGCTCGCGTTCTCCAGCCCCCAGTATCGCACCATCAAGACGATCCTCGACAAGGGGCTCGACAGCGAGGCTGCGACGCCATCGACCACGGCGGCGCCCACCGACACCTACGTGAACGGTGGCCGCTTCGGCCGCGACCTTCAATCCCTTCTGATCCATTGAGCCGGCCATGAATCCGAGCCCCGAACTGAACACTATCCTCAAGCAGCTGCGCCTCTCCGGTATCCTCGACTCGCTCGAACAGCGAAACCGCGAAGTCATCGACGGGCAGCTTGCCTACACCGAGTTCCTCGCCATGCTGCTGCACGATGAAATCGCGCGACGCGACACGAAGAAGCTGGGCGTACGACTTGCCCGTGCCGGCTTCGCGATGGGCAAGACGCTCGAGACGTTCAACTTCGATCTGGTGCCCAAGCTCAACCGGATCTATATCCACGATCTCGCTACCGGCCGCTACATCGACGAGAAGGTCTGTGTCTTGCTGGTCGGCGGAACAGGCGTCGGCAAGTCACATCTGGCGCAGGCACTGGGCCACTGCGCGGCCCGGCAAGGGCGTGACGTGCTGTTCATCTCACAGACAGATCTGCTCAAGAAGCTGCACGCGGCCCGCGCCACGGGCCTGTACGAGCGCAAGTTCCAGCAGTTCGTGCGTGTGCCGCTGCTCATCATCGACGACTTCGCCGTCAAACCGCTGCACCCACCGCACGACGAAGACTTCCACGACCTGATCGCCGCCAGATATGAGCGCGCGGCTTCGATCGTCACGTCGAATTTAGATCTGAGTGAATGGGGTGATGCGTTCCCCGACAACCGCATCCTGGGTGCCGCGACGCCGGACCGGCTACGCCACGGCGCCTATCGAGTCGTGATCGAGGGCGAGAGCTTCCGCAAGCCCAAACCGATGCCGGCGAGCAGTGAAAACGCGGTTGCCAAATCGGGCAAAAAACCGCATTCTTGAGCCCGTTCGAATCTGCGCTTTACCCCCGTTTCTGCTGGCTCCATTACGCCGCCCATCCCCGGCTCGATTACGCCGCCCCGTGACAGCCCGTAATGGACAGGATGCAAAGGTGGTCGGCTCGTTGTATGTCGCCTTTGAGTTGGGCGACAGGAGCTGGAAGCTTTGTCTTGGCGACGGCGTTCGCTCGCCGAGCCGGTGTACGGTGGCTGCCGGCGATACCGCGGCAGTCCTGAAGGCGATTGCGAGAGCGAAGGTGCGCTGCCGCCTGCCCGACGACGCTCCGGTTCGCAGCTGCTACGAGGCCGGACGTGATGGTTTCTGGCTGCACCGCTGGGCGAGCGCGCAAGGGATCTCCAACCTGGTGGTGGACCCTGCCAGCATCGAGGTAAGCCGGCGGGCACGCCGCGCGAAGACCGACCGGCTCGACGCCGACCGGCTGCTCTCGATGCTGATGCGCTACCACGCAGGCGAGCGGCGGCTATGGGCGATCGCACGTATCCCGAGCCCTGAGCAGGAAGATGAGCGACGCGTGCATCGGGAACTCGGCCGCCTTCGGCAGGAGCGCACGGCGCACAGCAACCGTGTCCGCTCGCTGCTCGTGCTGCACAACCTGCGCACTGAACACATCGGTGGACGCACCTGGGGAGGCTGGTGGGCCGAACACGCTGCGCAACTCCTGCCGGACCTGCGCGCCGAGATTGAACGTGAGATCGAGCGACTCGCTCTTGTCGCCCGGCAGATCAGGACGCTTGAGACAACGCAGGCCCGTCAGGTGCGCAACGGCGGGCAACCGGCCATTGCCGGGCTGGCACGGCTGGCGGGCATTGGCACCGGCAGTGCGTGGACACTCGTGAAGGAACTGTTTGGATGGCGGCGGTTTGCCAATCGCCGCGAGCTCGCCGGCTGCCTGGGCCTGGCGCCAACGCCCTATGCAAGCGGCACCAGTGAAGTCGAACAGGGCATCAGCAAGGCGGGCAACAAGCGGGTGCGGTGGCTGATGGTGGAGCTTGCATGGAGCTGGCTACGCTTCCAGCCGGCCAGCGAGCTGAGCAAATGGTTCAACCAGCGCTTTGGCGGTGCGGGGAAGCGTTCGCGACGCATCGGCATTGTCGCGCTTGCGCGCCGTCTTGCAATCGTAATATGGCGCTATCTCGAACATGGCGAGATTCCGGCAGGGGCAAAGCTCAAACTGGTGGCAGCGGCGGAGCTTTAACCTGAGCGACGACAGTCATTGAACACAGGGCAGACAGGTTTGCGCACCCGGACAGTAAGAGGGTTGCCCGGCGGGTAACCGTAGTTTTAGATGGGGTGCGTTGGTAACGGAGTGGTCCCAGCGCTCTGCGCATGCGGTATGTGGTGACCGGCCTGATGCCGGCACGGATAGAAGTTACACCGGGCAGACCGCCCGGATATCAGACACTCCGGCCTCTAACTTGCTGAAGAGCAGTCACATACAAAGGAATCCGAACAGAAACAGATATCTCAGAATCTCAAACGGAGGTCGTCGAATCGAGGAAAGCACATCGTAAAAGGGCTTGACTTCCAATGCCCCATAGAAATCTTACTGTGTCATAAGATAAACCTTAAGATAAACCTTTGATTTCGTCGGTGGCAGTATGGACACATTGCGAGTCTTGCAATCAACAGGAAGCTGAGTTGATGACGAATCGTGGTGATCGAATCAGCCACGTGGCGCTGTGCGCGCAGGGCTCCCCAGTGGGATGTAATCCGCAGGAAGCGAAGGCGCCTGGCGGGAAGCGAAGTTTTTTTGGCGCTGACGGAAGCGCCGGCAGTAAGTCGTTCAGAGACGAGGAACCCGTACGCCGCGATACTTAGCGTGGCATGGTGGTGGAAGCCTCGCCATCCTCGGCCTTCGTAATGCCCGAGCCCCAGCTCCTGCTTCAAATCCTGGTAGTCGCGTTCGATACGCCAGCGCATGTGTGCCTGGGCGACGAGTTCTTCCAGTGCAACGTCAGCCGGAAGGGTCGACAGGAAGTACTTCAATGGGTCAGCGTCTCCAGGTGGCCACTCGATGAGCAGCCACTGCTCGGGCCGCAGACGCGCCTTGCCGCTATTGCCGCCGGCATGACGCACACGCACGGCTGCAAAACGTCCACTGAGCGTTGCGTTCGAACCTTCGCGCCAACTGATCGTCTGGAAGGCGGCAGAAGGCAGCGAATGCGCCAGGTCCTTGACGTTCGCCGGTTGTCGACTGCGCGTGCGCCGCGGCACCGCCGGCGGCCAGACCACGACCGCCGAGGTGATACCGACCACGTAGGGCAAGCCCAGATCGCTCAGACGCTGGCGAAACGCGTTATCCACCCCGTAGCCGGCATCCGCTAACACGCAATACCTGGGCGCGCCAGAGGCCAGCAGCGTTTTCATCTGTTGCAGAGCAATCTCAGTCTTGGTCGCGAACTTTACCTCGGCGGTTCCACTTCAAGTTTGAGGTCGTCTAACAGTCACGGCGACGCTCGCGCTGAGGACGAGCGCAGTGCCCGCGAGTTGCAGTGCTGTCATCGCCTGATCAAGCACCACGAAGCCCGCTAGTGTACCGATCGCCGGTTCTAGGCTCATCAGAATGCCAAACGAAGCGGCGGGCATGTGCCTTAGAGCCACCATTTCCAATGCATAGGGCAGTAGCGGTACAAGTAGCGAGAGCCCAGCCGTCGTGGCCAACTGCAGGGGAGGGACATGCAAACGATTCTCAGCGATCCCAAACGGCGTGACCGCCAAGGCAGCCACTATGAGCGATACTGACAGGCCTTCGAGTCCGTTGAAGAGCGTGCCGGCTTTCTTCACCAATACGATGTAGCTTCCCCAACCGGCCCCGGCGCCTGCGGCGAGCAGCATGGCTATGGGGTCGCCGATCCACCCTGCGGAGTCATGGGCAAGCAACAGCACGCCGGCAGCCGCGGGAAGCGACCAGACCAAGGTCCGCAGTCGCCGCGCGCTGGCCGTGGCGACCGTCAGCGGGCCCAGGAAGGCGATCGTAACTGTCAGGCCAATCGGTATTCGCTCGATTGCCGAGAACAAGCACAACGTCATCCCGGCCATTGCAATGCCCAGTGCGCCAGCTGCGACCCAGTGTCTCCAGGAGTAACGATGCAGCTTTGGACGCACGACGAGCGCTAGGATGACGGCCGCCCATGCAAGCCTGAGCCAGATCGTGCTGAACGTACCGAACGCATCCATCGTCGGCACGGACAGTGCGACACCAAACTGCACACAAAGCATGGACAGTAAGCCGAACAGGGCTGCGACGTTGGCAAGCCGATCCGGTGAGGCCGACGCAGGTCTGTCCGAAGAACGAGTGGTTAGCATATGAGACAAAGGCGAAGCGACGTGCGTCGCTGGGTTTGCACGCGTGGAATCTCGCGATGGATCTTCCTGAAGCTCACGGAAATTGAACGACGGAGACGATAGTACCTGGCAAAATGGTCGTGAGAATTGATCACCGTCAATGAGCGGGATTAGGGAAAGGCGAAAATAAAGATGTTCGTTGTGGCGTCGCCCTTCATTGGCTCTCAGTGGAGGCAAAGTTTGATGCTGGCGCTGGTATGGCATGACTTCAGTATCAGCCTCATTGGGCTAATGCTCCTCGGGGATTGTGTCTCCGAAGTTTATTCCCTCATGCTTGGATCAAGCCCTTAACTGGAGGAACCGATGAGCTACACCGACCTGGCGCTTCTTGAGCAACAAACCGCCGACCTGGCCGCTGCCTGCAGGGTGAAATTCTTCTCGACCGCGCCAGAGCTTGACGTGATCATCACCATGGACCCCGTTCACGTGGGCTACCTGACAGGCTATCGAAGCATCCTCCAGGATGCCGGACCGTATGCGCAGGCAGCGATCGCCACACGCGATCGAGTGGTCCTGATTACGGGCGCGAGCGACGCAGCTGCCGCTCTCGAGCAATTGGATGACGCCTCCTGCATCTGGCGATATGGCACCTTCTATGTGGGCGCAACGGCGGGAGTCGCGAGCTATGCGGACATGCCCGCGCAAGGCGCAAATTACGTCGATACGGTGGTGTCCGCCTTGCGAAGCTTTGATCTCCGTGGGGTACGAGCCGGCCTCGATACGCGGGACGAAAGGCTGACGCGGGCAATCTGGCAGCAGTTCCCACAGGCAGCCTTCCAGAACGGGGCACCGTCGCTGAAGCGCGCGCGCGCGACGAAGTTGCCAGCCGAGCTCGCCCTTCTTCGCCACGCGTCACACATTACTGATAGGGCACTCGAATCCGTCGTGCCGATGGTCCGCGCTGGCGTCACCGAGCTCGATATTGCACACGAAATCACCGGTACTATCGTTCGAGGGGGAGGCATCCCGCGCTTCGTCGTGGTGACTTCAGGCGAGCGCAGTTCCCGCGTTGACGCCTATGCTCGCAACAAACGCCTCGAAGCCGGGGATCTCGTGCGCATGGACATCGGTTGTACAGTAAATGGGTATTGCTCAGACATGGCGCGCACGCTGACTGTCGGCGCGCCGTCTCACGAACAGGCTCAGCGCTACGCGGCGTTGCTGGCGGGCGAACAGGCACAAATTGCTACATTGCGACCCGGAGCGTTGGTTAGCGACATTTTCAACATCGCTATTGATGCCGTTCGCAAAGGCGCTTTGCCGGAATATCAGCGGAATCACTGCGGACACGGTATCGGCTTGCAATCCCATGAATTTCCGTCGATCGCTCCCGGCTCCGACGTGCTGCTTGAGTCCGGCATGGTGTTCTGCGTAGAGACTCCGTACTACGAGCTCGGTTGGGGCGGCATGATGGTTGAAGATACAGCTATCATTACGGACGACGGGCACGAACTGCTGACCTGTTCATCGCGGGAGCTCTATCAGGTAAAGTAATGGATCAGCAGACTCACACCGGCTGTTTGCAGGCCATCAACCTTCGTATAGACAAGATCTCAATGAAGATCCAGTCACTTGAACGAGGCCTCGACGTAATGGAGTTGCTCAATGCGTCGCAGGAACCCTTGGGTACCCGTGAGATATCGCGTCAGCTCGGGCTAAGTCCGGCGATCGTTCAACGTCTGCTCAACACGCTGACGGAAAAGCACTATTTGCGGCGCGACCCTGTGACCAGGCAGTACAGTACTGGGTATCAAACCCTGAATATGGGCGCAGGGCTGATGGCTCGGGACACGCTGCTGCTCGAGGCCCGCAAAGAACTCCAGCACTTGGCGGACAGCATGCGCATCGACGGCTATCTGGGAGTACTCCAGGACAAGACCCCGATGTACTTGCTTTGTATCGACGGAAAGAGACCGGTCACCGTCAGGGTGCTTCCCGGGTCGCCAATTGGTTTGCACAACACGGCCATCGGTAAGGCTATCCTTTCGTCTTTTCCTGACGAGAAGGCGCTGGAACTGCTCCGAACGGAACCGCTGGAGCAAAGCACGGCCAAGACAATTACTGACCCGGAGCAACTCGTCGCGTCTTTGCACAGGATCCGGACTGACGGATATGTGTTGATTGAGGACGAACAGGTCGAGGGCATCTCGTCAGTTGGCGCTCCCGTCGGAGACGTCAGCGGACAGGTGCGGGCAGCGATCAGCGTCGCATACTCAATGCATTTCAGCCCCGACCTCGATCTGAAAGATGTGATCAGCGCGATACTGGGTGCAGCGAGTCGGATTACGCGCAACTGCGGGTTCCGTTCTGGATGACGGCTGGGACAGAAGCATGAGTGGGTCGAAAATTAATTTAATGTCTTAATGTCGAACTCGTCAGTTCAACATTTTGGCGCAAATGGCTTCTACATTCTTGAATGTGAGCTTGTACTCCGAAAACAAATTCTTTTGGAAGGGCTTAAAGTCAAGAGATGGAATCAACCATACACGCTGCAAGGCGGCGATCCGATGCACCTTTGGATTCGTGCTTTGCACGCCGCCGCTGGTAGAGCTTGCCTGCGCGTTAGCGCCGCCGCCTCGACACTGGATTTGTGCGGAAGTGGCATGCTGCGATCGAAGCATGACGTCTTGCCAAAGGCGTGTACGTACTCGGTCTGCAGAATGGCGTGGGGCCAGACGGGGAGTTGGAATGGGCGTGGATCAGGGGTTGCGAGACTCCCAGAATCAAAATGGAATGGACATTTCCGGGCTTGAGAACTGCCGATGAGCACGCCCGATTTCTTCCGCAGCCGCCTCCAGCGATGATCGATTTGCGTCACCCGCTGGCCGTACTGGCTAGTCGGATGGCATGGGGTGGATCGAAGCGACGTTGATGCCAATGTTCGAGCGGCGTGTTCGTGAAGAGCGGGTGCGCGCATAGGTTGGTCTGTTCGGCGTGACGCCGACGCTCGCTGTGCAGGATGTCAGCGCTGCAGGGCGTCCTCGCCGTAAGCGGCTCAGTTGGGCCGTTCGCCCTTTCGCGAGCGCGTAAAGCATGATGGTGTACTGGAGCGGCCGGTCAGGTAGCGGCATCTGGCGGACTGCCTGGTGTGTGTAGCTTGTCGGCGACATGCCAAGGCAGGAGCTCGTCGATGCGATTGATTTTGTGACCGGCGATATGGGTCAGCACATAGTCGAGGTAGGCACGCGGATCGATGTCATTGAGTATGCAAGTGCCAATCCGTGCGTAACATCGCGGCTGCCCGTTCGCCGCCGCTGTCTGAGCCGGCGAATAAAAAAATTTTCCGACCCAGGCTTACACAACGCGGCACGTTCTCCGCGATGTTGTTATCTGGCATGCTCTTCGTGCGCGCCTCCCGGCGCGCACGCACCATATAAGTGGCGTATCGTGCGGGTTCCGGGATAGGGGCGTCGGGAGCATGTCTTTCGGGCAGGCCGGCATTAGGGCTACGCTGATCAAGCCGTGTAAACACAACGGGTTGCGACCAAGGCATGTGAAAACTTTTGAGATCGCGAATAACAGCCGTAAAAGCGAGCATTCCTGCTCATGTTGGGCTCCTTGAGGGGCCCTGCACGGGCTTGCCGCCCGTCTTTGGCCCTCTACGGGCGCACCTGTGCTGTCGAGCGACCTCGCCACATGTAAAGATTGGCCAGCGCGAGCGCAACGAAGGCGCGATTGGCGTTTTTCGACAGCCCGCGATAACGAACCTTCGTGAAGCCCCACAGCCGCTTCACGACCGCAAACACATGCTCGACCCGGGCACGGATCTTCGACTTGTTGCGGTTCTTGCGCCGCGCCACTTCGTCGACGACGTCCTTGCGACGCGTGCGCTTGTTGGTGAAGTCACGTGCCTTCGGAGCCTTGCTGTGAATCAGTGCTTTCTGGCTCGCGTATGCGCTGTCACCGTAGACGCGTTGCTCCTCACCGTGCAGCAACTGTGGCAGCGGATGATTGGGTAGCCCCCTGCCTCTCGGCAGCGGGGCCCCCGAAGAACCGTACTTGCGGGCTTTCCCCGCATACGGCTCGAGCACAGCATTAAGCGTCGTACTGACGCCGGTCGCACCGGCACTGCATACGACCTTCGTACGCGTCACATCGTTGATTCACCTCGCTACCGAGGGCAAGGGCGCTGAACCTGGAACATGTCCGGCTACTCACAAGCTGCCCTGCGCGGAATCTCAAATGTAGGCCTACGACAACTGCACCACGCGGAAGTCTGCATCCTTTCAGATCAGGGCAAATTTTGAACCCCTATGTGGCCTATTACCGACCACCCTTCGCTTTTTCCGCGTTCTCATACCCACTTGTCCAACAGTTTTCCTTGCGAGTCACCTGCCTTTGCCCCCCCAAAAAAACTAGCGTGGGCGGACAATTGGGCTTACCACGTTCCCATCCTTGCCGACCCGAATGTTCCCTGTCTGTCTAGCGCCTGTCTCTCCCCCGGCAGCCCTTGTGACGACGTACTCCCTGACAAGACGGAAGCAACCGGCTGCACACCTTTTGGTCAGGGCCTAACAGCCGCTTTGGCCCATTCGTACTAACGAGGTTTATCAACAGTTCACTTATGTTGCGCATGCAGAACTTGCCTGGCACCTCACACCGCACGGCGGCTGGCAGTGTCGATCTATCCCCCGTCGCCGGGGTGAACCGTCAGTCGCGAGGCGCGTTGTCTCCAGAGCTTCACACCCAACCGTTACCGGTTACGCATGTCTGGATAGGCAACTGCTGGTCGTACAGCAAGGTCAATGCCGACGAAACGGCGCAGGCTGAGGCTGTCGTACAGCGCCTCTTCGCATGCAAGGTCGGCGAGATTGAACCAGTGCTGCACAAAATGGATTCGCAACATGCGCTCCAGCGCAATCGGCGGGCGACCATTGCCGCGTTTCGGATAAAACGGCTCCACCACCGCGCACAGCTGCGCCCACGGCACGATCGTGTTCATCTCATCGAGAAACACTTCGCGTCGCGTAGGTTTGCGCTGCGCCCCGAATCCCGCGCATTGATCGACAGCCATCGCCAGTGTCAGTTGCTTCATCGTTTTTTGCTTTCGCCGTTGCATGCTCACGCTATAACGCGTGACAGTCGTGAACGGTAGACTTGATCAGCATTGCCTTAAAGAAGACGGTTTTCCGACAATGTCAGACACGCGACACTACTATCAAGGACCGCCGGCTGAATTATATGGGCCTCTTCGTATGGCACGATACATGCATTGCCTAATCTAGGGAGAAACGCTGATATTAGGAGAAGCCCGTGTCATCCTCGAAAGCTATCGGAACTTACACGATCGACATACTGCCAGTAAGTCAACTTCGTCCAAGTGAGAATATCAACGTGCCACGCGCACAGACGCTAGGTAAATCAATCGCGGAAACTGGACAGTGGACCACACCTATTCTGGTAGAGCACCGCCATTTCATTATTATGGACGGCCATCATCGCTATTTCTGCGCCAAGGAGCTAGACTTGTCGTTTGTTCCGTGTATTTTGCTTTCTTATGATGATCCCAACTTGAATGTCACCTACTGGGATAATCCTGCGCCAGTGGTTATTGATCGTATCATCCATGCTGGTCTTTCTGGAAATTTGATGAGTTTCAAGACCACTCGACATGCGTTGAATGGCACTTTGCCGAATTGTGCGATCGCGCTCAATGACCTGAGATAATGCGCTGTCCCAGACTTCATAGCCTTGGCTTGGAGGACGCAATATCTTTATTCAGAAATTTGGTGCACGATCTTCTGAATAGTCGATTCGAACTATGGCTGGGATAGACAGGTCCATAGCGGGACTTACTACCGTGCGTACCAACTAGCAGGCCGCTGAAATACCGCTTAAACACGTCATCGCATAGAGCTCGTGAGGCGTTGATAGATGGACCACTACTTGTCCCCTGGAGATCATGCGCGGCGCCGACACATTCACCGAGAGTCTGTTTTCCATGCGCAAGCTGGACGACTTCGTCCCCAAGTGGCATCCGTTGCGTTCGATCCGCGTGATGGCGAACGAAGCGCTGGCGAAGATGGATCGACTGTTCGCCCAGATGTACGAAGCGGACATCAAAGGTGGGCGGCCGAGTATCGCGCCAGAGAAGTTGCTGCGAGCCATGCTGATTCAGGTGCTTTTCAGCATCCGCTCAGAGCGCCAGCTGATGGAGCAGGTGCAGTACAACCTACTGTTTCGCTGGTTCATCGGCCTGGCGATGGGCGACGAGGTGTGGGTACCGACGGTCTTCACGAAGAACCGCGAGCGCCTGATCAAGCACGATGCGATCATCGAATTCTTCAACGAAGTGGTGGCCATCGCCGGGAAGAAGTGTCTGCTCTCGGGTGAGCATTTCAGCGTGGACGGCACGCTGATCCAGGCGTGGGCCGGACACAGGAGCTTTGTACGCAAGAATGGCGACGATCAGGACAACGACGGTGGCGGTGCGGGCGATTTCAAGGGCGAGAAACGCAGCAACGAGACACATCAGTCGAGAACCGACCCAGATGCGCAGCTCTATCGCAAAGGCAAAACGGCCAGCGAATTGCGGTACATGGGCCATACGCTGACCGATAACCGGCATGGCCTGGTGGTCAACGCGCGCGTGACACGCGCCGATGGGCATGCTGAGCGTGAAGCGGCCAAGATCATGATCTACGACGCACGGCAGGCGGCAGAGGATCCGGACGCGGAAATCACGCTGGGTGCAGACAAGGGTTACGACGCACAGGAATTCATCGAGGCGTGCCAGCAGATGAAGGTCACGCCGCACGTTGCGCAAACACTGCGTAAGTTGGTCGAACAAGGTTTCGGCTGGGCCAAGACCGTGGGGCGCATGCGCCAGGTGATGGTGCGTGGCTTGAAGAAGGTGGACCAGATGTTCGTGTTGAACATGGCGGCCTACAACCTCGTGCGCATGCGATCGCTGGCACAGTTCCGTCCATAGTGGCGGGAAAAGGCGCCAATGAGGCCAGAAGTCGGCCTCACAGCGCTTTAAAAAGGTTGATTCGCGTTGAAATTGCACAATGCGAAAGATTTAGCGACGGCGGCCGCGGAGATCGAGGAAGGCCGCATCCGTCGAGGGTGTATTTCCGCAACCTGCTAGGTCAGGACAAGCCAACTTCAATGGCGGGATAACGCGCATAAGGTCGCTGTTGATCGTCCCGCTTGGGTGGCGGGGCACGTAGGTGCTATTCGTTCATCTGACTGTGCGGAATGCGCCGAAAGCCAGCGCGCAAGTCGTTGCCTCACTGTAAGGCCTTCCGTATTCGGATCCTTCTTGAGGGTATGAAGTTGACTGGCCTCATTGCGCTGTGACAAGGGGGACAAGCGGGAAGCCAAGAGGCGGGGAGTAGTCGATGCCGGAGATCGTTTTCCTCACCGCATGCATTTTTGCGTGACATGAACCGGGAAAATACTGGAAGGATATTTCGGCGCGGAGATGGTGAATGCTCTTTGCATTGTTATAGAGCCTGTAGAAGGAAGTCGAAAGATTGTTCAACCGATCGCCCCATCGTGCATCTCTAGCGTGTTAGGTGCTCTATTAATCAGGTCTACGAAATGAACCAGAATCAGTACGGAGAAGACTACAAAGTGCAGCCCGGCGAGGGTCTCGGGCAAGCGCTCGTAGTCTGGCGCAAGCTGCCGAAATCGGTTCAGCCAGCCGAAGCTGGGCTCCACTACCCAGCGTCGTGGCAACAGAACAAAGGCTTTCTTCGCCTCCGCCAACTCGATTACCTGAAGTTCGATTCCCTCATCAAACGCTGCCTGCGCGGGCTCCTCACCGGTATATCCCTGATCGGCGAACGCTACCTTGACCGTCTGGCCCGTGGCCTGCTAAACCTGACGCGCCAGTTCCCCGACCTGCGCGCGCTCCTGTTCGTTGGCCGGCGTCACATGCACAGCAAGCAACTGTCCCAATGTATCAACTGTCATGTGAACTTTGCTGCGTTGTTTCCGCTTGTAACCGTCGTAACCTGCGCGAGGTTCCCTCTCGCAGGCCGACTGCAGCGTGCGCCCGTCGAGAATGACAGCGCTGGGATAGGCGAAACTTCACCAAGATTGGGAGTAGATAGATGATCGTCAATAGCATACTAGATACCATCGGGCATACGCCCCTGCTCAAAATTCCTTTGCGCGGTGAGGAAGTTAACCTTTATCTCAAGCTGGAGATGTTCAATCCGTCTGGATCAATGAAGGACCGGATGGCGTTGAGTATGCTAAACCATCGTCCACGTGCATTGAATAAAGATGCTTCTGATATAGTCGAATCTTCTTCTGGGAATACGGCTAGCGCATTGGCGATGATTTCAGCTGTGCGAAGAATAAACTTCACAGCTCTCATGGACTCTCACGCAAGCCTTGATAAAATTCTTACTGTTCGTGCGTTCGGAAGCAATGTCCAGATCGTTGGCGGCGGAGACGGTGTTTTAGCGACTGATATACGGGACCGAGAGGCAATGAGAATTTCCTGTGAAGAAGGCGCCTATTGGACTGAACAGCACAACAATCCCGCAAATGCAGCCGGTTATGCTGGACTCGCTGCAGAATTGCTTGACGACCTGGGCCCAACAATTACGCATCTTGTTTGCGCAATCGGTACCGGCGGGTCACTATGTGGTTCTGCACGCCAGTTGCGGACGCGTATTCCTGAGCTCCAAGTAATCGGGGTTGAGCCCGCCGGAAGCATCATCTTCGGCGGTGAGGGTCTAGATTACCTCCAATCGGGGACTGGCACGCCTGAAGGTGCTGAAGTGGGACTGGCCATTGACTACGGCGTAATAGATTCGGGCCGCAAAGTGAGCGACCGCATGGCCTTTTCGACATGCCATTATCTCGCCCAGCGGCACGGTTTGCTGGTTGGCGGATCAACGGGGGGGGCGGTCTACGAGGCGTTCAGTGTGGCTCGACGCGCACCGGTTGGATCGCGTATCGTAACAATAGTCTGTGACAGTGGTACCAAGTACCTGGACACGGTTTTCAATCAAGACTGGTTGTCGATCCATGGGATACAAATTATCGATATTGAAGAGCATTTCGAGGGGCTCATTGCGGACGCCCGCAGGCGGCCTCAAATCTGAAGCGCAACACCGTTTGATATAAGGTGTCGCGATGGCACTGTCATGCATGGACGCCCCCGGTTTGCCAAGCTTCACGTTGTGATGGTTCAAAGGTCGTGATTGCAGCCATGCATCCGGACTTCAGTGCCGAGCGCAGGCCGGCTGTCCCTGATGGAATATGCTGACGAGGTCCCGATCAACTTGGCGAGCCTGGTGCTCTTTGACAGTGTTGGGTTTGGCTCGTCACGGTCTGACCTGTCTTGCCATCACGTCATGATTGCCTTGGCAATCGGTGGAAGTGTCCCTCCGTTCGCTACGAACTTCGTGCCGTTCGAGGCTAAATATTTGGTATCGCGGGCTCATGGTCGGGTCGCGACGTTCGCTCGTGAGTCAGCAGAGCCCACACGATCCGCGCGTTCTTGTTGGCCAGCGCAACGGCGGCCACATTGGAATTGCGTCGCTGCAGCAAACGGGATAGCCATCCTTCCTTGTCGCTCCTGCGTCGGGCCGCGTGGATGACAGCACGCGCTCCGTGGATCAATAACGTTCGCAAGTACGTGTCGCCTCTTTGATATGACTTACTGTTACGTCTCGCGGTAACCGGGGTTCGGCATCGCGAGATATTCGAGACGAGACGGCGCCGATTGTCGCGGGCTGGTCGAGTAGAAGTCCTTGCTCAACTGATTGCGGGTTTTCCGAAGGGGCCGAATTTGTCTGCGAGCCCCACCGGGAATGGCTTTCGGAGCTGGCGAGGGGGGAGCGGTTAAAGTCAGGGCTTTGCGGATGCGAAAATGGCTGCAAACCATGGCCGGCAGGCGATTCCCACGAAATTGAGTGAAGCGCAGTTCGGGCAATTTGTCTTGCCGCACCTGAGCCGGGGCCGGCGCGGCCCGCCGCCGACGTTGCCGTTACAGAGGATGTTCAA
>NZ_JAMBPS010000091.1:0-18929 GCF_024206515.1 Paraburkholderia sp. CNPSo 3281 | reverse complement strand
GTGGCGGGGGCTCCGTCGGCGCTTGCGCGCCCGGCAGAATGGGGGGTTCCGAAGGCGTCGTATAAGCCGGCTGCGCGGTTCCCTGCGCCAGCGCGCACACGCTCGTTCCCGCGAGGGCGGCGCAGAGCAGCAGGGCAAGGCAATGTTTCCACAACTTCATATGGGTGGCTCCGTGCACGGCGCCGCGCGAGGCGACAGTGTCGGCAACGCGACGGCGGGGGCGGGTACGTTCTGACCATCGATCCTATACCGGGTTCGCAAACGCCGGACCGCAGCGGTTCATGAAACATGGGGACGCGGCAGGGGCGCTTCAACCATCGCGCGCCGAATGATTGGTTATTGAAGCGCAACAACCATAAATCAATTGGGGTGATTTGAAGCGAATTGTTGTCGTGGCTGCAACGCTGACTTGTTGCTTATCGGGATGGTTTTTCGATAGCCCGTGTTTACACTGGCTCCCACGTGTCCGACACGTTGTCTGGATTCCGCCGGCTGGCCAGCATGGGTTGCAAAGCTTGCCGGGTACCGCCTCGAAGGAGCATCGCCATGAAGCAGTCCGTTACGCTTGCCGCCCTGCTGGTCAGCGCCGCCACCGCCTTTGTTACTGCGCCCGCATTCGCGGGCGGCGATACGGCGACGCCGGCGGTTCAATCGCTTTCCGTCGCGGCGGTGGCCACGAACGCCCCGAAAACGCGCGCCGAAGTGAAGGCCGAGCTGGCCAGCGCCCGTGCTCACGGCGAACTGAGTCTGGACCCGAATTCGCCGGCTTATCCGCAGCAATACGCGATGGGTGGCTATACCGCGCCTCGCGAGCAGGTCACGGGCTTCTTCCACGCTCGCAACGTCGCCAACTGACGCTTTGGCGGGTGCGCGCCTCGCTTGAAAAGCGGGCCGCGCAGCGCGGCGACACCCCTTCTCTGTTTCCTTCCGCGCTTTCCTTGCGAGAGTCTGGCGTAGCCTCCCCGCCGGGCGGCGTACAATTTTTGTCATGCGGCAGCGCGCCAGGTGCGCTGCCGACCCCATGGCAGAGAGGATCGCGGTGCGGCTGGCTTGCCTGCCGGCGCTGCGAAGGCGGAACGCAGGGACATGGACCAGATCGAATGCGTGGTGATCGGTGCGGGCGTGGTCGGCCTCGCCGTAGCGCGGGCGCTTGCCGCGCGCGGGCGCGAGGTGATCGTGCTCGAAGCCGCCGAGGCCATCGGCACCAGCACCAGTTCGCGCAATAGCGAGGTCATTCACGCCGGGCTCTACTACCCGCGCGGCTCGCTCAAGGCCACGTTGTGCGTGCGCGGGCGCGAAATGCTCTACGAGTACTGCGCGTCGCGCAACGTCACGCACGCGCGCTGTGGCAAGCTGCTCGTCGCGACGGCGGCGAACCAGATTCCGCAACTCGAGGCGATTCGCGCGCGCGGCAAGGAAAACGGCGTGTTCGACCTCACGCGCATCAGCGGGAGCGAGGCGCTCGCGCTCGAACCGGCGCTCGAATGCGTCGCGGCCGTGTACTCGCCGCAAACCGGCATCGTCGACAGCCATCAGCTCATGCTCGCGCTGCAAGGCGACGCCGAGCGCGACGGCGCCGTGATCGCGCTGAAGTCGCCGGTCGAGTCGATCGATGCGCTGGGCAGCGGCTTCACGGTGCGAACGGGCGGCGGCGCGCCGATCGACCTCCGCGCCGCCTGCGTCATCAATAGCGCGGGCCTGTACGCGACGAAGCTCGCCAGGCGCATTCGCGGGCTCGACGCGCGGCACGTGCCGCCGTTCTATCTGGCGCGCGGCAATTACTTCAGCGTTTCGGGTCGCGTGCCGTTCTCGCGTCTCATCTACCCGATGCCCAACGACGCGGGCCTCGGCGTGCATCTCACGCTCGATCTGGGCGGCCAGGCGCGCTTCGGCCCCGACGTCGAATGGATCGATGCGGTCGATTACGACGTCGATCCCCGCCGCGCCGATTCCTTCTACGCGCAGATCCGCACCTACTGGCCCGCCCTGCCCGACGGCGCGCTGCAGCCGGCCTACGCGGGCATCCGCCCGAAGCTCTCCGGGCCGGGCGAACCCGCCGCCGACTTCATGATCCAGGGCGCGGCATCGCACGGCGTGCGCGGCCTCGTGAACCTGTTCGGCATCGAGTCGCCGGGGCTCACGGCTTCGCTCGCGATCGCGCAGCGCGTGTGCGAGATGGCTTCGTTCGATTGATCCGGTTTTGGGCCGTTCTTCCGCTTAAGCGGCATCATGCCGCTCACTTATCTCCGGCATTGCAGCGTCACCGGGGCTTGCTTCGTTGTTAAGCTTCTTCGCGACGCCGCCACCAGAGCGGCTCAGAGGCATGCGCGGCGCGCGCCACACCAAGGCGCCGCGCGAAAACCCAGCGAACGAATCGCCACAATACTGGAGTGAGTCACATGAAATCGTCCCGCCGCAGCTTTCTGATCACGAGCATCGGCGTCGCTTCGACGCTCGCGCTTTCGCGCCAGGCCTTCGCCGACGCGCCTAAGGCTGCCGAATCCGATCCCACCTCCCAGGCGCTCGGCTACAAGCTCGACGCGACCAAGGTCGACAAGGCCAAGTTCGCGAAGTACGCCCCCGGCCAGGACTGCAGCAACTGCACGTTCTACCAGGGCAAGGCCACCGACGCGTTCGCGCCGTGCCCGATGTTCGGCGGCAAGCAGGTCGCGGGCAAGGGCTGGTGCAGCGCCTATAACAAGAAGGCGTGATCAAACGGCGCGGGCGCGCAGTACGTAGACCCCAGTACGTAGACCCCACGCGCCTGGCTGCCCGCGCACGTCGTTCATGAAAGCGCAGGCGCGCTAGAGCCGCGCCTGCAGCAAAGGCGGCCGACGGTTGAACCACGGGCGCGCCGCCTCCAGTTGCGCCGCGAGGCGCAGCAACAATGCGTCGTTGCCCTCGCGTGCGGCGAACTGAACGCCGATCGGCAGCCCACGAGCGTTCCACGCGAGCGGCACCGACATCGACGGCTGGCCCGTCAGGTTGAAAAGCTCCGTGCAGCCCGCCCACGCGAACGCCTTGTTCGAGGCTTCGGTCAGCAGCTTTCTCATCAGCACTTCCACCGGCATGGCCGTGACCGCGCGCATCTGGATGCGCTCGCTCTGGCTAGGCTTCAGTTCGCCGATTTTCACCGGCGGCGCCGCGAGCGTCGGGCACAGCAGCACGTCGTAGCGCTTCATCAGGTCGGCGAGTTGCGCCGTGATGCGCTGCTGCACGTCGAGCGCCGCGGGCAGCTCGCGCTCGCCGAGCTTCTGGCCGATGTGCGCCATGGCCCAGGTTGCGATCTCGAATTCCTGGCGGCGCGGCTTCGTGCCGGTGATGTCGTCCGCGTGCAGCACGTACTGTTCGGCCACCACCGACCACAGCATGAGGAAGGCTTCGCGCGCCTGCGCGTAGTTCACGGGCAGCGAATACGGCTCCACGCGGTGGCCGAGCGACGTGAGCAGTTCGGCGGCGTCGTCGAGCGCGCTGCGCACTTCGGGCGAGAGCGTGTCCGCGAACATCGGCTCGGTCAACAGCGCGATGGCGAGCGGCCTCGACCCGTCGAGCGGCGCGCGCGCGGCGGCGAGGAAGGTGCCGGGCGCGCCGGCAGGCAGCGCGGGATCGCCGGCGATCAGGTCGAGCATCAGCGCGCTGTCACGCACGCTGCGCGATACCGCGAGATCGACGCCGAGCGCGCCGGGCGGCGGCGGCACGTCGGACGCCGGCTGGAACGCGCGCGACGGCTTGAAGCCGAAGAGTCCGCAGCACGACGCCGGGATGCGGATCGACCCGCCGCCGTCGGACGCATGTGCGAGCGGCACGATGCCCGCCGCGACCGAGGCGGCCGCGCCGCCGCTCGAGCCGCCGGGCGTGTGATCGAGGTTCCACGGGTTGCGGCAGGGGCCGAACAGCTCCGGTTCGGTGTAGGGCATCTGCCCGAGTTCCGAGGCGCTCGTCTTGCCGAAGATGTTCAGGCCCGCGGCGCGAAAGCGCGCGACCACGGGTGCGTCGGTGGTGGGAATGTAGTGGCGGTAATGGCGGCTGCCAAGCGTCATGCGCAGCCCGGCCACCGCCGCGCCGAGATCCTTGACGAGAAATGGCACGCCCGCGAGCGGCCCTTCGCTCAGCGCGTTCACGCCGTTGCCGGACGCCTCGATGCGCAGCGCTCGCTCGCGCGCCGCTTCATAGTCCTTGAGGACGATGGCGTTGATCGCGGGATTGGTGGCTTCCGCGCGGGCGATGGCGGTGTCGAGCAGCTCGCGCGCGCTCACTTCGCGGCGTCGCACGAGATCGGCGAGGCCGATGGCGTCGTATTCCAGATAGTCGGACTGCAAGGCGCGCACTCCTCGTCGTCGGGTTGGGGCGGGCTTAAGCGATACGGGCTACGCAAGGAGTGTAAGCGGGCGGCGCG
Organism: Paraburkholderia sp. CNPSo 3281; assembly: GCF_024206515.1. Lineage (NCBI taxonomy): Bacteria > Pseudomonadati > Pseudomonadota > Betaproteobacteria > Burkholderiales > Burkholderiaceae > Paraburkholderia > Paraburkholderia sp. CNPSo 3281. Next base: position 14,533 of record NZ_JAMBPS010000091.1, on the reverse strand, counting down.
CCCGCTGGGTTTGTCGTTGCGCGCGCATCGATGCATCAAGGCGTGCGCAACGACAGCCGGGCGTCGACGCAACAAGTGCCGCCGCCCGCGATACCAGGGTATTACAGATGCTCGGCGAGGAAGCTCAGCGTGCGGCCGTGCGCGAGCGCCGAAGCATGCTGGTTGTACGAGGCGCGCACCGAGCAGTTGAAGCCGTGATCGGCGTTCGGATACAGGTGGAACTCGGCGTTCGGGCGGCCCGCGAAGCGCTCCTTGACCTGGCCCACCGCCGAAAGCGGAATGCCGTGATCGAGTTCGGCGTAGTGGAAGAGAATCGGCTTGGTGACCTTGTCGGCGAGATCGAGCTGATTCTGGATGCCGCCGCCGTAGTAGGACACCGCTGCGTCCACCGAGCCGCCGGCGGCCGCCAGGTAGGCAAGACGGCCGCCGAAGCAGTAGCCGATCGCCGCGACCTTGCCCGTGCACTCGGGCAGCGCGCGCAGCGCGGCCGCCGTCGCGGCGATGTCCTCGACCACGAGGTTGACGTCGGTCTTCTGCATCAGCGCGATGCCGCGATCGCGGTCCGCGCCCACGTAGTCGAGCTCGACGCGCGGGGCCGCGCGCCAGAACACGTCGGGGGCGATCGCCACGTAGCCGTCGAGCGCGTATTGCTCGACGACGTCGCGGATGTGCCCGTTCACGCCGAAGATCTCCTGCAGGATGACGATGCCCGGACCCTTGCCGCCCTTGGGCAGCGCGAGGTACGCGCCGAAGCTATCATTGCCGGCGGGAATGTCGATCCATTGGGTCGAAACGCTCATGTTGTTTCTCCGTCTTCATCAAGGAGTCATGCGACGCGCCGCAGTGGGCTGGCAGGCGGCTCGCACACTGCCCGCGACGCGTCGCGAAATCGGGGAGCCAGTTTGCCATAGGCCCTTGACTCTCTGCAGCGCACGCCACCGAAAACTCGTTCTCGCAAGCGGATCGTAATGATCTCGATTATTCATTTTTCGGGCACGAGGGCTTTGGCTAGAGTCGGTAGCGATTTGTACCGTCATCGCTCATTCAGCCATATAAGGATCGCCTTATGAGTTCTGCTCCCGCATTGGGCACTTCGCCCGACCTTTCCACGCCGTTCAGCCGCCGCTTCGGTTTGCGCCTGCCGCTCGTGCAGGGGCCGATGGCGGGCGGCCCGACGACACCCGCGCTCGTCTCGGCGCAGCGCAAATCGTCGCGGCGCTCGATGCCGAATGGCGCGCGCTTCTCAGCAAACTACTCAGCCAACTACCCGGCCAACTACCCGGCCAACTCAGTCACGACGCGTGAGGCACCTGGCCGCGTGAGATGCGAGTCTGCAACGCATCGGCATCCGAAATTAATCGAATGCTTACTTGAACCGGCACGCGCAAAAAAGCGCGCGCTCGACGCCCGCGCGACTCGCAAACGTTATCGCGAATGCGAGGGATTTTCATATCGTCGCGACGCGTCCTGGTGTATTCCCGGAACGCCTGCGCTAACACACCAATAACTCCCGTCAAATAAACTCAAAAACGATTCGCTCGGGACCCCTCAGGGAATATCCCAGTAATTGGATCCAAAGTCGGGATGCCTTATTACATAAGGCTTTCGGCCAATTGATCAGGGTTTCGAACAGTTCTTGCAGCACGCATATTGGTACTCGCACCAATATCTGAAAAAAGTCCCCCAAATTAATTTGATCACCTACACTTGCGCGCAAGTATGGATGGGCGGCCCGCCATGAACGGGCCATTCGCCATGCTGGCCAGGTGCATCAAGGATGCATCCTGCGTGGTCGTCCGCACGGGGAGCGACACGTTCGGGGCGCGGGAGCACTGGGCGATTACGTAGCTTTTGGGTTCGAAACTGGAGACTTACATGACTATCAAGCTTCACAAGCTGTTGCCGATCAGCGCTGCGGCCATTATGTTCGCGTCGTTCGCAACGGCAGCGAGCGCAGACGTTACGGTCAAGATTGGCCACGTCGCGCCGCTCACGGGTGGGATTGCGCACCTCGGTAAAGACAACGAAAACGGCGCACGTCTCGCAGTCGAAGAGATCAACGCGAAGGGCCTCGTGATCGGCGGCCAGAAGGTCACGCTCGTGCTCGACGCACAAGACGACGCAGCTGACCCGCGCACGGCCACCCAGGTCGCGCAGAAGCTCGTCGACGACAAGGTCGTTGCCGTCGTCGGCCACCTGAACTCGGGCACGTCGATCCCGGCGTCGAAGATCTACAGCGATGCAGGCATCCTGCAGATCTCGCCGTCGGCCACGAACCCGGCCTACACGCAACAAGGCTTCAAGACGACCTACCGTGTCGTGGCGACCGACGCCCAGCAGGGCCCGGCGCTCGCGAACTACGCGGCCAAGAACCTGAAGGTCAAGACCGTTGCCGTGGTCGACGACTCGACGGCTTATGGCCAGGGTCTCGCGAACGAATTCGAGAAGACCGCCAAGTCGCTCGGCATGAACGTGCTGTCGCATGACGCGACGAACGACAAGGCCGTGGACTTCCGCGCCATTCTGACGAAGATCAAGGGCGAAAACCCCGACGCGATCATGTACGGCGGCATGGATGCCACTGGCGGCCCGTTCGCCAAGCAAGCCAAGCAGCTTGGCCTGCGCGCGAAGGTGCTCGCGGGTGACGGCGTCTGTACCGACAAGCTGGCCGACCTCGCCGGCGACGCGACCGACAACATCGTGTGTTCGGAAGCGGGCATGGCGCTCGAAAAGATGCCGGGCGGCAAGGAATTCGAAACCAAGTTCGAGAAGCGCTTCGGCCAGCCGATCCAGATCTACGCACCGTTCACGTATGACGCTGTGTACATCATCGTCGATGCAATGAAGCGTGCGAACTCGACGGATCCGGCAAAGATCCTCGCCGAAATGCCGACGACGGACTACAAGGGCGTGATTGGCGAGACGACCTTCGATTCGAAGGGCGACCTCAAGCACGGCGTGATTTCGCTGTACAACTACAAGTCGGGCAAGAAGTCGCTGCTCGACGTCGTGAAGATGTAAATCGCTTAGCGATTTCGCTCACGCGATTGGAAAAGCCCGCGGCTCAGTTTAGAACTGGGCCTGCGGGCTTTTTTTGTTTGAGGTTGCGAGCGACGCAGTAATCGATGCGCTTTTAGATGCCCAACCGCCGCAACACCTTCGGCCCCGCAAACGCCACGAGCGCCGCGCACAACGCCACCACGGCAAGCCCGACTGTGAGGTTGGTCACCTGGGTGATGCCGCCGATCACCACCGGCCCGAACAGCAAGCCGAAATAGGCGATGCCCGCGACGTGCGCGAGCCCTTCGGCTGCGTGGATGCCTTTCACGCGCGCGGCGGCCGCGAACAGCACCGGCATCATGTTGGCGAGGCCGAGGCCCATCAGCGTGAAGCCCGTGAGCGCGGTGAACGAGTACGGCAGCAGCAGTGCGCCGATCATGCCAGCGCACGCGAGCGAGGCGCTCGCCATCACGAGCTGCGGCGCGCCAAAGCGCGCACGCACGGCGTCGCCGGCGAAGCGCGCCGCGGCCATGCCGCCCGAGAACGCCGCGTACGCCGCGCTGGCGAGCGCAGGCGTGGAGAGCACCACGTCGCGCATGTAGACCGTGGCCCAGTCGTACATCGCGCCTTCGGCGATCAGGGCGATGAGCGCGATGGCGCCGAGCGCCCAGAGTGCGGGCGTGCGCCAGCGGTTGCCGGTTTTCGCGTGCTCGCCGTGCGTGGCGTGCGGCACGTGCGGCAGGACCGCCGGGCACGAGACGAACAGCACGAGCGCCGCCAGCGCCGACGCGAGAAAGAGATGCAGCGCCGGCGCCATGCCGCGCGCGAGCAGCGCGCCGCCAATCGCCGCGCCCGCCATGCCGCCCAGGCTGAACATGCCGTGCAGCCCCGACATGATCGGCTTGGCGACGGCTTCTTCCACAGCGCTCGCTTCGGCATTCATGGCGACGTCGAGCGTGGCCATGCCCACGCCGAAAAAGGCGAGCACGACGATCAGCATCCAGTAATAAGGGACCACCAGGATCAGCGCGCCGCACACGGACATCGTCAGGCCGCCGGCGAGGCAGGCGCGGCGCGACCCCACGCGCGCGATCCAGCCGCCGATGGTCGTCATTGCGGCGATCGAGCCGCCCGCTACAGCGAAGAGCGCGTAGGAGAGCAGCGCCGGGCTCAGATGGAACTTGTCGCGCACGGTGGGCACGTGCACGCCCCACGACGCGTACATCATGCCGGCGACGAAAAAGAGCGCCATGGTCGCGATGCGCGCGCGATGGCGCGTGGCGGCGGGGAGCGCGCGATGATGGGCGGCTGGGCTCGCAACGGCGAGGGCGGGAACGGTCGGTCGGTCGGACACGGGAATTCCGGGCAGAGGGAAGAGAAGGGACCAGGAAGGCGCCTGAAAGCAAACGATGATTCTAACGAAGGTGCGACTGGCCTGTTGGAGCGCGTTTGCCGAGCCAGCTGCTCTAATATCGGGAGGATCCATCGCTCGAGGACGCGCCCTTGAAGATTCCCGCTCACGCCCCGCTGCATCTGCTGCACCAGGCGCCCACCGGCACGCTCGCGACGCACTCGCGCGAGCCGCGCGGTTTCCCGTATCCCACGCTGCTGCCGTTCGCGCCCGACGCGCGGCACCGTCCGGTGATACTGGTGAGCCGCCTGGCCGAGCACACGCGCAATCTGCTCGACGACCCGCGCGCGGGCTTTCTCGTCGCGCACGCAAGCGACGCCGACGTGCTGAACGCCCCGCGCGCCACGCTGCTCGGCCGCTTCGAACCGGTCGAGGCGGCCGACCACGAAGCGAACGAGGCGCTGGCGCGGCGCTACGTGCGCTATCACCCGGACGCCGAGCGTTATCTCTCACTCGGCGACTTCACCTTCTGGGTCATGCACGTCGAGCGGCTGCGCTATATCGGCGGCTTTGGCGCGATGGGCTGGATGGACGGCGCCGACCTCGACACGCTGGCGCCGCTCGCTCCCACCGAAGAAACCACGCTGATCCGCTTTTTCGAAACGCACGCCGCGCGCCGCGCCGGACTGGATCTCGCGGGCGTGGATCGCTACGGCGCCGATCTCGTGATCGACGGCGCCCGCACGCGCTTCGTTTTCGATGCGCCGCAGCCAGGTTTGCAATCCTTGCATGCGGTGCTAGCAGACTGCATTGAGCGCCATACGCAATGACGGGATTTTCTGCCCATGCGGGCGTTATCCGCCGTTCTATATAGCGTGTCGCCTCATGCTGCTTCGCAGCAACCGGTTTCTGTCCCCGTTGATTGGCGCAAAGTTGTCATCCGATGAAATGTTTGACGTATTTCAACGCATTTAATTTTCATCCGCTGCTAATTATGAGATGTGGATTTATCTGGCAAAAGCACGATTTAGTAAAAATACCGATTTGCACGAAATGACAATGAGTTAGACGCTTGCAGGAAGGCGGCGGATTGGAAATCTGGCTTTAATTATTTTTATTGCTTACACGCATCCCGACATTCAAATTTGTGTTAATCTCGCCACCGATTTCCGAGGCACGCATCTATCAATCGGCATACTGGCGCGAGATCAGTAGCGATTAAGATCAAACCACAAGGGCACCTATGTCTTCCTACAAGGAACTCCTCGCTCAGCGAGAAAAGCTGGAAAAGCAGATTGAAGAGGCGAAGGCTCGCGAATATGCCGAGGTCCTCGACGAAATCAAGCAGAAAATGTCCGACTACGGCATTACCCTGGCAGAACTCGGTGGCGGCCGCGCCAGCGCCAAAGCCGCGAAGGCAGCCAGCCGTTCGCGTGCGAGCGTCGCGCCGAAATACCGCGATCCCGACAGCGGCAGCACCTGGTCGGGCCGCGGCAAGCCGCCGCGCTGGATCGCCGGTCAAGACCGCGATCGTTTTCTGATCCAGAAGTAAATCAACTTGTCAGCGGCGCGTTTGAACGCGCTGCGCATGAGTGAAAGCAGGAGCGGAGTCGGGCGAGGTATCTCCCGATTCTCGAAAACAAGAAGCCGCGCAGTCCGGGGACGCGCGGCTTTTTGATTTTCTGCGCCACGCGCGATTGGGTCGAGCCGTGTCCGTGGCATGAATGCGAATGCTTCCTGGTATTGTAGGCATCTGATTTAAAAGAGATTTTTAGGGCTATCCATAAAATCGACGCACACAGTCGCTACAATCGCGGTTATTCCCTAATTTGCTCTCCCGCCGCGCATGACTTCTTCCTCCGCCCCACCGTTATCGGATAAACACGAGGTCGCGCGCCGCACGACGTGGGTCAGCGTTGCCGTCAATAGTGTGCTGGTGGTGCTGCAAATCGTCATCGGCGTGCTTGCGCATTCGCAGGCGTTGATCGCCGATGGCGTGCATTCACTGGCGGATATCGTTTCCGACTTCGTCGTGCTGCTGGCCAACCGGCATAGCGGCGCAAAGCCGGACGCCGATCATAACTACGGCCACAGCCGTTACGAGACGGTCGCGTCGTTATTCCTCGGCGCATTATTGATTGCGGTGGGCGTCGGCATGCTGGTGCGCGCCGGCACGCGCATCATGAATCTCGGCGATATTCCGGCGCTGCACGTGAGCGCACTGGTCGTGGCGCTCCTCGTGCTGGTTTCCAAGGAAGGGCTGTTTCGCTACATGCTGCGCGAGGCGCAGCGCGTGCGCTCGGCCATGCTGATCGCCAATGCATGGCATGCACGCTCGGACGCGGCGTCGTCGCTCGTCGTGGCGATCGGCATCGTGGGCAGCCTCGCGGGCGTGCGGCTGCTCGATCCGATCGCGGCGGCCATTGTCGGTTTCATGGTCGCGCGCATGGGCTGGGTGTTCGGCTGGGACGCGCTGCAGGACCTCTCCGACCGCGCGCTCGACGAAGCCGCCGCCGCGGACCTGCGCGCGCTGCTGATGGACACGCCGGGCGTGCTCGACGTGCACGAGATGCGCACACGCAAGACCGGCGACCTCGCGCTCGTGGATGCGCACATCCTCGTCGATCCGCTGATTTCGGTTTCGGAAGGGCACTACATCGCGGAGACGGCGCGCGCTCGCCTGCTCACCGATTCACGCGTGCTCGACGCGCTGATTCACGTCGATCCCGAAGACGACATGCACGTGCGCTCCGTAGCCAACCTGCCTGCACGCGACGATGTGGCGGAGCGCCTGCGAAACGCGCTGGCGGAGCATGACGTGCATGTCGAAGCCATCACGCTGCACTACTTGAGTACCGGGCTGGAGATTCAGGTGGTGCTGGCCGCGGCGGACGACGCGCGCCGCGTGGCCTCGGTGGACCTGGAAGCGCTGCGTGCCCGCCTCGGCGCGAGCAAGCTCGACGTCATGCAGCCGCTCGATGCGCATGGCGCGCTGGCCGTGCACGACAAACCGCGTGAGGCACATTGAACCGCGCCACGCAGCAGGAACGCACTGCGCGGCAGAGAAGCCGCCGCGCTATGCTGGCTTCACAGCGGCAATTGCGTATCGAACTTGATTTCCCTCAGCACGACGCTCGTGCGCACCTGCGCCACCGCGGGAATGCGGAAGATGCGTTCGTGCAGGAAGGCGTCGTAGGCCTTGATGTCGGGCGCTACGATCTTGAGGATGTAGTCCGATTCGCCCGTGGTGCTGTAACACTCGGTGACTTCGGGGCAGGTGGCGATCTCGCGTTCGAAGGCTTCGACGCCGCCTTCGGTGTGGCGCGTGAGATGGATATGCGCGAGTGCGCAGACGTGCAGGCCAAGCTTTTCGCGATCGAGCAGCGCCGTGTAGCGCTGGATCACGCCCGACTGTTCCATGTCCTTGATGCGGCGCCAGCAAGGGGTGCTGGAGAGCCCCACCTGGTCGGAGATTTCCTGCACCGAACGGCGCGCGTCGAGCTGCAGCAGGCGCAGGATCTTCTGAGAGAACGTATCGAGTGTCAACTGCGCCTCCATTGCGTCGCTGTATTCCTGAATGTTAGAGGCCAGGAGAACAGAACGCAATGTGAAGCGCGAGTGATGAGGGAGATTACCTAATTTGCCGGAGTGCTCGCGGCGTTTTGCCCTGACTCGTCCCCATCAGCGGCGAGCGCGGCTTGCTGCGCGCGCAAGTCGGCCAGCATGTTGCAGAAGAGGGCGCCTTGCTCGATCGCGTCGTCAAGGGCGACGTGCGTGTGCGGATGATCGTCGAACCAGTGCTTCGGAAAGCGCGGCTTGATGCACTTGCGGTACGGCAGGCCCGTCATCGCGAAGGCGAGCGTCTTGATGTCGAGCGCCGACCACGAGAACGGGCAACGCCCGGCAAAGCGCATCATGTACCAGAACATGAAGGTGAAATCGAAGCCCGCCGGCATTGCCACGAACACCGGCTTGCCGGGCAGCGCCTCGACCCATTCGACATAGGCGACGAGCGCCGCCGCCGGGTCTTGCAGATCCTTGCGGCACGCGGCCCAGGCTTCGGGCTGCGTCTCCCACCAGGCGGCCTGCACCGGATGCGGCGCCGCGCCTTCGAGCATCTCGAGATTGGCCGAGAACGTGGCGATCAAACGCTTGTCGGCGGTGTACGCCGCCGAAGCGAAACTCAGCATCGAATGCGGGCCGGGAATGGGACCATCGGCCTCGACGTCGGTGCTGACGTATATCTCCTCAATAGCGGCTTGATTCATCGTACTTTTCACTCTCATCCAGGTACGCCATCTGCGACGTAGGGGTTGGAGCGGCGCTCTTCGCCGAATGTCGAAACCGGGCCATGGCCCGGCACGAACGTGATGTCGTCGCCCAGCGGCCAGAGCTTTTCGCGGATCGAACGGATCAGGTCCGCATGATTGCCGCGCGGAAAGTCCGTGCGGCCGATCGAACCCGCGAACAGCACGTCGCCGACCGTGGCGACCCGGTGCTTGCGGCTGAAGAAGATCACGTGGCCCGGCGTGTGCCCGGGGCAGTGATAGACCTCGAGTTCCTCGCTGCCAAAGCGCACCGTGTCGCCGTCGTGAAGCCAGCGCGTGGGCTCGAACGCTTCGGCGTGGCCGAAGCCGAAGCGCACGCTCTGCTGCGGCAACTGGTCGATCCAGAAGCGCTCGTCTTCCTGCGGGCCTTCGATCGGCACGCCGAACTTCGTGGCGAGCGCCTTCGCGCCGGCGCAGTGGTCGAGGTGGCCATGGGTGAGCAGCACCTTTTCCAGCTGCACGCCCTGACGCTCGATCTCGGCTTCGATGCGTTCGAGGTCGCCGCCCGGATCGACGACGGCGGCGCGGTTCGTCGTTTCATCGACGAGCAGCGAGCAGTTTTGCTGGAACGGCGTGACAGGAATCAGCGTGACTTTCATGCGGGGATCGTAGGTTCGGGTCTCGCGGGGCGGGCGCAGCAACGATTCGAAAGCGACGGTGCGCGCCGGCGACCCCAGCCAAAAGATCGATTGTACCGGGGTGCAGGAAGTGCCGCCGACGCTGCTCGCGTCGGCCGAAATCCCTTGTCTGACAAGGGATGCGGCGGCGCAAGACGAACGGCTTTGTTACGCCAATAGTGAAAAATCATGGAGGTTTGTGGGGCAGAGCCGTGACAGGAATAACTTTTGGGTATAATGCGACCCATCACGCACGGAATTCGTGCTTTCAAAGGGCGATGTGACCTTCGTAAAAAAAGAGGTCGCATACATCGCCGTCAAGCAGTGCTGTCGTTGAAGGCTGGCCGAAAGAGGCTGCCTTACAAGATGGCAAATCAGGTGTCGATCCGTTCGACGCCGCACGTCTTGCCCAGCCAGGTGCCACGCGCCTGCAACGGCCTACATGCCGTGACGCTGGGTGGGGCCTACGCCGCCGTTCCTGTGCGCCGAGAGTTTCCGGCGCGCCTGAACGAGTTTCATCGTTCGATGGCGGCATGTGGGGTCTGGTCAGGCTGCCGGGGACAGGTTGCGCCAGACGTGAAAGATAACTAGCGGTTAGCGGCTTAATAGGGCTGCATCCGGGCATTGGCACGCGTTCGCCTTTTTCATTCCAGGCGAGCGATGGCGAAGCCATGCCTGCGACCGCCGAAGCCTTTCCGACAACGCGCACACATGGCGCGGGACGGGCTTCGAAAACGTGATGGCAATGTTATGAACCTTAGACTGACTCGACGACGACTCGGGAGTCTCGCAGCCGTGTCCATTCTGGCCGGTTGCGCCATGCCGCCTGGCCCACAGGACCAGGCGGCCAGCGACGCCCTTCGCACGAAGGACGCCGCATTCACCGCGCCGCAGGGCTACGGCTCCGCGCTCGCTGCGCTGCCCGCATCGGGCACCGCGAAGGACAGCTCGCTCGCAAACGCCGAGGCGATCGACGAGAACGGCGCGGACGTCCACTCGTTCCACCAGACCGGCCGCGCCTCGTGGTATGGCCGCGCGTTCCACGGCCGCCGCACCGCAAGCGGCGAGCGCTTCAACATGCAGGCGCTCACGGCTGCGCACCGCACGCTGCCGCTCGGCTCGTATGTGCGCGTGAGCGTGCCCAGCACGTCGAAGTGGGTGGTGGTGAAGATCAACGACCGAGGCCCGTACGCGCGTGGCCGCGTGCTCGACCTCTCCTATGCCGCCGCCAAGATCCTTGGCGTGCAGCACGCTGGTACGGCGAAGGTGAACATCGAAGGCCTCTCGCGCCAGGAAGCGAAGGTCGCGCAAGCGGAGATGGTTGCCGCGAACTCGAACATCGATCACTAAGCGCTTTCGTTTGGGCGTGGCGCTGAGTGCGCCGCGACGCGCCCAAAGCTGAAGCGCTCGGCACAGTCGGATGCATGCGCGAAGGGCCGCCTTTTTTGGGCGGCCCTTCGGTTTTCTGGCTCGTGCTTTTGACGGCTTCGGCTGGCGACTCAGTCGTTCTCTTCTTCCTCGCCTTCACCCTTCAATTCCAGCGCCCGCGCGTAGAGCGCATTGCGCGACGCGCCCGTGAGCGCCGCCGCGATCTTCGCCGCGCCTTTCAACGGCACTTCCTGAAGCAGCACGCGCAAGAGCGCGTCGTGATCGGCTTCGCCATCTGCTTGCTCGCTCGCGCCCTCCACCACCAGCACGAACTCGCCGCGCTGACGGTTCGCATCCGCTGCGAGCCACGTTGGCGCTTCGGCCAGGGTGCCGCTCCAGAGCGACTCGTGTAGCTTCGTCAATTCGCGGGCGATGAGGAGGCGGCGCGTGGGACCGAACGCATCGGCGAGCGACTGCACGGTTTCGACGATGCGATGCGGGGCTTCGTAAAACACCATCGCGTGCGTATGCACGGCGAGCGGCTGCAATGCGGTTGCGCGTTGCTTCGGCTTGGGCGGCAGAAAACCGAGGAACGTGAAGGTCGAGACCCAGTCCCCGGCGGCGGAGAGCGCCGTTGCGAGCGCGCTTGCGCCGGGCAGCGGCACGACGTTCAGGCCGGCGGCGCGCACGGCATCCACGAGCTTCGCGCCCGGATCGGAAATGCCCGGCGTGCCCGCGTCGGACACGCAGGCCACGCGCTCGCCCGCGCGCAGAAACTCGATCACGCGCTGCGCCGCCTCGCGCTCGTTGTGCTCGTGCACGGCGACGAGCGGCTTCGAAATACCGTAGCGCGCGAGGAGCTGGCCGGTGTTGCGCGTGTCTTCGGCGGCGATGCGATCGACGAGGCCGAGCACGTGCAGCGCGCGCAAGGTGATGTCGGCGACATTGCCGATGGGCGTGGCCACGACGTACAGCGTGGCGGCCGGATACTGCTGGGCCTGTGCGAGTTCGAAGGGGGACGAGAGGGACGTCATGACACGCAACGCGCGAATGCAGGTAAAGAGGCCGCCATTGTGCCACGCGGGCGCGAGCGCACCCGAGGGAAGCGGCGCGAACGAACGCGCACGCGCAGACAACTTTTGCGCGCGAGCGCAGTCGAATGCCAAACGCCGCGCGACAGGCGCGCGTTTCGAAGCGCACGCACTGGCGTTTTTGCGTCGCGAGCGCCTGGCGCTGGTCGCGCGCAACGTGAATTGCCGCGGCGGCGAACTCGATCTCGTGATGCGCGAGCGCGACGGCACGCTGGTATTCGTGGAAGTGCGCGCCCGCGCACGGCAGGAATTCGGCGGCGCGGCGGCTAGCGTGGGATGGCGCAAACAGCAGCGCGTGCTGCGGGCGGCGCGCTACTTTCTCGCGACGTGGCGCGGCGCCGGTGCGGACGGCGAAGCTCACACGCAGGCGCGAACGCCGCCCGCGTGCCGCTTCGATGTGATCGCGTTCGAGAGCGGCCGGCTCGTGTGGCTGCGCGACGCGTTTCAACCGGAAGCACACGAGAGCTAAAACAGAGGCTAATAAAAGAAGGGTGAAAATGAATGCCCTCGAGTGCGCTAAACTTGCGGCACGCCGCACCACGCGGAAATTTTGCGATACCCGCAGTACAGATTAGAGAGTCGATGTCCGTCGAACGCATTCAACAGCACTTCCGCGATAGCGCAGCCATTACGCTCGCGACCATGGAAACCCTGGCGGTCCCGATTGCCGCCGCGGTCGATACGATGTTCGCCGCGCTCGCGAACAGCAACAAGATCCTCGCATGCGGCAATGGCGGATCCGCCGCCAACGCCCAGCAACTCGCCGCCGAACTGATCGGCCGGTTCGAGCGCGAACGCCCGGGCCTGCCCGCGCTCGCGCTGACCACCGACGCCTCGGTGCTCACCGCCGTTGCCAACGACTACGCGTACGAACAGGTATTCGCGAAGCAGGTGCGCGCGCTTGGCCAGCCCGGCGACGTGCTGCTTGCCATTACGACCTCGGGCAATTCGGTGAACGTGCTGGCCGCCATCCAGGAAGCGCACGAACGCGAAATGGTCGTGATCGCGCTGACCGGCAAGGGCGGCGGCGACGTGAACGGCGTGCTCGCCGATACCGATATCCAGCTGTGCGTGCCGGGCGACCGGACGGCGCGTATTCAGGAAGTGCATCTGTTAACACTCCACTGCCTGTGCGACGGCATCGACGCGATGCTGCTGGGCGAAGACTGACACCGTAAGACGAAGAGAGGGGAAGTTGATGAGCAGATACGGCATGACGCGCGCGCTGGCACGGACCACGCTGACGATCGGCTTCGCAGCCTCGCTCTGCGCAAGCTTGCAGGGCTGCTTCCTGGCGCTGGCGGGCGCGGCGGGCGGCACAGCGCTGGTGGCAACCGACCGCCGCACGGTGGGATCGCAAACCGAAGACCGCGAGATCCAGGTGAAGGCGCTGGCCGATCTCGGCAAGCAACTGCCCGATACGGCGCACGTGAACGTGGCCGTGTTCAACCAGCGCGTGCTGCTCACGGGTGAAGTGCCCGACGACGCCTCGAAGCAGAAGGCGGAGAGCATCGTGCGAGCCGTGACGAACGTCGCATCGATCGTCAACGAGCTGGCGGTGCAGCCGGCCAGCTCGTTCTCCTCGCGCGCGAACGACTCGTACCTCGAAGGACGCGTGAAGGGGGAGCTGATTGCCTATAAGGACATCTCCGCGAACAACTTCAAGGTGGTGAGCGAGCGCGGCACGATCTATCTGATGGGGCTTGTTACGCCGGACGAAGGCAGTATCGCCGCCAACGCGACTGCCGGGGTGATGGGCGTGGCGCAGGTGGTGAAGTGCTACCAGTACATCGACCCGCAACAGGCGGCGGTGGCGACGGCGGCTGCGCCCAGTGCACCGGCGGCGGCGCCTGCTGCCGATGCGCCGACGGTGGGCGCGGTGCCGGATGCGGGCGTGACCTCGCAGCCTATTGAGCACCAGGCGCCCGCGCCCGTGACTAATTCTTCGGCTACGCGGCCGGGGAATACGGGGGCTTTGTGATGCTTCGGTTTATTGGTGGGGTTGTTGCGGCGGTTGTGGTTGCTGGGGCTGGATTTGGGATCGCTTCGCCGGCTTTTGCTGCTGTGGCGGATGGGATGAAGGTCGCTCAGGCTAATGCTTGCATGGGATGCCATGCGGTCGATCGCAAGCTTGTTGGGCCTTCGTTTAAGGATGTCGCCACGAAGTACAAGGGCGATGCCGGGGCCCAGGCCAAGCTGGAGAAGAAGGTGCGGGACGGTGGTTCGGGCGTGTGGGGCGCTATTCCTATGCCGTCGCACCCGGGAATGAGCGCCGGCGATATCCATTCTGTTGTGACGTGGGTGCTCGCTGGGGCGCCTTCGAAGTAGTTTTGCTTGGGGTCAAATTTGACGCTTGGCAAAGCGGATTTTGTGTGTGTAGAATCGGTGATTCGTTGGGGCGGTAGCTCAGCTGGGAGAGCGTCGCGTTCGCAATGCGAAGGTCGTGAGTTCGATCCTCATCCGCTCCACCAAGAATTCGTTTAAAAACAACGCACTACGTCTAGCGATGTAGTGCGTTGTTTTGCTTTCTGGACCTATCCGCCATTTTGTGGGCGGGGCATATCATGAGAGGTAAAAATCATGGATATGCCAATGAAGAAGAAACGCACCGTCGCTTCGCAGGCAGCGGCCCGCGGGCCGCTGCCTGCCCTGCCTGAAGGGCTGCTTGACGAGCTGGTCAAGGGACCGATGACGCCCGCCGAGGTTCAGGATCTGATGCTCGCGTTCAACAAGGCAATCATCGAACGCGCGATGGGCGCCGAAATGAACATGCATCTG
>NZ_JAMBPS010000010.1:0-179778 GCF_024206515.1 Paraburkholderia sp. CNPSo 3281 | reverse complement strand
GACCGCCGTGGAGGGTGCGGTTGACGCGACGCAGGCTGCAGTCGAAGCAAGGAGGAGCGCCGACGAGCTGAAAAAGCGCCTGCGCGAACGGTATTTCGCGGACTACACGGCAGCCTGGGCGACCATGCTCAACAGCTTCCAGTGGCTCGCGGCGACCAGCTTCTCGGGGGTGATCGACCAGCTCACGCGTCTGACCGATGCGCAGACCTCGCCGCTGCTCGCGGTCATGAAGTCGGTGCAGTACCAGGGCGAGGCGGGCCGTCCCTCGCAGGCGCTGACCGACACGCTCGTACGCAAGGCGCAGGGGTTGCTCGGTGGGGGCGATAGCGATCAGACGCAGGCTCCCGTTGTGAATCCGCTCGACCGCTCGTTCGGCCCGCTGCTCGCGCTGATGGGCGACGCGAATCCGCCTGCGGCCAGCGGCAATGCGGGGAACGCTCCGGGCGCCAATGCCGCCGCGTTCAACGGCGTCAGCCTCTCCCGGGTGCTGACCGCCGATACGACCGTGCGGCTCAAGCTCCAGCAGATCCAGGCGAGTCCCGATGCGCAGGCCATGGCGCGCAGTCTCGCGCAGGCAGTATTCCAGGGCAAGCTCTCGGACCTCTCGCAGGCGCGCGACGACGCGGCGCTGACTGCCGCGAGCCTGGGCGCGCAGTGGGCGGGCTTCGGCCAGGCGATGTTCGTGCAACCGCTCGACGCCGCATGGCAGGCCGTACTCCAGCCCGCCGCCGCGAGCCTGAACGAGGCATGGCGCGCGGGCGTCGAGGCTCCCTTCGCCTCGTCGTTCGCGTCGCGCTATCCGTTCGCGCCGACGAGCGCCGACGCGTCCTTTGCTGAGTTTGGCCGTTACGTGCGGCCCGATACCGGGCTGATCAACCGCTTTATCGAGCTTGAGCTGTCCGGCGTGCTCAAGCGCCAGGGCGACCAGTGGGTACCGAACGAACTCGCGCCGCAGTCGCTCCAGTTCGATCCGAAGTTCCTCGCCATGCTGCGACTCATCGGGCCGCTCGGCGCGCGTCTCTATGCGCAGGGCGAGGCGGGTTATCACTTCGGGATCATGCCGCAGCCGACGCCGGACGTTACGCGCACGGAATTGACGGTTGATGGTCAGCAGATCGTCTACTTCAACCAGCATGAGACGTGGACGCCGCTCGCGTGGCCGGGTAACGGTCTGAGCGGCCATGCGTCCCTGACCTGGCAGACGCTCAACGCGGGTGTACGGATCGCATTCGATGCGACCGGCGACTGGGCCCTTCTGCGGATGCTCGAAAAGGCGCAGGTCAAGCCGCTCGACGATACGCGCTACGAACTCGTCTGGAATGGAGGAACGGCTGGCGATGCCGCGAAGGCTGCTTCTACGGCCTCCGGTGACGTTACGGACGGCAAGGTGGCGCCATTGCGCTACGTACTGCGAGCGCAGGCGGGATCCGGACCGCTCGATCTGCTGAAACTGCGAGGCTTGCGCATGCCCGGGCGCATCTTCGTGACGGGCCGCGCCGGTGCGATCTCCGGATTGCCATCACTGCCGCCCTTACCCCCGGAGTCGCAGCCATGACGGCACCGTGGAAATCCACACAACAGGAAGGCGCAAACCCGTTCCTGAGATATTTCGACGCCGAGATGCGCTACCTGCGCGAAACCGCTCGCGAGTTTGCGCACGACCAGCCCGAGGCCGCGCGGCGCCTGGGCATGCAGTATGGCCAGGAGAACGACCAGGTCCGCGCGGTCAACGAAGCCTTCGCATTCGTGATGGCGCGTCTGCGCATGAAGCTCGACGACGGCATGCAGGAGCTGACCGATCCGCTTCTCGACAATATGTTCGAACACATGGCGCGGGCGATTCCGTCGCTGTCGATCATCGAATGTACGCCACTGAACAGGGGCTCGAAGGTGGCGCAGATTCCCGCTGGGGCCGTGGTGCGCTCGGCGCCGGTCGGTCCCGATCGGGTGCAGTGTCCGTTCCGCACGACGCAGGCAGTCGCGCTGCTGCCGCTCTCGGTCGAGGATGCGGGGGTGGCAGTACGCGCCGACGGGCGCACGGTTATCCGCCTGGCGTTCGGTCTCTGGTTTGGAGACCAGCGTGAGGCTGTCGACCTGTCGCGCATCCGCCTGTACCTGCATGGCGACCGGCCTGCCGCCGCCGCGCTGTACGCGGCGCTCACGCGCCAGGTCGCCTCGGTCGGACTGCGCCTGCCGTTGGTGCGCGACGGCTCGCTGCTGCCGCTCGACGGGGTGCGCTTTGTGCCGGCGGGGTTCGGTCCGTCGACGCGGTTGTGGCCGGTCGCGGACTCCGCGCGCGACGAGTCGGTGGACCGCGAGCAGACACTGCTGGAGTATTTCGTGTACCCGCAGAAGTTCCACTTCGTCGACCTGTGCGGCTTCGACAGCACGATGGTGCCGGCAGGCGAAACGCGCATGATCCTCGAGATCGAACTGGACGGGCGTATGCCTGGCGACCAGCCGATAGGGCGCGAGAGCTTTCGCCTCTTCTGCACGCCCGTGATCAACCTGTTCGAGGTCGATGCACGGCCGCTGCAGCCCGCCGACTGGCATGACAAGGAGCACCGCGTGCGTGTGCAGCCCGCCGTGGAGCGTCACGTCGAACCGTACGACCTGCTTGAGGTGACCGCCGCAGACCCGGAGGGCAGCGCACGGTACGCTTACAGGCCGTTCAGGAGCTTCAGGCATCGCGGCTGGATGCTGCACTACGAGAAGCCGGAACGGTACTTCCGTACCTCAACGCGCTACGGCGTGGTGGGGCAGGAGCTGTGGGTGACCCTCTCAGGGCAGCTCTGGGCAGGGGCGTACCGCCACGCACCGGACGATGACTCGCGTCCACGGCCCGACCGCCATGTCACGGTGCGTGCGCTCGCGAACAACGGACGCCTGCCGCGCATGGCGCTTGCGGAGGCAGCGATCACGGAGACCGTCACGGGTTTCACCGGCATCGCGTCGGTGCGCAACGTGACGGCGCCGAGCCTGCCGCAGTATCCGCCGCGCTACTACGCGGGTTACGACTGGCGCGTGCTTGGCCACTACACCGCGAACGGTGCGAATGAATTCAACCGGATGCTGATGGAGGGCGCGCCGGTACTGCGCGAGATCCTCGAACTCTACGACTGGACGCCTGACGACGCGGTACCGCAGCGCATCGACGCGATCCGGACCGTGCATTTCTCGGAGGACCAGGAAATCCTGCAGCATGGTTACGTACTGCGGATCGTGCGCATCCACGTTGACCTTGACGCGGGCGGCTTCGACGGACCGGGCGACGCGGTCCTGTTCGGCGACGTGCTGAACCACTTCCTGGGACGTTACGCGAGCGCGCAATGTTCCATGCAAGTGGTACTGACCATCGACGGCAAGCAGACGGTGTATCCACGTACCGACTTTAAGGGGGCACCATTCTGATGCGTGCTGGAATCCATACCGGAATCATGCGCAGTGCGCTCGGCGTGGGTCTCGCGCTGACGGTTTCTGCGTGCGGCATGTGGCAGTCGGTCAGGGACGGGACCGTGCATGCCGCGCGCGCGGTGTTCGAGACGAAGGTCGAACAGATGAATCTTGTCATCACGGCACGCGGCGCGCTGAACCAGGACGTGCGCGGCGCTTCGCTGCCGGTCGTGCTGCGCATCTACCAGCTCAAGGATGACAAGCCCTTCGCGACTGCGACCTATGCGCAGCTGCTGGAGGGCAACGATGCGCTGAAGGCCGCAACGCTCTGGAGCCGGGACGTGACGCTGGGCCCGGGGCAGACGCTGAAGGTGTCGGAGCCGATCGGCGCCGCGGCGAACTATGTGGGTGTCGCGGCGTTCTTTTGCGACACGGCGAACACCGAATGGTCCGTGCTGGTGCCGAAATCGCAGTGGAAGAAGACCGACCCGGTGAGGCTGGTGGCAGCGGAGCGCACGCTGGAAATCGACTCGGGGAAACGATAAAGCCGCTGCACTGTCACGAGCCACAAGGATCGCTGGCGCGACGCGAACGGCGCGCCCCATGCGCCGTCGGGTGATCGTGGGCGGGATCGGCCACAACCTGCCGCAGTAAGTGCCGCAGGCCTTTGCGCAGGCCGTGGTCGACGTGAACGCCTTCCCGCCCGCCTTTATCCCTCCGGCTGAAACATCGTCATGCGCTGCAGGATCCAGTCGAGCAACTCATGCGCGGCCGCGACGAGCGGCCGCCCCGACTTCACGAGCACGCGCGCCTTCGTGCCTTGAAAGAGCGCGTGATCGATCGGCACGGTCACGAGTTCGCCGGCCTCGATCTCGCGCGAGGCGGCAAATTCGCCGATCAGCGTCGCGAAGTTTTCCACGGCGACAGAACGCTTGAGCGCGGTAAGCGAATTCGTGGTGAGCGTCGCGCGTATCTCGATGTTTTCCGCGAACGCCATCATGTTCGCGAGATGGCCGATGCCGAAAGTGCCCGGCATCAACGCGAGCGGCCACGCAAGCAGGTCGTCGATCGTCGCGGGCGTGCCTGCGCATCGACGGCGTGCGGATCGCGGTCAGCTCGGTCAAGATGCAGATTTTCGACCGCAATCTGTATCGCGCGGCGGGTATCCAACCTGAGCGGATGAAGATTCTGGTGAACAAGAGTTCGGTCCACTATCGCGCCGATTTCGACGCCATAGCCTCGGCGCATCTCGTGGCGAAGGCGCCTGGCCCCATGGCCGCCGACCCCGCCGATTTGCCGTGGCAACGCATCGATACGCGCCTGCGCCTGCGTCCGAACGGGGTGTCGCTGAGCGAAATGCGGGAGTAATGCGGGAGTAGGGAGGGTTTTGTATCGTTGTGTATCCACCGTGGCTACGGACAAGGAGGCTTGCAAAAGCAGGGGTTCGCGGAAACAAGCGGGATACGTGCGGGAGTTCAAATACACCCATGCCAGTCAGCGACGTCACCAGGCAGACATCGAAAAGACTGGACGCACGAGCCACGCAATCGTGGTCCGACATAACTCATTGCTTACAGGTGGATACCATGAAACTCATCAAGTCGCTGATCGTTGCTGCTGTTGTCGCTGTTCCCGTCGTCTCCTTCGCACAGTCGGCCGAGCCGCTCACGCGTGCCCAGGTCCGCGCCGAACTGGTGCAGCTCCAACAGGCTGGCTACAACCCGGCGGCTGACTACAACGACTATCCGCAGCACATCGAGGCCGCCGAAGCGAAGGTGAGTGCGCAGAACGGCGCGGCGGCATCGGCGTTCGGCGGCGTGGCGAATGGTTCGTCGGCAGCGGGCGCGCCCACGGCTTCGGCTCCTCACGACATTCCCGGCTTCGGTTCGCTCTACGCGCATCGGTGATGGGTGAGTGAAGGCGTGAGCGCAAGGGCGGCCCGCTTCGAGCGGGCCGCTGCACATGGTGCGACTTGCCTCATTCTCCGTCCCGGCCTAACCTGTGCCGGATACGACGACCCCGAGCCCAGCATGCAAATCCATCCCATACGGCTGTCTCCTGGCGACGATCTGCGCGTCGCCGTCGAAGGCTTGCTGGGCCAGCAAGCCTCGCATGCGGCTTTCGTCATTCAGGGCATCGGCAGCCTGAGCGTCGCGCAGTTGCGATTCGCCGGCGCCGAAACGCCGACCGAATTGCGTGGCGACCTCGAAATCCTCACGCTCGCGGGCTCGGTGTCGCCCGATGGCGCCCACCTGCACATGTCCGTGTCCGACGCGCAAGGCTGCGTGTTCGGCGGCCACGTCGCGCGCGGCTGCACAGTCCGCACCACGGTAGAACTGCTGCTGGTGCTGCTGCCCGGCCATCGTTTCTCACGAGAGCTCGATTCCTCGACCGGATACCCGGAACTGCAGATCCGCAACGCGCCAGGCTGATCCGCTTGCGCCGCCATGCGAGCGGCCTCACGCGCCGTCACAAAATTTAAAAGCGGCTTCGCTATGCTTCGGCGTTGCCTCGCCGCTGCCTGTGCTGCGCGCGAGGCCCCGCTCGGGCCGCTCCTCGAGCCGTTGTTGTGCCTCTATCTGGACGGAGACTTCGATGACGGTCGAATCCGCGCCGGCGCGCTTGCCATGGCAAGGCGCGTCGCGCAGACGTTTGAGCCTGCCCGCTGCATTCACGACGATGCGTGCGCCCGCCATGCTGCTTGCATGCGCAGCAGCACTGTGTGCGCTTGGCGCATGCAGCGCACGCGATAGCGACGCGCGCGCCGCGCTCACCACGAACGCTGTACGCGAACTCGCGCAGGCGCAGCCAGGCAGCAACCCACAGAGCCCGCCGCTCGCCAATGCATTCACGCTGGCCTCGGATGCGAGCGCATCGAATCTCCCAGATAGTGCGAACAGCATGGCAAACGCCGGCGTAGCCTTGCCCGCGAACGCCGTACGCTCGCCGGCGAAGCCACCCGCCGGCGGCAGCGCGCAAGACACACAAGCCGCGCAGATCGAACCGCTTGTCACACCTGTCATCCACACAGCCGATTGACGTACCCGGCCGCGCGGCGTTGCCGCCTGCTGCCCGTCAAGGCGGCGTGCTGTGCGTGCCTTTCTCAACCTGAAGATGGAAACCACAAGATGACCTCGAGAAGCCGCCGTGACTTTCTCCGCACCGCCGCGATGAGCGCCGGTTCGGCCACCGCCCTGACGATGCTGCCGCAGGGCATCCGCAATGCGCTCGCGATTCCCGCGAACAATCGCACGGGGAGTCTCCGCGATGTCGAGCACATCGTGATCCTCATGCAGGAGAACCGCTCGTTCGATCATTACTTCGGCACGCTGCGCGGCGTGCGCGGCTTCGGCGACACGCGCGCGATCACGCTGCCCACCGGCAAGCCGGTGTGGAACCAGCCGCTCGCGGCCGGTGCGGGCGAAGTGCTGCCGTTCCATCCCACGGCGGCCAACCTGGGCCTGCAGTTCATCCAGGATCTGCCGCACGACTGGACCACGACGCACGCCGCCTGGAACGGCGGCCGCTACGACCAGTGGGTGCCCGCCAAGGGCACGACCACGATGGCCTACCTCACGCGCGACGACATTCCGTTCCACTATCAGCTCGCCGACGCGTTCACGATTTGCGACGCGTACCACTGCTCGACGATGACCGCGACCGACCCGAACCGCTACTACATGTGGACCGGCTGGGTGGGCAACGACGGCAGCGGCGGCGGCCCGGTGATCGACAACGCGGAAGCCGGCTATGGCTGGTCCACGTATCCCGAAGTTCTGCAGAGCGCGGGCATCACGTGGAAGATCTATCAGGACGCGGGCGAAGGCCTCGACGCCAAGGGCTCATGGGGCTGGACGGGCGACAATCCGTACATCGGCAATTACGGCGACAACTCGCTCCTGTATTTCCATCAATACCAGAATGCGCAGCCCGGCAATCCGCTGTACGACCGCGCACGCACGGGCACGAACGTGCTGGCAGGCGGCGGCTATTTCGATGTGCTCAAGCAGGACGTGGCGAACAACGCGCTGCCGCAGGTCTCGTGGATCGTTGCGCCCGAGGCGTACTCGGAGCATCCGAACTGGCCCGCGAACTATGGCGCGTGGTACGTCGACCAGGTGCTGCAGATCCTGACGTCGAACCCGGACCTCTGGAGCAAGACCGTGCTGCTCGTGAACTACGACGAGAACGACGGCTTCTTCGATCACCTGGCGCCCCCGTTTCCGCCGGCTTCGAGCGCGAACGGCCTCTCGACCGTCGACACGACGAACGAAATTTTTCCGGGCAGCAGCACGTACGCGGGCGGCCCGTATGGCCTCGGACCGCGCGTGCCGATGCTCGTCGTCTCGCCGTGGTCGCGCGGCGGCTGGGTGTGCTCGGAGACGTTCGACCATACTTCCGTGATCCGCTTCATCGAGAAGCGCTTCGGTCTGCATCACGACCTGCGTGAGCCGAACATCACGCCGTGGCGCCGCGCCGTGTGCGGCGACCTCACGTCGGCATTCAACTTCGCCACGCCTAACGCGGCGATTCCCGCGCTGCCCTCCACGACGGGCTATGCGCCGCCCGACAAGCTCCGTCATCCCGACTACGTGCCGGTGCCGCCGGTCGTGGGCAGCGTGCCGAAGCAGGAAGCGGGCGTGCGCAACGCGCGCGCGCTGCCGTACGAGCTGTTCGTGCGCTTCGATGCCAATGCCGGCTCGGGCGACGTCACCACGCGCTTCGTCAATTCGGGTCGCGCCGGTGCCGTGTTCCTCGTCTACACGGCGGGCAGCACCGACGCGCCGCGCACCTATACGGTCGAAGCCGGCAAGCATCTGCAGGACAAGTTCGCGATTGGCGTGAGCGGCGCATACGACTTCAGTGTGCATGGGCCGAACGGGTTTCTGCGCCGTTTCGCGGGCACGCAGGTCAAGACGGGCTGGTTCGGCGGCAACGAAACGGCGCGCCCCGAAGTGGCCGAGGGCTACGACGTGGCGAACGGCAACCTGCAACTGCGCCTCGAGAACAAGGGCGGCGCGCGCTGCCAGTTCACGATCGTCAACGCGTATGACGCGGGCACGAAGATCCAGCGCACCGTGCCCGGCGGCGACACCGAGCAGCTCTATCTCGACCTGCGCAACGCGCACGGCTGGTACGACCTGACGATCACGGTCGATAGCGATGCGACGTTCGTGCGCCGCATTGCGGGCCACGTCGAGACGGGCCGCCCGAGCTATAGCGATCCCGCACTCGGCGCCTGATACAGCTGAGGCGTGAGGTGAGCCACGGCTTTCGCGAGCCGTGGTTTTTTTGTTTACTGCGTAGTCGAGCAGGGGGGCCTCTAGCGCCAGCGTGGCGGCGGCGGTCCCCAGCCGGGATGCCGGACGTGTCTCGGACCCATGAAATGCGGAGGACGGTGCCACGGTGAAAAGGCGTGGCGCGAATACACGACGGGAGGCGGCCACATCGGCGCGGCGGGATGCATGAAGAATACGGGCGGCGGCGGCGCGTAGAACGCCCCCGGAATACCGATGCCCACGCCCACATTGACGTTCACACGCGCCTGTGCGGTTTGCATCGCGCACAGCGTCGTTGCGATACAAAGGAATGCAAACTTCAACACACGGAGTTTCATCGCCGATCCTCCGTCGCGAGCGCGCGTTGCCAGCGCTCGCGGCTGGTTATTTCGTGTGCGCTTCAGTGGGCCGGAAAGCGGCGTCCGCAAGCTTCTTCTGCGAGTCGGGCATGGCCGCGTAAAGTGCCGAGAAGGCATCGAGCATCGCCTTGCTGCCGTCGGCATTCGCCTGGGCGATCTGGTTCCACGATTGAAGGTTCTCCACCGCGGTTTGCTGCTGGGCACTATCGTGCCGCTGCTGAATCAGATCATCCACCGTTTTGGCGCTATTGCGCATGACGTCGGCCACTTTCGCCCACTGATCCTCTTCTGCGGGAGTAATCTTCAGTTCGGCATGCAATTCCTTCACGCGGTCGTCGACGGTTTCAACGTGATGCTGATGCGACGACGCAGCCGGAGCGCTGGCCTGCGCCCAGCACGTGGAAGTGCCGAGCAGGGCTAGCGCAAGCAGGACAGGTTTCATTGTCAGCCCTCGCGAAAAGCATTCGCCGGCAATGGCCGGCAAGTCAGAACGAACCGTTTTGATCATAGCAGCGGCGGCAAGCAATTTCGGCATCCTCTATGTAACAGCGAATAACAGGGAATAGGGCGCGATTCCCGAGTGCACCACGCTTCACTCGCAGAAAAGCATCGGCTGGATTCGCCGCGCGGCGAATCATTCTGGCGATACAAGGAGGCAACGTGGAGAGTCGAATGGCATCTTGCAGGATTTCCGCTTCCCGTTCCGAACAAGGCGTCCGGCTGCCTTGGGCAAGGCTGGCGTGCCTGACACTGGCCGTGGCCACGCTTGCGGGCTATATGCCGGCGAGCCGCGCCGCCGTGTCGATCATGCGGCCGCCGCGCGAGGCCAGGTCCGACGAGCCGCTCGTGGTGACGATCGTCTACACGGGCGACACGCCTACCGGCACCTCGGTCGACGTGCCGCGCACCCTGAGCATTACGCTCACCAACGGTGAGCAGTTGCCGCGGGCTGTGCTGCTCACGCGCGAATCCGGCGCGCCCGAGCATGTGCGGCTCGCGGCTGGCGAAATGAAGGCGGTGAGTTATCGCGCGCCCTGGCCCGAGTGGGCGCGCGGCGCCGTGCGAGTGGACGTGCCCGGCGTGGACGTTTCGCCTTCAGTGGTCCTGCTCACGCGCAAGCCGCGCGAAGCCACGGCGAATGCGCCCGCGCCAGCCCCTGCAACCGCGGCCGCGGCGGCCGTTGCGCCCGCATCCACCCCGCTGGCCATTGGGTCCGCCGACGGGCCGATGGCGGGCAACGAGTCGCTCGCCGCACAAATGCCGCCTTCGACTGTGAAGCCTTCGAATTCGCTCGTGCCCGAGCTTGGCACTTTCCTGGCAGGCCGTCTTTCTTTCTACCAGCCGAACTATTTCGCGGACGGCTGGTCCTCGAGCGATGCGGATCTCGCAAGATTCCAGATCAGCATCAAATTTCGCTTTGTCTTGCCGGACGATCCGCGTTCACGCGGTTTCCTTGACAACCTCTATTTTGCCTACACGCAGACTTCGCTCTGGGATATCCGCGGGGATGAGTCGCCGTTCCACGATACGAGCTACATGCCCGCGCTTTTCTACTACCTCGAGGACACGGGGTGGCGGACCAACTGGTTCACCCGGATGGGCATCGAGTCGGGCTACGAGCACGAGTCGAACGGGACCGCCGGTCCCGGGTCGCGCGGCGTCGACATCATTTACGTGAAGCCGATCTGGGATTTCGGCGACCTCAACGCCAACCACCTGACCATCGAGCCGAAAATCTACGCCTACGAGCACATCCAGGAGACGAATGGCGATATTGCCCACTATCGCGGCTATGTCGATCTGCTGTTCAAATATGGCAGCCCTGACGGCTGGCAACTCGCGACGACCCTGAGAAAGGGCACGAGATCGACCTATGGAAGCGTCGATGTGCAATTTACATACCCACTCGCCAAGCTATTCGGCAATGCATGGGGCGGGTATCTGTTTCTCAACTATTTCAACGGCTACGCCGAGGATCTTCTCGATTACAACCAGCACCGCTGGGCGGCGCGCATTGGTTTCGCCGTGTCGCGTTGATAGGGCGTGCGGATGTTAGGAAACGCTTGTGGTCGAGCGTTGCTCAAGCCATGGATTGACCCACTACGAACCTGTGGCCATCCGGTGTGGCCACGGTGCATTCGCGCATGCCGTACGGGCGATCGACCGGAGGCTGCAGGACGATGGCCCCTTTCTGCACGATTTCCTGATGTAACGCGTTCACGTCGTCGACTTCCAGATAACCAAAGTAGCTATGGTCTCCCGTTGCCGCTGGGGACAACGCATCGGGGCAATGGCCGAGCATGATCCGTACGTCGCCCCTCGCGACGATGCGCCAGTCGGTCGAGTCGGCCCAATCCACGCGAAAGCCGAGCATGTCGCGAAAGTATGCGGCGTTGCGCTCGAGGTCCTGGACGGCAAGGACGAAAGCGAAGGGACGTAGCGTGTTCGTTTCGGTCATGAGCGATCTTCTTCAACAGGGATTCGATGAGAGTGGCGTAAGTATGACGCACGCGTCGGGCACCGTGTTTGCTCGCTGCACAGGCAGCGCGCCATCGGCAACCCGGGCCAGGCGGTTGCAGCACTGCTTACGCGCGCACATTGGAGGGAATGACCATGGATGACCAACGGGAAGAGCGCGTTCGCCGACGCGCTTATCAACTCTGGGAAGACGACGGCGCGCCGGAAGGTCGGGCGGATGAATACTGGAGCCGCGCCGAAAAACAGGTTGCCGCCGAATATGACGCAGAAGGAGAAACGTCGCGTGTCGCCAGCGATCAGGCCGGCAAGCGCCGCCTTGCCGGCGAACCCCTGCAGGAAAGCGACGCCATGCCGCCGAACGAACTGGCGCACGACAAGCGGCGCGGCGGCGGGTGAAATCACGCATGTGCCGCGCTTCAGGCCAATGGCATGCCAGCCGGCGCGATCTGTTCGCCCATCAATGATGCGCGAACAGATCGTTGCGGCCCTCGTGTGACATGAATGCGCCGTGGCGCGACGTTTGCGCCACCGAGGCATTCGACGTGCCCGAGCTTTCCATCCCATAGCCGGAGTCGTCGGTGCGTTGCGTGCTGGCGTGCTGCGGGTTTGCCGGTTGCTGCATCTGTCTGGTTTGTGCCGCGGGTTCGGTGTTCTGTGCGAAGACGGCGGGGGACAATACGACGCCGATCGAGACAATAGCAGTAGCAAGTAGAAGTTTCATGATGTACGACTCCAAATAATAAAATTGATTCGGATGACTAAAAAATGCGCGGATTGCAAAAACGTTTTTGCAGACGCTCATTCGTTCTTGCGCAGTCCGATCCTTACGGCGCATGTCCCCAGACTACGCAGCCAACCTTAGAGTTTGCTTATGCGCAGGCAACGGTTCGCGTTTAGCGCATATTCAGCCGTGGTTAAGGCTTAGTTAAGCAACGGCAGTTTATAGTCCCAGGTTGTTTCGTTCCGCCCCTCATGCGGCGCAAGGAGTATTCATGTCCACCACCACGCAAAGTCTCATCGAAGATGCGGTCAGCAAGGTCCCCGCCGTGACGTTCGGCTTCTGGATCATCAAGATTGCTTGCACCACGCTCGGCGAAACCGGCGGTGACTGGGTGACGATGTCACTGAATCTGGGCTATCTGGTCGGCACGCTCATTTTTTTCGCGTGCTTCGTCGTGCTGGTTACGGCACAGATCCGCGCACAGCGCTTCTACCCGTGGCTCTATTGGGCGACGATCGTCGCCACGACCACGCTCGGCACGACGCTCGCCGACTTTTGCGACCGCTCGCTCGGCGTAGGCTATCCCGGCGGCGTATCGATCATTCTCCTGTTGCTCGTGGCCAGTCTCGCGATCTGGTACCGCGTGGAAGGCACGGTTTCGATCGAGAGCGTCGCGACGCCGCGCGTCGAGTGGTTTTACTGGATTACGATCCTGTTTTCCCAAACGCTCGGCACCGCGCTGGGCGACTGGGTGGCGGGCGAAGACCGCGGTGGCCTTGGCGTGGGCTACGAATACGGCGCTGCGATCTTCGGCGCGGGTCTCGTTGTCGTGGCGCTGCTGTGGTTGTGGCCGCGCGTGTCGCGCACGGCGATTTTCTGGTTCGCGTTCGTGCTCACGCGTCCGCTCGGCGCGACGCTGGGCGATCTGCTCGACAAGCCTGTCGCCGATGGTGGCCTGCACTTCAGCCGCTTTTACGCGTCCGCGCTGCTGGTGATCTTTATCGTCGGCTGCATCGTGGTGCTGCCTCAGCGTGCCGCTAGCCGGACGCGCGACGCGTAGCGCGCATGGGTCATTGCGGCATCACGCACGTGAAACTGGTCGCGCGATTCAGATTGCCCTTGCCCAAGTAGCGCGGAAACGCCGGGTAGCGGCACAGCGGCCGCGTGCGGCCGTTCGTGGGCTGGGCAATGTCGGTCGTGAACAGCGTTTCCGGCGCGCTGCCGCGCGTGACCCAGTCGTCGAGCGCGCCGAGCAGATCGACGGATGGAATGAACACACCGTTGCCGTGCTGATAGCCCGGCACCATGTAAAGCCGCATGAAGCTGTCCACGCGCTCTTCGCCGTAGCGCTCCACCAGCCCCTGGTAATACGCGATGGTCTGGTTCGGGCTGATGACCTCGTCGGCGAGTCCCTGCAAGGTGATGAGCTTGCCGCCTCGTGCGATGTAGCGCGACACGTCGGGATTCATCGCGCCGATCGTCGTCGACAGCGTAAAGAGCCGCTCGCGGTAACGGCCGGGATGCATCACGTCGAAGTTCGTCGAATCGAAAGTCGGGTCGTGCGTGATGAAGTATTTGAGGTAGGCATCGCCCTGCGCGTACAGGTAGCCATTGGTGACGAACCCCAGCTGGGTCAGCCGCTGTGGTGAATGCGCAAGACCCAGCATGCTCGTGAAGCGCGTGCCCTGGAAGACGTTGTAGCCGCGATACGTGTCGGTATTCCAGGCAAGCGCGTAGGGCAGGCGCAGGCCGTCGCGCAAGCTTTCCAGCGTCGCGATCTGCGGCGGCGTGAGGCAGTCGTCGGGGGCGTGCTGGCGATCCGTCTGATCCTGTGAGGAGCAACGCAGCGAGTCGATGATCTCGGGCTCTTTCGCGCGGCAGGCTTCGACGTCGCTGATGAGGCCGTCCGCCGCGCCGTCGAGCGTATCGCATACCTGCATCACGCGCTCGTACACATGCTCCAGCAGTTGCGGCGACAGATAGCCGCCCGGCGTGCGGTATTCGTGCTGGCCCACCACGACGCCTGTCAAGCGCACGCCCGAGAAGTTCAGCGCGGGCGAATTCGCGATCACGCCGTCGTAGTCGTCGGGATAGCGCTGGATCACGGTGTAGCCTTCGCGGCCGCCCGTCGAGCCGCCCGCGAAATACATGTGCTCCGGCGGCCGCCCATAGCCCAGCGTGATCAGTGCGAGCGCAACGTCATGCGCCTTCTTCAGATGCGCGTAGCCAAAGTTGGTCACGGCTTCTTCAAGTAGTCCGAAGTTGGCCTCCGACGACGTGCCGTTGTGGCCTGAATCGTCACCGAAGGTCGCATAGCCGCGCGCGAGCGGCGCGCGGTCGGGCGAGAAGCGCATCGGGCCGGTTCCCGTCACCACGACGCCGCTGTAGCCGCCACCGCCGAATTGCAGCGCGCGGCCGTTCCAGCGGCTCGGCAGGTTCACTTCGAAGTGGATGTCCGGCGTCCCGGCGCTCTGGGCGCGGATCACGCCGGTCAAGCGGCAGAAGTCGCCGTTGAGATTGCCTGTGGCGGTCGCGGAGATCATCGCGGCGCTCTGCACGAGCGCACCG
The DNA here is from genome assembly GCF_024206515.1 of Paraburkholderia sp. CNPSo 3281. Taxonomy (NCBI): domain Bacteria; kingdom Pseudomonadati; phylum Pseudomonadota; class Betaproteobacteria; order Burkholderiales; family Burkholderiaceae; genus Paraburkholderia; species Paraburkholderia sp. CNPSo 3281. The sequence goes on along the minus strand of NZ_JAMBPS010000010.1, from coordinate 164,980 downwards.
TTGGTCGGCAGGCCGATGCTCGCGGGCGGCAGTAGCGCGCCGGCAAGGTCGGTGCAATGCAGCGGCAGCGAAGGCGTGTGCTGGGCGAAAGCGGGGCCGCTAGCGATGAGCGTAAGCGTGGCGATGGCGATCGCCTTGAGGGATTCGAGTGCGCGCGTGCCCCGTCGTATCATCCGCAGCCGGCTCCGTTGACGCGCGCACGGGCCTTCTCCTTCTGGCGCCCGAGCGTGCCGCGCCAGGCCCTGGCGAGCATGAGCGTCGCGCCGATCGCGACGATGTCGCCGGCCAGCGCGGCCACGAACGCCGGCGCACCGTGCAGCGCGTGTGGCGTGGCCGTTCCGACGATCACCGAGATCAGCGTGCCGCCGACGAAGCACACTAGCCCGGTGCGGCCCACGGTCACGACGGCGGGCACGCGCGCGGCGATCCGCGCGATCGTGCCGCGATGGACGAAATACGCCGCCACCATGGCAATGCCGATAAAGTTGACGACGCGCGCGAAGGCCAGATGCTGTTTCATTGTCCCAGGTATGGGTTGAGTCAGGACGAACCATTTAACCGCCGCGAACAGCACCACCGCGGCGAACGCGCATCGTACCAGCCAGCGCGCGGTTTGCGAGGTCCTGAAGCCGGGCGGAACCGGGTGCAGCCGGCAGAGCATGCCGAATACGAACATCAACTGCCACGCAAATGGGTTCAACGGCCAGTTCGCGAACGTGCTCGCGCCGACGAGCGCAGCCAGCAGCGGCGCGAAGGCCCAAAGCAGCAGGCTGCAGACCAGCGTGGCGAGTGGCGCGCGGCGGGCGAAGGGCACTGCAGCGGGCACGCACAGCGCAAATATGACATACATCGGCAGCACGCTCGACAGATACGGCTGGCGGGCGAGCAAGACGACGTGGAAGGTTTCGCGCACCGGATGCGTGGCAAACGACGCCCAGCCGCTCAGGTCATGCTGGCGCCATCCGTATGCCAGCTATGCGGCAACGGGATGGCGACCGCAGGACTCCGGCGTGCCGCTTACTTCGCGGCAGCGGCGCGCTCGATTGCGGCGATGTCGATCTTGCGCATTGTCATCATCGCTTCCATCGCGCGCTTGCCGGCCTCGCGATCGGCACCGAAGACGGATTCGAGCAGGCGCTTCGGCGTGATCTGCCACGAAAATCCCCAGCGATCCTTGCACCAGCCACAGTCCGACTCCTCGCCGCCGTTGCCGACGATGGCGTTCCAGTAGCGGTCGGTCTCTTCCTGGCTGTGGGTCTCGACCATGAAGCTCACGGCCTGGTTCGCCTGGAAGTTGGGGCCGCCGTTCAGGCCCACGAAGCGCCGGCCGAGCACCGTGAATTCGACCACCAGTTCCGCCCCCGCGCCGATGCCGGGTATCGGGGAAACATGGCCAGCCCCGACATGGCTGTCCGGAAACGTCGCGGCATAGAACTCCGCCGCTTCGCGTGCTCTACCGTCATCGAACCACAGGCAAGTCACAAGCTCCGCCATCACGATCTCCTTTGACAAGGCGCCTCATTGCCGGCGCGTAGCGCCCATTGTGACAAAGCCTCGGCCGTATGGGGGATTTTTGCTGGTGGAGCATCGCGGCTAGTCGAGGCAACGTTCGATTGCGAGGGACTGGGCGGACTGGGTGCTGTGCGAATCGATCTTTCCGCTCTTCGAATGTGATTCGGACTGCGATGCAAGACACAGTGCAAGATTGGCGCGGGTGCTGTCTGGCCCGAACATGAGCGCAAGCGTGAACGCCATGACTGCCGCAACCAGAATCGCGACGCCGCGCAAGATTGCGCGCAGAGCGGGCGAGAAGGGGGCAATCGCGCTCAAGCGCGAAGTCTGTTCGACGATGGTTCTGAACATGGCGGGCTCTTTTCAGTGAACGTCGAAGGCATGACGTCACGATAGGCAGGCCCGGTAGACGCGACAAGACCCAGTGGTGCCTCAAAACATGGGGCCACGCACGGACGGGATCGAGGGACATACGACTACTTCAGGAATGCTTGACGATAGACATTCGGTGCGGCGCCGAACGCGTCGCGAAAGCGATGGCTGAAGTGGCTCGCGTTCGCGTACCCGCACTCTGCCGCAATCTGCGCGAGCGGCAGGGCGGTCGTGCGCAGCAGCAAGCGGGCCCGCTCCCGACGCTGGGCGGCGATCCACGCATGCGGCGGCAGCCCGAACGAGGCGCGAAACATGCGCGCGAGATGATACTCGGAAAGGCACGCGACATCGGCCAGTGCGCCGAGCGTCAGTGTCTCGCTCAGGTGGGCGTCGATATAGTCGCGCAGGCGCCGCCGTGTCGATACGGCGAGCCCGCCCCTGAGGGCCGCGCCTGCGCGCCGCACGCCCTGGCTGCGCAGCAGCAGGCTCAGCACTTCGTGTGCCGTTTCGTTGCTGCGCAGGAGTCCGTCTGGATCGGCCCAGTTCTCGTTGGCCAGCGCCTGGCAGAGCACGGCAATGCGCTCGTCTTCGAAATACGTGCGATCGGCCAGCGTGAGTTCGCGCGGTTCCCGGTCGAGTTCGCGCACCGCGCGCTGTGTGAAGTGCTCGGGGAGGAAATACAGATGCATGAAATGCATGTGGCCGCGCACCCACCAGCGCGATTCATGGTCGCCGGGCAGCGCGCACAGGCGGCTTGGCGCACCGTATACGCCGGGCAGCTTCTGCCGCTCCGTGCGGTAGCCGCCGTCGAGATAGCACGACAGCGTGTGATGGCCCGGTCGGTCATAGACGGTTTCGGCCTCGCGCGTGACGCGCGTCCAGACGGCGGCCGCAAACTGGTCGCCGAGCCAGGCAAAGCGCTCCAGCGTCGCATTGGCCGCGCTCAGCGTGCGGCACACCGAATGCAGCCCAAAGGGCGTCTCGGCGAGAGCGGGCGCGGGAAGCGGCACCTGGGCGTTCATGGTCGGGGCGGCGGGCTGCAAGTCGGCGATGGGGTCGTCAAAGCGGTTGTAAAAGCAGGTTTCCGAAGTATACGCTCGCGCCCCGGCAGTTGCTGGCCGTGGCAGGGCGCAGGCAAGAAATGCGCAATCCTGGACAAGTCCGCGCCGCCCCCGTGCGCCATAGTTGGGGCATCGACTCGAGGTCCTTTCCGGCAATGAATCTTTTACTCTACGTGCTCACCGTCCTGATCTGGGGCACCACCTGGATCGCTATCAAGTGGCAGCTTGGCGTCGTGCCCGCGCCTGTCTCGATCGCCTGGCGTTTCGGGCTCGCGGCGCTCCTGATGTTCGCGCTGCTGGGCGTGATGCGCCGCCCGATCTGGCCGCCGCGCGCGGCGTGGCGCTATCTCGTCGCCCAGGGGCTCGCGCTGTTCTGCCTCAATTTTCTGTGCTTTTACTATGCCGAGAACATCGTGCCGAGCGGGCTCGTCGCCGTGGTGTTTTCAACCGCGCCGCTGCTGAATTCGATCAACGGACGCATTTTCATGGGCCGGCCGCTGCAACCCACCGCCGTGGGGGGCGCCGTACTTGGCCTGATCGGGATCGTCTGCCTCTTCCTGCAGCAGATGGCCGGCCATATCGGCGACCAGACCGCGTGGCTCGGGCTCGCCGTGGCGTTTCTCGGCACGCTGTGTTTTTCCACGGGCAATCTGCTGTCGAGCCGCATGCAGTCGATGGGGCTCAATCCGCTCGTCACGAATGGCTGGGCCATGCTGATCGGCACCGCTGTGCTCGTGGCCGGGAGTGCCGTTGCCGGATTGCCGTTCAGGCTCGAAATGGATGCGCGCTACCTCTGCGCGCTGGCCTGGCTCGTCGTGGCAGGATCGGTGATCGGGTTCACGGCCTATCTGACGCTGGTTGGCCGGATCGGGCCCGAGCGCGCCGCGTATTGCACGGTCTTGTTCCCGATCGTGGCGCTGGCGGTTTCGACGGTCTACGAGGGCTACCGCTGGTCCTTGCTCGCCGTCGTCGGGCTTTTGCTGGTCGTTTCTGGCAACCTCGTGGCGTTCGACCTGGCGCGGCGCCTGTTCACGCGGCGCGCCCCGGCTGCGTGAGAAGCTTCAGCGGGCCGGGCTGGCCTTGAGTGTGTTGGCGTAGCGCCGGTATAGCCAGGCGGAACACGGCGCGCCAATGTAGAGCGCGCCGAAAGCGGAGAGCGCCGTAGTGGGCGCGCTGAACGTATTGAGCGTGTTGAGCGAAGCGAGACCCTGATGCCGCGACGCGAGTTCGTAGGCGGCGACCAGGACCCAGGTTGGCAGTCCGGCGCACCACTGTGTGAGCCAGAGGCTCCAGCAATGCCCGCGCGTATCGGTCCAGACTTCCCGTATCCTGAGCGTGCCACCCATGGCGACATGCGTGTGCAGCAGGCTCAGCCGCGTGAGCACGAAACAAGTGAGGCCTCCGGCAAACAGCACGAGACCTGCCCCGACGAACGCTATCAGGATGCGCGCCTCGACAGGATGCAGCACAATCGCGATTTTCGCTGTGTGAGCGAGCCCGATCATCAGCCCGATATACAGCGCCATGGCGAGGCAGATGGGCACCAGCGCCAGGCAGACGAGCAGCGGCGCGAGCATGGCCAGTCCCCAGGTGCAGCCAAGAAATCGCCAATAACTCGGCGCCGGGATCGGCTGCGCCTTCGGCGAATCATTGTCAAGCAATACGAAGCGTATGGCGTGCATGATGAGAAGCGAAAATAGTGCGCTGTCCATCAGTGTGAAGACGCCCAACGGGACGTAGGTGAGGAGCCGGAACGGCGGCGTGCTGTCGGGGCGCAGTCCGTTCATGACGGACGACGACAGCCACGCGTAGAGCGGGAGCAAAACCGCAAATACGGGGCGGTGGCGGAAGTATCGCCAGCCGTCGCGCCATGCGCCCTTCACGCACTGACCAAATGTGATCGACTCCATTCGAACCCCTTGCGCGTTGTTTTTTTGCGGTCGCCTCGAGGCGCCAGTCAGGCGTTTATGTGTTTTGCATCATTCGCCGCTGGCCCGGGCGGCCGCGTCGATTGTGACGAGCGGCGGGCTGGGAGTATGTGGGATGGCAGACCAAACCTTCCCGTGGCTGATGCAATTGAATTTCGGATGCCTTCATTTTTATTACAAAAGAAGCCGCCTTCATTAATTGATCGCTTGCGCTAAAGATTCGTCTGACGGTTGCCGATACCCTCGGATGAGCAGATAAATATGAATGCAAACACGCGGCGTGCCAGCCGCTCCGGGGTTACCGCGTACGCCCGCGCCTGCGGGGACTGAAACGAATGCAAAGCCGATGGCCTGTCTGCGCGTGCGGCCCACGCCCGCGCGCTTTTCACCCCCGCACTCAAACCCGATGGCACGGCCACGACTCCAGCGGGCGGATAAGGCTATGGCATTGCGGAGAATGCGGAATTCGTCCATTGCGTCGCGCGGTCAGCGCCGGGGACAGGGACAAGACAAAGACGGGAGAGGCCAGTAATGAAGGTTCACGCTAGTGCGCTCACGCTGCTGCATTGGCTGGCGCAACGCGAAAGTGCGTCAGTCAGCGAAATGACTGCGTCGGGATTGATGAGTTCACGCGAAGCCTCGGATGTCGTTCGCTACGCCATGCGCAACGGCGCCGCCGAGCGCGTCAACAAGGGCGCGAGTGCGCGAGGAACCGCGCGCTACCGCTCGACCGGCGTGCCTCTGCCGGAGCCACGGACAGCACCGGCCGGCGCGTCGTTCGAAGGCTTGCTGAGCGCATGGGGAATCGCTAAGGAGCCGCCCGACCTTCCCGCGGTGCGTACGCGCGTTTACCAGATCGAAGATAACGGCCAGGATAATCGAGGCGGAGATCGCCTCGGCAGACTAAAGCTCAATGATTGAAACCGACTGCGAGCAAATTGGGGCGACTGGGGAGACTAGAGAAATGGATACACCGTTCTGCGGACCGTATGCGCCGCGAGGCATTCCGGGTAATTTCCGGGACGCCCTGGCGTGAAGTAAGGGTTCGATTCTCGCCGTTGATTTTCGCAAGGATGGCAACGGCAAACCCGCGCCGATGTGCGCGATAAAACCAACCATAAAAAGGTTCTCTCCTGATGTCGAATCAGATCTTGCACGTCGCGCTTTGCGCGGCGTTCAGTTGCGCCGCGCTGGGCGCGGCGGCACCTGCCTCGGCTGCACTCGGCGGCATGCCCACGCCCGCGCCGGCTGGAGCTGTCTCCAGTTCGGCCAATGCGGCCGTCGTCCATGCTGCATCGGACGTCGCCGGTACCACGAGCGCCGCCTCGTACACGGTGACGCAAACGACTTTCGCGACCGGCACGGTCGTGCGTGAGTACGCCACGGCGGCGGGAACGGTATTCGGCATTGCGTGGAGTGGGCCGATCATGCCGAATCTCCCCGTACTGCTCGGCACCTACTTCACGCAATACGACAGCGCGCGCGTCTCGCAGCGCACGGCTAATCCGGGCCGTGGTCCGCTGAGTGTCGAGCTTCCCAATCTTGTCGTCCATTCCGGCGGCCACATGGGTGCGTTCTCCGGGCAGGCCTACCTGCCGCAGTCGTTGCCAGCTGGCGTGAGCGCCACCGACATCCAATAACAAACAAAAACAAGGCGAACCATGTTGATTATCAATGGGAAACTGGCCCGAATGCTGGCCGCATTCGGTCTGGCGGCGGCTGTCGCTCTCGTCGCGGGTTGCGGCGGCGGCGGATCGGGCAATTCGTCGGCGAGCACGTCGACAGGCAGCGGCGGCACGGGCGGCACCGCCAACAGCACGGGCGGCACGGTCCTCGCTGCCGGCGCGCCGGTATCGAGCTTGCCCGCGACGCTCGCGAGCAACCAGGTTGCCGTGACCGTGGCGTCGGGCGTCAAAAACGCTCCGAACATTCCGACGGTCAGCGTCACGATTTGCGTCCACAACTCGACCACTTGCCAAACGATCAACAACATTCAGGTCGATACGGGGTCATGGGGGTTGCGACTCACGCTGGATGCGCTGAACAGCACCATGCAGACCGCGTTGCCGGTCGAGACGGCGAGCGGCAAATCCGTTGCCGAGTGCTTCGGTTTCGCCGACGGCAACGCCTGGGGTTCCGTTCGTACGGCGGATGTGACGATCGGCGGTGAAACGGCTTCGAGCGTGCCCATCCATGTCATGGGCGATCTGCCGCAAACGGCAGCCGGCGGCACTAACAACAGCTGCGCAACTGGCTCGCTCAATGACACGTCGTCGTCAATCGCCGCGCACGGTATTCTCGGCATCGGCCCCGCGGAATACGACTGCGGCAATGGCTGCGCGACCCCGCCGAACGGCGTCTATTTCGGCTGCACGGGGTCGGGGAGTTCGACGAGCTGCACGGACCTGGGGGTAGCGGAAACGGCGCAAGTGACGAATCCGGTCCGGTTGTTCCCGATCGACAACACGGGTGTGATCCTGAACATGCCGGCCGTGACGTCGTCGGGCTCGACGAGCGCGACCGGGTTCCTGACGTTCGGCATCGGTACGCAATCGAACAATGCTGTGCCGACTTCCGGCATTCAGAAGCTCACGACCGACCATTATGGCAACGTGCAAAGTGCATCGCTGAGCGGTACGAGCGTGTCGGCGGCATTCTTCGATACAGGCTCAAACGGGTTGTTCTTCCCCGACAGCACATTGTCATCGACGATGTGCAAGCTCGCGATCGGCTTCTACTGCCCGACTTCGACGGTGTCGCGGACGCCTTCCGTCACAGGGTTCAACGGCACCAGCGTTTCGGCTGGGCTTAGCATCGCCAACGCGCTGAGTTTGTTCGAGGACGGTGGCTTCGCGTACGCAAACGTCGGCGGAATCATGACGGGCGTCGCCTTCGATTTCGGCATGCCGTTCTTCTATGGCCGCACTGTGTACGTCAATTACGATCCGAACACCGACGGCAATTCTGGCGTTGCCACATCGGCCTACGTCGCCTTCTAAACCGTAGTGCCGTATCCGCGAGCGGCCGCAGCACCGCTCGCGGATGTCTCAGCGGTCATGTGTCCTCGGCGGCGAGCTACCGCGCCAGCCGCTCCCGCAGAAACTCGATGAAGCGCTGCGTCTTGGCTGGCAGCAGACGCGTTTCCGTAATGGCGTAGACCGGCGTGGGCGTGCCATGCCACTGCGGCAAAATCTGCCGCAACGCTCCACTGGCCACTTCGTCGGCCACGATTTCTTCCGGCACCAGCACGATGCCCATATCGAGCGTAGCGAGGCGGCGGATCATGCCGACGCTGTTGAGCGTGAAGCGTCCACCCACCTTCACCGTGCTCGTGCGCTTGGCGTCGTGCAAGGTCCACGTGTCGGCCTTCAGGATGCCCAGGCATTCGTGCTGTTCCAGCTCGGCCGGTTTGCCAGGCTCGCCCGCGCGCTCGAGATAGCCCGGCGACGCATAAACGTACGGCGTGAGCGACGCCAGCGGACGCGCAATCAGTTGCGAGCTTTCGGACTCCCCCATGCGGATCGCCACGTCGAACGGATCGCTCACCAGATCGACGCGCCGCGGATTCAGTTCGAAATCGAAAGTGATGGCGGGGTACAGGCCGGCGAATTCGGCGATCAGGGGTGCGAGGTAAGTGACGGCGAAATCGACCGGAAACGAGGCCCGCAGCACGCCGCTGGGCTGCGCGACCATGTGGCCTAGCTGCTCGTGCGCGAGGCGGGCTTCATCGACAATGCGCTTGCAGCGCTCGAAATAGATCTGGCCTGCTTCGGTCAACTCGATCTTGCGCGTCGTGCGATGCAGCAGGCGCAGCCCGATCGCCTTTTCCAGACCGCTGATTCGGCGCGAAATCGTGGAGTTCGGCATGCCCGTCACGTCCGCGGCACTGCGAAACCCCTTGGCTTTGACGACCTCGACGAACAAGGCCATGTCGTTCAGTAATTCCACCTTGACTGCTCCATGCACGGATCAATGATATCCAAATTACCATATTTATCCCAATCGTGAAGCAGGCGATGATGCACCCATCCAAACCAGTCGAGGTGATCATCATGAGCAAGCTTTTCGAATCCGTGCGCGTCGGGCGTTACACGCTGCCAAACCGCCTGGTCATGGCGCCCATGACCCGTTCGCGCGCGCTGGCCGACGGCACGCCCGGCGAACTGGCCGCCGAGTATTACGCCCAGCGCGCGAGCGTTGGCTTGATCGTCACCGAGGGCACGCAGCCTTCGGATGATGGCCAGGGCTACATCACGACCCCGGGCATTTATAGCGACGCGCATGTCGCCGGGTGGAATAAAGTCACCTCGGCCGTGCATGCGAGAGGCGGCCATCTCTTCATCCAGCTCATGCACGCCGGCCGCATGTCGCATCCCGACAATACGCGGCACCACCGCGTGGGCGTCGCGCCTTCCGCCATTGCGCCGGGCACGGCCATGTTCACGGCCAGCGGCATGCAGGACATTCCCGTGCCGCGTGCGTTGACCATCGAGGAAATCCGCCGCACCGTCCAGGACTTCCGTACCGCCGCCCGCCGCGCGGTCGATGCCGGCGCGGACGGTGTCGAAATCCACGGCGCGAATGCCTATCTGGTTCAGCAGTTCCTCGCGCCGAGCGCCAATACGCGTACCGACGAATACGGCGGCTCGATTGAAAACCGCGCACGCTTTGCGCTTGAAGTCGCGGCCGCCATTGCCGGGGAAATCGGCGCGGACCGCACGGCCATCCGGCTTTCGCCTGGCGCGACGCTGTGGGGCATCGACGAAGGCGCGCAAGGCCCCGATCTTTACCGCTATCTGGTGGCCGAACTCGACAAGCTGGGGCTCGCCTATCTGCACATCGCGCATCAGGGCGACGAGGCGCTGCTGGGTGACATTCGCAAGCTGTGGAAGGGCGCGTTGATCGTGAACCGGGCCGGCCGCCCGCGCGAACAGATTGGCGCCGATGCGGCCACGGGGCTGGCGGATCTGGAGTCCTACGGTCAGATGGTGCTGGCGAATCCGGATTTCGTCACCCGCCTGCAGCGCAACGCGGTGATGAACGCGGCGGATCGCAACGGCTTCTTTGGGGGCGCCGCGCAAGGCTATACGGACTATCCCAGCCTGAGCGAAGTGGCCGACGCCTGACGCGGCGAGCAGGCGCGGGGCGTGCGTTGCATTCGCCGCGCCAATGCGAAACCGCCTGCCTTGCGCGGTTTCTCATGGCTCACCCGAGCGGTCCCGCGAGGGCGCGCCGATACCACGCATGGAAATGGCGCATGCCGTCTTCGAGCGGCGACTGATACGGCCCGGCGTCGCTGATGCCGCGCCGGTGGAGCCGCAGTCGTCCCGCGTCCATGCGCTCGGCGATCTCGTCGTCCTCGATCATCGTCTCCAGATACGCCGCGCGCTGGGCTTCGATGAATTCGCGTTCGAATGCCGCGATTTCTTCCGGGTAGTAGAACTCCACCACGTTGAGCGTTTCCTGCGGACTCTTCGGATATAGCGTCGAGACCACGAGCACGTGCGGATAAAGCTCGATCGTCTGCGTGGGGAAATACGCGAGCCAGATGGCGCCGAACTCGGGCGCCTCGCCGCCGCGATAATCGAGCAATCTATCGTGCCACGCGCGATAGATTTCCGAACCCGGCTGCGCAAGCGCGGCGTGCACGCCCACGCGCTGCATGCTGTACGTCTCGGCGAATTCCCAGTCTAGCGTTTCGCAGGTCACGAAGCGTCCGAGCCCCGGGTGGAATGGCGCGACGTGATAATCCTCCAGATAGACTTCGATGAAAGTCTTCCAGTTGTACCGGCAGGTATGCCTTTCCACGTGATCGAGCACGTACTCGGAGAAGTCGAACTCCGGGCGGGCGAACACGCGTGCCATGTCGCGCGCGGGCTCGCGTGGCCCTTCGTAGAGCAGGCCATGGCAATTTCGCAGTTCGAAACGTTCGAGATTGCGGCACGGTTTGCGCTCGAACTCGGGCGCGCCGATCAGCTCGCCGCCAGGCGTGTACGTCCAGCGATGCAAAGGACACACGATGTTGCCGCCGCTCGCGGCGAGATTGCCTTGCGCGGGGGCACTGCCGGTCGCAGCGACGTTGCCAGCCATGCCGCCCAGCATGAGCGCCTGGCGATGGCGGCAGACGTTCGAGAGCAATTGCACGCCGCTCTCGCCGCGCACCAGCACGCGGCCGGCTTCATCCTGCGGCAGGTGCCGCCAGTCGCCGCGCTCGGGCACCGACTGTTCGTGGCCCACGTATAGCGCCGAGTGCGCGAAGATACGCGCCATCTCGCGCTCGAACAGCGCCTCGTCGAAATAGGCGCTCGCGGGCAATTGCCCGTGCGCTTCCTCCGTATCGGGCGGCAGCGCGAGATGCGCGAGGTCACTGATATCGTTCATCGGTCGGTTTCATCCTGTTTCGTGTTGCGCGTTCAGGCGCACGATGCGTTCATGCTTTGCGAGCCGCGGGCAGGTGCTGCAGAGTCCGCCGTCGCGGCGGCGATAGTGGTAGCAGCAGGTGCGCCGTTCCAGCGCGAGCGCGCTTGCGCCGTCCGTGCGCGAGAACGGGAAATAGCCTGAGTAGCCTTGCAGGCCGAGCGCCGCGAGCCATTGCCGGCCGTGCGCCTCGACCTGTGCGTCACTCCATGCGGGCTGCGCCTTGCGCGCCGCAAGCAGGGCGGCGAGCACCACGTCGGCTTGCGTGCCGCGCGCCGATGCTGGATTCAGACGGATCACCGGCATCAACTCGTCGTCCATCTGCTCGCAACTCGAGAGGATTTCGCGTGCGGCGTGCGTGATCAGCGCGTGCGTGTCGCCCTGCGCCGGTTCGTGATCGCGTATGCGGACCTCGCGGGTCCAGCCCTCGGCAATGGGCTGCGCGATGTCCGCCAGCGACAGGGACACGCCAGCCGCATGCACCCCGATCACGCTCAAGTAGAGCGGTTGCCAGATCAGGATGCCCCAGCAGCGCGACGACCAGTAGGGGCGGCCCGCTTCGGGGTAGGTGCGCGACCAGAAGGTAAAGAGCGCATCGAGCGCAGCGCGATTGGTCTCGCTGTTGGGCGGTGCAGGGCGCGTATGCACGATGCCTTGTGCGGGGCGCGCGGCTACCACGCCCTGCAACCCCGGTACGAGCCGCGCGGCGAGATGCAGCATGTCGTCGAGCGCGCGGTTTGCGGCCATGCTTATGCCGCGACCGCTTCGGCGCTCATGCCATTCGCCTGCGCGGCGTCTCGCGGCGCGCCGCGCCTGCCCGCCAGCGGATTGCGCAGATTGCCCGCCATCTTCAGATTGCCCGCGGGATCGGCGAGATTGACCATCTGCAGGTTGTTTCCCAGCTGCAGACGGTTCAGGCATGAGTGCAGGAACACGGGCGCGAAGAGGTCGTAATCGGCGTATTTGCGCGCGAGTTGCGGGTGCTCGTCCTGATAGCGCGCGACGCAGCGCGCCACCGAGTCCCAGAACTGGTCTTCCGTGCAGCAACCGTGCTCGACGAGTACCTGATTCATGTAGCGGAAATAGCCGTCGAACACGTCGATGAAGATCGCGAGCAGCTTGACGCGCTCGGGCACGTCCACGGCGAGGCGCTTGACGTTTTCCGGAAGCTGCGCGTCCTTGTTGAGGATGGCAGATTCTTCCGCGATGTCCTTCATGATCGCGCGCACAGGCACATGATTTTCGAGCACCAGGATGAGATTCTCGCCGTGCGGCATGAACACGAGATCGTGCGCGTAAAAGCAATGGACGAGGGGAGCCAGGTACGCCTCCATGTAGCGCTCGAGCCAGGCTTGCGCCGTGAGCCCCGAAGCTTCGATCAACGCGGGCAGCAGCGCCTCGCCATGGCGGTCCGTATGCAGCAGCGCGGCCATGGTCATGAGCCGCTGGCCTTGTGCCGCGAGCCTGAGCGGATTCTCGCGCCAGAGTGCCGAAAACATCTTCTTATAGGGGCTATCCACCTGGACGGCCGCTTCGTAATAGCGATTGCGAAAACCGATGGACGCGACTTCGCGCAGAATGGTGAACCCTTTGTCCTGCAGATAAGGATCGCTCGCCACGAGGCCTTTGATGAAGTCGTTGATGGCGGGCGTGCCCGACATGTAGTACGGCGAGAGCCCCCGCATGAAGCCCATGTTGAGAATCGAGAGTGACGTCTTCACATAGCGTTTCGAACGGTCCGAGAGATTGAAGAACGTGCGGATCGACTGCTGGGCCAGATAGCGGTCCTCGCCGAAGCCGAGGCAAATGATGCGGTTGGTCGCGACATAGCTCGCAAACGCGATCGAAAGCTTGTTGAACCACTGCCACGGGTGCGCCGGCATCAGCCGATAGTCGGCAAAGTCCACGCCGCGCGCTTCGACGATCGAGCGAAAGCGCACGATGGTCTCCACGCCCAGTTCTTCTTCCATGAGCTGTTCGTAGTCGAGGTCGGCGGCGCTGTGGAACGCGGCGTTCTCCTTGTGCACGGCGAGCCAGACGATCTGGAGCGGCGAGCCCGCCTCGGGCGCGAACGCGCGATAGTCGCCCGCGTCGAAGCCGAGCCTGCCGTTGTTGGCGACGAAGCCCGGATGGCCTTCGCTCATCGCGGTTTCGATCGCCTGAAAATCGGCATCGAGCAGTTCGGCCGTGTCCGGGCCGTCTTTCACCGCTTTGTAGGCCGCGCCATACAGGGTGCTGCTGATTTCATCGAGGTAAATGGGCAGCATCTCCTCCTTGATGCCAAGCCGCGCTTTCACGTCGAGAATGAAGGCGAGCGCGTCGAGCGGTTGCGGCGCGCCGTCCTGCGAGCACACGATGGTTTCGGCGCGAATGCTCCAGTGGCGCAGCGCGAGCAGGCGCGCATCGAAGGTGTAGACGCGTGTGCCGTCGTCGGATTCCAGCGCATAGCGCGCGTAGTGCTCGCCGGGCGCATCGCCCACGCGCTGCGGCTCGACGATCAGTTCGTGCGCGTACTCAGCAATGGCCTTGCGCACCAGCATGCGGTTCGCGCGCTGCCACACCTCGGGTGTGAGGTGGGCGGTAGCCTCGTGGGGCGTGAGGGGAACATGTTGCATGGAAGCCTGAGTTGCGACGTGATTCATGATGCGATGTCCTTATGGAATTTAGTGATCCTGCTTAATGGCAGCGTAAAAAGCGGCTCGTGTGCAGAACGCGAGCGAGGCGGTCTTCTCGCGAAACGCGACGTCCTTCGTATACACGAAGCCGATCGCGCGATTCAGCGCGTGGATGCGTGCGTTACGCGCATCTGGCTCGACGACGACGCGTTGCGCGTCAAGGTGCTCGAACAGGAACGCCATGAGTGTTTCGAACACGTGGTGCGTATAGCCGGATGTTCGCCTGGCAGCGGGGCCGACGAACAGATGCATGCCGAGGTCGCCCGCGCGCACGTCGTAGTGCTCGCCGATCTCTTCGTGGGCCGGGTCGTAGCTTTCGAACAGGAAGGCGGGTACGTCATCCTGCAAGCCGAGCCAGGCGCGCGCGTGCCCCGAGTCCTCGATCGCCTGATAGAAAGCGGCCACGTCCGCCACGCTCTTGTCGCGCATGTTCCAGAAGGCGGCGCGTTCTTCGATGAACCAGCGGTGCAGCGCGGGCGCGTCGCGTTGCGCGTCGAGCGGGCGGATGTGAAAGGCCTTGGCTCCGGCCATGCGTCCAGCCGGGACATGACGCAGCGCGATTTCGTCGGCAGCGATTTCAGTTCGCACGGGCGGGGACTCCTGTTTCGGTAATTGGATTGGAAAGGGCGGCGACCTGGGCGCGCGGCCCGGCGAGCAGCCAGACGCTCGCGAACGCCGTGAAAACGAGGCCCACGGACGCCACGAAGAACGGCGTACGCAAGCCGGCTTCGTCGACAATGGCGCCGGCCGCGAACGAGGCCAGCAGCACGCCAAGGTTCTGGAAGAAGTTAATGACGCTGTAGTCGGCGGCATACGAGGCGGGCGTGCTCAGTGCGAACATCGTCACGTCGAGCTTCACGACGATCTGGAACAGCGCCCAGCCGAACATCATGCGACCCACCACGATCCACAGCGGTGCCTCCACGCCTTGCAGCAGCATGCCGGCGGTGCACAGCAGCAGGTTCGCGAGCATGTGGTCGGGCACTCGCTTGCCCTGCGTGGCGAGGCGCTTGTTCAGGCGCAGCGCGACGAGCGCGACCATGCCGGGTATGGCAAACACGAGCCCTGGAACCAGCTCGCCAGGCGCGTGGGTGACCGCTTGCCAGTACGACGCCATGAACGGTCGGATGAGATACACGCAGAAGTCGAACGCGAGCATGAGCAGTGCGAGGCGCAGGATCGGCATGCGCGCACGCAGACCCGGCTTGACGTGTGCTTCATCGGCATCGCCCGCGAACCGGCAGCGCCGCGCAATGCCATGCGTGCGGATCAGCGCAAGGCAGATCGCCATCTGTACGAAGTCGCCGGCGGCCATCGCGAAGATGCAGTGATGCGCGTCCCAGACCTGCATGACGAAGCCGCCCGCCACCGCGCCCGCAATCGCGCCGAAGTGCACCACCACCGAAAGCACGCCGATGGTATGCGCATGCGATTCTTTCGCTTCGAGCCGCATCATGTACGGGTACATCAGCAGATAGCTGCTTTTGCACATGAACATCGCGAGCGAGAGCACCCAGAAGAGCGGCACCGTCGCCGCGAAATAGCTCGCGAGCGAAAGCACGCCCGCGGCGCACTGCGTATAGACGAGCAGATGCATGGCGTCGAGGCGCTTCGCAATGCGCGCCCAGAGCGGCAGCGTGAGCATCACGACAATGGAGATGAACGCCACGTAAGCGCCCGCATGCACGGGGCTCGTGACGCCATAGCGCGCGGCGAAGAACTGCGGGTAGAACGGAATCAGGATCGCATCGCTGACGACGGCGAAGGTCGTCATCAGGATGATCGTGCTGCGCAGCTTCATTGCGCCTCCAGCGGCATCTTCACGAACGCTTCCGTGTCGGGCACCGAGAAGTCCTGCAGCGCGATACGCCGCTCGATCTTGTAGTGTTCGACGCCGGTCAGCTCGCGCAGAATGCAGGAGTTGCGATAGCAGCTCATGCCGAGGTCGGGGTTGGTCAGGCCGTGGCTGTAGAGCCCCGCGTTTTGCACGAAGATCTCGCGCCCGCTCACGTCGATCGCGTAGTTGCGCGAGAGCCGGTAGCGCCCCTTGTCGTCCCAGCGGATGCGGGCGCGAATGCCGTCGATGAAACCGGGTACGTTCTGCCCATAGCCGGTCGCGAAGATCGCGCCGTCCGTGACATGGGTGTACTGCACGCCCTCGTCGCGCTGCACGAAGCGCAGGTGAAAGCAGTCGTCGATGCGGTCGTGATGACAGGCGCTCAGCTCGGAATTGGTGATGAGGCGCGCGCTGTTGCTGCCGCGGCTGCGGCGGTCGTCGAGCAGGTCGTAGATCTGGTTGATGAGCGAGGCGTTCACGCCTTTGTAGAGACTGTCCTGCTTGGCGATGATGTTTTCTCGCACGCCGTCCGGCAGGTTATAGAAGTAGTCGATATAGTCGGGCGAGATCATTTCCAGCGTGAGCTTCGTGTTCTCCATCTGGAAAAAACGCGGCGAACGCGTGATCCACGTGAGCGTGTAGTCGTGCTCGTCGCTTTCCTTGAGCAGGTCATAGAAGATCTCGGCTGCGCTCTGGCCGCTGCCGATCACGGCGATCGCCCGCTTTTGCTGCAGCTCGGCTTTGCGCGCCACGTAATGCGCGCTATGGATGCAGCGCTCGCGCAGCTCGCCGCAGCAGGGTGGCAATTGCGGCACGGAGCCCACGCCGATCACGAGGCGCGCGGCGCGATGCGTGAACGGCTGGCCGGTGCGCACGTGCCGCCCGCGCACCACGTAATGGCCTTGCTGCGCGTCGTATTCAACGTGCTCCACACTCGAGCCGAACGCGATGCTCGACAGCTGGCCGATGGCCCATTTGCAGTAGCGGTTATATTCGGCGCGGCTCAGATAGAAGCGCTCGCGGATGTAATACGCATAGAGCTTGCCTTCCTGCTTGCAGTAATTGAGGAAGCTGAACTTGCTTTGGGGATCCGCGAGGCTCACGAGGTCGGCAAGAAATGGGTTTTGCAGCGTCGTGTCGTCGATCAGCATGCCCGGGTGCCAGTCGAAGTCCTCGTTGCGTTCGAGGAAGAGGCCGCGCAGATCGCGGATCGGATCGGCCAGGCAGGCGAGACTCAGATTGAACGGTCCGAGGCCGATCGCCACGAAGTCGAGCACGGGCGAGGGCGGACCTGGCTCGACATTAGTTGTACTCATGATTGAACTTTCACCTGGAGCGGAAAGGACCATGTCGGGTTACCTCATCGAAGGACGAAGACGGCGAGAAAGCTCACGAGGCGCAACCGCGCAACCGTTTGCGCGGGCGGTGGCGTTTCGATACGAATGAGAGTGATTCGCGTTTGAAGATCATAGGAAAGACGCCGCCCAATGGCAAGAGCGAAACGCATGGCGGTGAGGAGGCCGAACTATCGTGCCTGCCCAATACGCATCATGGCCGGCATGCGTGATCGGCGGCAAAGTCCGGCTGCGCCGGGGCGGGCGGGGGATCGGCTACTTTCGGGAAATAGCGGAGTTCGCAGTCGCGCCGCCCCAATTTTGGCGTCAAATCATCTGATAAAAAACCCTGTGCGCGACAGGGGTTAGCAGCACACAGTGAATATTTCGGCTCTAATCGCGCGCGATTCGCGTGTGCGGGGCCATGACGATCCCAAACGTCTCGCGCTTTGAGCCATCACCCAGTCTTGCGCGGCGGCGGACTATGCCGCGCGAGAAATCGATCGAGCTGGCTGGCAAACGCCTTGCTGTCACGCGCGCTGAACGGCGCCGGACCGCCCGTTTCGATGCCTGCACTGCGCAGTTGATCCATCACGTCGCGCATCGTCAGCCGTTCCTGAATATTTTCGCGCGTGAACCAGTTGCCGCGCGGATCGAGCGCCTGCGCGTTCTTTTCGAGCACCGCGGCGGCAAGCGGAATGTCGGCGGTAATCACGAGGTCGCCCGCCTCGACCAGTTCGACAATGCGGGCGTCGGCCGCGTCGAATCCCGCCGGCACCTGAATCGACTTGATGAAGGGCGACGGCGGTGTGCGCAGATATTGGTTTGCCACCAGCGTCACCTGGACTTCGGCACGCCGCGCGGCCCGAAACAACATGTCCTTGATGACGGCGGGGCAGGCGTCAGCGTCGACCAGCACTTGCATGTAGGGAATCCCGGCACAGTAAAGCGCGATCATATCGCAATGCCGGCGATGCGCTGCGCATTGCCCGACGTTTCCAGTCGTTTCCGGATGCACTGCGTTTTCCTTGCATTTGCCTGCATTCCTGCCAACATTGATTTCGCAATGGAGCCGGATGCCCCCGACCTGACACTGCGAAGACGGAGCAGATATGAGCGACGCTACCCACGGGTTCGATGCCGCCGGGGAACACAGGGACACAAACGGGCTGCGACTGGGCGCGCTCGTTGCCCTCGTCGTGGGCTCGATGATCGGCGGCGGCATCTTTTCGTTGCCGCAGAATATGGCCGCTTCCGCCGGCGTGGGCGCCGTTCTGATTGGCTGGGTCATTACGGCCTTCGGCATGCTGGCCCTCGCGCTGGTATTTCAGACACTCGCCAACCGCAAGCCGAATCTCGATGGCGGCGTCTACGCTTACGCCAAGGCCGGATTCGGCAATTACATGGGCTTCGCCTCGGCTTGGGGCTACTGGATCAGCGCGTGGCTCGGCAACGTCGGCTACTACGTGCTGCTATTCAGCACGCTCGGGTATTTTTTCCCCGTCTTCGGCGAAGGCAATACGTTACCCGCAATCGCCTGCTCTTCGGTGTTGCTGTGGAGCGTGCATTTTCTGGTGCTACGGGGCATCAAAGAGGCGAGCTTCATCAATCAGATCACGACGATTGCGAAGATCGTTCCGCTCGTCCTTTTCATTCTCATCTGCCTGCTCGCGTTTCGGCTCGATGTCTTCTCGGCCGATATCTGGGCGCGCTCGAATCCGGCGCTGGGCGGTGTGCTCGATCAGGTCCGGAACATGATGCTCGTCACGGTCTGGGTGTTCGTCGGCATCGAGGGGGCGACTGTTTTTTCGGCACGCGCCGCGGACCGCAAGAGCGTCGGCAAGGCCACGGTGATCGGATTTTTCGTCGTGCTTCTCGTGCTGGTGCTCGTCAACGTGCTGGCGCTCGGCATCATGACGCAGCGTCAACTCGCCGGCTTGAAGAATCCCTCGATGGCAGGCGTGCTCGAGCACGCTATCGGACATTGGGGCGTGGTGCTGGTGAGCGTGGGGCTCGCCATTTCGCTGGCTGGCGCACTGCTTTCGTGGGTCATGCTGTGCGCGGAGATTCTGTTCTCGGCCGCGCGTGACCGCACGATGCCCGCGTTCCTGCGCAAGGAAAACGCGAGACAGGTGCCGGCCAACGCCTTATGGCTGACCAACGGCATGGTGCAGATGTTTCTGCTCATCACGCTGGTGTCGAAAGGCACGTACCTCTCACTCATCTATCTCGCCACCTCGATGATTCTCGTGCCTTACTTCTGGTCGGCGACCTATGCGTTACTGCTCGCCATTCGCGGCGAGACCTACGAACTGTCGCAAAAGGAGCGCCGCAGGGATTTGACGATTGCTGCGGTTTCCGTACTCTACGCGGTCTGGCTGCTTTATGCGGGCGGCGTGAAATATCTTCTCCTTTCGTCACTGCTTTACGCGCCGAGCGTCGTCCTGTTCGCCAAGGCGAGGCGCGAGGCCGGGCAGCACGTGTTTACGCACCTGGAGAAAATCGTATTCGCAGCCGTGCTCGTGGCCGCGGTCGTGGCGGGCTACGGCTTGTATCGCGGGCTGCTGAGCCTTTGATCGGGCGGCCGATATTCGAAAAGCGCGCTCATACCAGCAGGCACCATAGCGCGAGGAGCGGGGTGGTGCCCGCGCGCATGGCGTGCAGGCTGTTGGGCGGATTGTGCAGGCCGCCGCCGATGCCCGGATCGAACCAGTCTCCATCGCGCTGGCGGAATTCGCCTGCGCTGAGCAGCACATAGGCCTCTTCAGGGGGATGTCGATGATCGGGGTATCGCGTGTGCGGCGCGAGCAGCGAAAACCCTAGCTGCACGTCGTATCGGCTTTCCATGCCGCCGGGGCCGCAAATCATGCCGTTCACGTGCTGCTCGACATAGTCCTGGCTTCCATTCGCTCCGGACGTTCGCCGCTGCCAGCCGATAGCGGATTCGAGCGTTTTGATAGCGCGGGCCGCGTCGCCGAGACTGGTTGAGTCAGCAAGCAGCGGTGCGAGCGATGCATCGAGGAGATCGCAGGCGGGATAGCGTTCGCGGTTGCGCTTGCCGTCGTCGGACGGTTGTTCGAGACGCTCGAATACTTTCGCGGCCATCTGACGGCCAGCCTCCGGCAAGGCTGGCGCCTGAAACAGCGTTCGGGCAACGCGAATGAAATGCTCGAGGTTCTGATGCCGCTGATACATGGGGGCTCCGGTAATTGCGTTGCCGCGCTATGCCGACGCTTCCAGAAAGATGCTCGCGGACGGCGGCCATGACCCCGCCCGCTACCATCAGGAAAGCTTCAACTTCGCGCAGACCGTGGACTGTGCTGAAGCGCCAGTCGCTGAGGCCAGCGCCGCACCGGCCGCGCAGGCCGGTCCGCAATGCGTTGCGTGGCGCGCCGGGGCATTTCCATTTTGTCGTCTGAGCTTTCGCCTGATTCCCTCGCAGTTTCTCCCATTTTTCTCGCATTTTCCTGGTAGTTTCCCTGACTCAATCCCCCCCAGGACTTTCCCTTGTTCGGTACGGCGCGCGCCGTTTCCCGTTCATTGGCCAAACGCGGCCATTCCCGCCATTCGACTGCCCGCAAAGCCGCAATCTATATAGGGTCCACGCGCCTCTCGCCTATTCGCTAAACGTTTCATTGCTCACCTGGCGCCTCGCACGCATTACCAAAGGTATGGGAAAGGGCCGAAAAAATGTAGCTGGAGCGCGCAATTTGGATTGCTACGCTGCAATCACTGCATCAACGGCCGCGCCAGAACCGAAACCGCCGAAGTATTGGATTCGAAGCCGGGATGCTAGCTGAATCGCCACGCTGGAACTTCAGGTCGTACCGGAGTTCGCCAGCGCCAATTTTTTGAACCAGCCAGTTGGGATGACAAATGGCCCCTCATCTGACGTTCGCACCGGGCGACGCGTTGCCGCCAGGCGCAATCAACACAGCGGGTACGCCTTCGGTGGCCCGGCCCATCGCCATATCAGGAACCGACATCCTGACGGTCAAGAACCTGTCGAAGATCTTCGGCCCGAAGCCCGAGGTCGCCGCGCAACTGGTCAAGCAAGGCCTGGGACGCGATGAGATCTTCAAGCGCACCGGCAACATGGTGGCGGTCAACGACGTCAGCCTCAACGTGAAGGCCGGCGAGATCTTCGTCATCATGGGACTCTCGGGTTCCGGCAAGTCGACGCTCGTACGGCTGCTCAATCGCCTGATCGAGCCGACGTCCGGCCAGGTCGTACTCGAAGGGCGCGACATTGCGCCGATGTCCACGCCCGAACTGCGGGAAGTGCGCCGCAAGAAGATGGCGATGGTGTTCCAGTCGTTTGCGCTGCTGCCGAACCGCTCGGTGCTCGACAACATCTCGTATGGCCTGGAAGTCGCGGGCATGAAGAAGTCCGAGCGCTATGAAATCGCACGGGCAGCGCTTACGCGCGTGGGACTCGGCTCATACGAAAAGCTTCTGCCCAGCGAACTCTCGGGCGGCATGCAGCAGCGGGTCGGTCTTGCGCGCGCCCTGGCGGTCAATCCTGCCGTGCTGCTGATGGATGAAGCCTTCTCGGCGCTCGATCCGCTGATCCGCTTCGAAATGCAGAGCGAACTGCTGCGGCTCCAGAAGGAGGAGCAGCGGACCATCGTCTTCATTTCGCACGATATCGAAGAGGCCATCAAGATCGGCGGCCGTATCGGCATCATGAAGGACGGCTGCCTGATTCAAGTCGGCACGCCGGCCGAACTGATCCAGTCTCCGGCGGACGACTACGTGCGGGACTTTTTCCGTCACGTCGACGTGTCGCGTTTCCTCAAGGCTGAGAGCCTGCTGACCCGCGTCGAGCGCGGACTGATTTCCGGCGACGTCGGCGCGCCCGCTGAGCGCTACCTCAATCAACTGATCGATAGCGGCGCCGAGTGCGGTTACGTGTGCGATCAAGCCGGCCGTTACCAGGGCTGCGTCACGCCCGCGTCGCTGCACAAGGCGGGTGCCCAACCCCTGCGCGACGCGTTGCTCAAGGACTTGAGCACGGTCTCGCTGGACACCGACCTGCACGAACTCTCCGCGATCGCACTGAGCCAGCAACACGACGTGCCGGTGACGGACGCGGCAGGCAAGCTCGCGGGCGTCGTGTCGTGCCGAACGATACTCAAACAGGTTATGGAGCGGAGGGCAGCATGAATTCGTCAGTCATCGGCAAGTTCGCAGAGAACGCCGTCAATTTTCTTTTCAATCACTTTCAGGGCGGATTCAACGCGTTTTCCGCGGCGCTGGGCGCAGTCGTCAAGCTGCTCGAAGACGGCCTCGGGGCGATTCCCTTCGTCGCGATGCTCGTCTTTCTCGTGGCGTTCGCATTGTGGCGCCGTGGGATCGCCTTCGCGGTGTTCGTCGGCATCGCGCTGCTGCTCATTCACTACATGGGGCTGTGGCCGCAAACGGTCGCGACGTTGGCCCTTGTCGTCGCCGCGACGGTGTTCAGCCTCATCGTCGGCGTGCCGCTCGGCATCTGGGGCGCGCGCAACAAGCGGGTCGAACTGATTCTGCGCTCGCTGCTCGATTTCATGCAGACCATGCCGGCGTTCGTTTATTTGATTCCCGCCGTGATCCTGTTTGGCCTCGGCCGCGTGCCTGCCGTGATCGCGACCGTCGTGTTCGCCATGCCGCCCGTGGTGCGGCTCACGACGCTCGGCATCCGCCAGGTCCGCGAGGAATTGCTGGAAGCGGGCCGCTCGTTCGGCAGCACCGACGCGCAGCTGCTCTGGAAAATCCAGTTGCCGAATGCATTGCCGTCCATCATGGCCGGCGTGAACCAGACCATCATGATGTCGCTTTCGATGGTCGTGATCGCCTCGATGATCGGCGCGGGCGGCCTCGGCGAGTATGTGTTGAGCGGCATTCAGCGGCTTGACATCGGCATTGGCTTCGAAGGTGGCCTCGGCGTCGTGCTGCTGGCCATCGTGCTGGACCGCCTGACGGAGACGTTCGGCGTGAAGTCGAAGAAGAGGAGACCCGTCACGAAAGTGGGCAAAGCTGGCACCACCGAAGCGGCGCATAGCTGACTAGCCGGATGCCTGCCTGAAATCACAGGCAGGCATCCGTGATGAATAGGTAGTTTCAATATAAATCCGGAGTACTAACATGCTTAGCGATATTTTCAAATCATTCATGACGAAGGTTGCGCTATCGGCGGTCGTCGCCATGAGTGTCGGCGTCGGGTCTGCCGTGGCGGCAGAGCCGATCAAGCTGGCGATCACCGACTGGGCCGACGTTCTCGCCACGGCCAACGTTGCCAAGTACGTGCTCGAAACGAAACTGAATCAGCCGGTCAAGTTCGTCAATGCGGACATCGGCATTCAGTTCCAGGGCGTGGCGCGCGGCGACCTCGACATCATGGTGGGCGGCTGGCTGCCGGTGACGCACGCTGTGTACTACGCGAAGTACAAGAACGATCTGGATGATGTCGGCGTGATCTACACGGGTGGCCGAAACGGCTGGGCCGTGCCCGTCTACGTGCCGGAGTCGGAAGTGTCGTCGATTTCGGACCTGAACAAGCCGGACGTCAAAAGCAAGCTCGACGGCACGATCCAGGGCATTGGTCCGGGCTCGGGCCTGATGCAGGCCTCCCAGAAGTCGGTTCAGGCCTACGACCTGAATGGCTACAACCTGCAGTCGTCGAGCGAAGCCGGGATGCTCGCTGCCGTGTCGCGCGCGTATCAAACGAAGCAGTGGGTCGTCGCCACGGTCTGGAGCCCGCACTGGCTCTGGCAGAAATGGCAGATGCGCTATCTGAAGGACCCCAAGGGCACGCTGGGCGGCGAAGAACAGGTCCACGCGTTCGCGTCCAAACAGTTCGCCACCAAGTTTCCCCGCGCCGATGTGTTCTTCAAGCACTTCAAGCTGACGCTGGCTGACGTCGAAGCCATCGAACTCGAAGGCAACAGCACGAACGACTATGCGACCGCCGCGAAGAAGTTCGTCGACGCGCACCCGGACAAGCTGAAAGCCTGGCTGCAGCAGTAACCAGCAGGTTCGTATTCACGGGGGCAGGAAAGGCCCGCTGCCCCGACGATTTTCATGTTCCAGCAGGGCCTGCTTGACACGATTACTTCCTGGAGTGACCTGTGAGCGAAAACTCGTGCTTCTTTTCTGAAACGCTCCAGAGCCGTGACCCGGTTATTGCATCGGAGATCGCGCTCGAATTGCGCCGGCAACAAACGCAGATCGAATTGATCGCTTCCGAAAACATCGTTTCGGCGGCGGTGATGGAAGCGCAAGGGACGGTGCTGACCAACAAGTATGCCGAGGGTTATCCGTCGAAGCGCTATTACGGCGGCTGCGAGCACGTCGACCGCATCGAGGCGCTCGCGATCGACCGCGTGAAGGCGCTGTTCGACGCCGGGTACGCCAATGTGCAGCCGCATTCCGGCGCGCAGGCAAACGGCGCCGTCATGCTCGCGCTGGTCAAGCCGGGCGACACGGTGATGGGCATGTCGCTGGACGCCGGCGGCCACCTCACGCATGGCGCGCGGCCGGCGCTTTCCGGCAAGTGGTTCAATGCCGTGCAGTACGGTGTGAGCCCGCAGACGTATCGTATCGACTACGACGCGGTGCGGCGGCTCACGCAGGAGCACCGGCCGAAGCTCATCATCGCGGGCTATTCGGCGTATCCGCGCGCGCTCGACTTTGCGGCTTTCCGTGAGATCGCCGATAGCGTCGGAGCCCTGCTGATGGTCGACATGGCGCATATCGCGGGCATCGTCGCGGCCGGCCGTCATGAAAACCCGATCAAGTACGCGGACGTGGTGACGTCGACCACGCACAAGACGCTGCGCGGCCCGCGTGGCGGCTTCATCCTGACCAACAACGGCGACCTCGCCAAGAAGATCAACTCCGCCGTGTTCCCCGGCCTGCAGGGCGGTCCGCTCATGCATGTCATCGCGGGCAAGGCGGTGGCGTTCGGCGAAGCGCTGCGTCCGGAGTTCGCGGGCTATATCGACCGCGTGCTGCGTAATGCGGAGGCGCTCGGCAACGTGCTGCAATCCGGCGGACTCTCGCTCGTCACGGGCGGCACCGACAACCATCTGCTGCTCGTCGATCTTCGTTCCAAAGGCATTACGGGCACGCAGGCCGAGAAAGCCCTCGAGCGCGCGGGCATTACCTGCAACAAGAACGGCATTCCGTTCGACACGGAAAACCCGACCGTGACTTCCGGCATCCGTCTTGGCACGCCGGCCGGTACGACGCGCGGATTCGGCACCGCTCAATTCGAGCAGATCGGCGAAATGATTCTCGAAGTGCTGGCGGGCCTCGAGCACGAGCCGGGCGGCGACGACCATGTCGAGCGCGCCGTGCGTAGCCGCGTGCGGGATCTGTGCAACCAGTTTCCGATTTATTCGCACGCCGACGCCCTGGCATGAGCCAGGCACTCGGCGCGCGAATACAGTGAAAACCCGTTTATCTGTTTGAAGATTACTGAAGAGAGGAATCGAAATGAGCTTCGAGGGCGTACATACTCCGCTGGTCACACCGTTCAAGGAAGACGGTGAAATCGACCATGCTCTGCTCGGCAAGCACGCAGCGAATCTCGCAGGCCGCGTATCGGGACTCGGGATCGGCGGCACCACGGGCGAATACTACGCGTTGAGCTTCGAGGAACGCGTCAAGACTTTCAACACCGTTGCCGAGGCGGCGGGTGGAAAAACGTATCTGACCGCGGGCATCAACGCGACTACGACGAAGGAGGTGATTCGCCTGGGCCTCGAGGCCAGGCGTGCAGGTTTGTCGTCGCTGCTGGTTGCCGCGCCGTACTACGCGCAGCCGACGCAGGAAGAACTGCTCAGCCACATGCTGAAGGTGGACGACGCGCTCGACATGCCGATCATGCTGTACAACTTTCCGGCCCGCACGGGAACGGAAATCAGCGATGGCGTGCTGGCAACGCTGCTCGAGCGTCCGAACTTCATCGCCATGAAGGAGAGCACGGGCGACATTTCGCATCTGCATCATCTCGTCACGCACTTCAAGGACCGCCTGGTGCTCAGCTGCGGCATGGACGACCAGGCGCTCGAATTCTTCGCGTGGGGCGCGAAGAGCTGGGTAGGCGGCGCCTCCAACTTCCTGCCGGAAGCGCACACGGCGCTGTTCGACGCGTGCGTCAAACAGAACGATTTCGTTCTGGGCCGCAAGCTGATGACGCAACTGTTGCCGGTGCTCGAACTGCTCGAGCGCAGCGGCAAATTCATCCAGTACGTGCGCTACGGTTGCGAACTGGTGGGGCTGCCGGTTGGCGTGGCGCGTGCACCGCTCGGCTCGCTCACGCAAGAGGAGCGCAGCGCGTTTGCGCAGCTTGTGAAACCTCTCATTCGCAACGCCCAGTAATCACTGAAAATGGTCTCGAACCTGGAATTCGCGCGGTTTCCTGCTCCAGATGGCGTCAACGGGTGGTGGGAGAGTCTCCCGCCAGCGGGGCCTGCCAGAAGCGTGTCGTCGGAGCATCGATACGACTGGGTCGTTGTGGGCGGAGGCATCACCGGGCTTTGCGCGGCTCGCCGGCTTGCCGAACTGGCGCCCGATGCGTCGATCGCGCTCGTCGAGGCCGATCGCATCGGGCGCACGACGGCCGGACGCAATTCCGGATTCTTCGTCGACTTGCCGCACGATATCAGCAGTGAAAGCTACTCGCGCAGCGTGGCGGAGGACAAGGCCGACGTGCGGTTCCAGCGGCACGGGATCGACTACGTGCGTTCGATCGTACGGCAACACGACATCGACTGCGATTGGCGCGACGAGGGCAAATTCCACGGCTCGGTCAACAAGAAGGGGCTCGACGCACTCTCGCACTTTGCGCAGGGCCTGACGCGCATCGACGAAGGTTTCGAATGGCTCGATCAGGCGGCCATCCGCAAGGTAACGGGCACGGACTTTTATCAGGGGGCGCTATTTACGCCGGGCTGCAGCACGGTGCAGCCGGCTGCGCTCATGCGCGGCCTCGCGGCCACGCAGCCGGAAAACGTCACGGTCTTCGAGCTGAGCGCCGTCACCGAAATCGAGAATCGCAACAATGAAAAAGTTCTACATTTCGCTAGAGGAAAGATCGTCGCCAAACAGGTGATTCTGTGCACGAACGCTTATGCGGCGACGTTCGGCATCCACCCGAATGGCTTGCTGCCCGTCTACACATTTGCATCGATGACCCGCGTCATGAACGCCGGCGAGGTTGAAAGGCTGGGCGGAACGCGGTCGTGGTCGCTGATCCCGGCGGATCCCATGGGCACGACCGTGCGCCGTCTAGATACGGACCGTATTTGCGTGCGCAACCATTTCGCGTTCAGGCCGGGACTGCAGGTGTCCGACGCCGATCTCGCGAAGGCGAAAGCGCTGCATCAGCGCTCGTTCGACCGTCGATTCCCCATGCTCGATGGCGTCGAGCTGGAGTACACATGGGGTGGTCCACTGTGTCTCTCGGCGAATAACGGCGCGCTGTTCGGCCGGCGCGACGATGGAATTCTGGAAGCGGTGGGCTGCAACGGGCTCGGGCTGAGCAGAGGATCGTCGTCGGGCAAGCTGATCGCCGAATACGCGCTTGGCCAGACCAACAAGCTTGTCCACCAGCTTCTGAACCAGCCCCATCCGCGCTCGCTGCCGGTTCGGCCCATTGTGGACATGGCGGTGTCGGCCACGATCTGGGCAAAGGAAATGTCGGCGGGCGCCGAGCTTTAATTAACCAAGGACATGAGATGACGACGCATCAGCAGTGGAAGCAGAAAGCCGCGGACCTGGCGCTCGACGGCCGGGCATTGATCGCCGGAGAGCGGTGTGGAGCGGCGTCGGGAGAAACGTTCGCCACGCTCAACCCCGCGTCGGGCAAGGTGCTGGCGCAAGTGGCGAAATGCGATGAAAAGGATGTGGATCACGCGGTCGCCGCTGCCCGCAATGCATTCGAATCGGGCGTGTGGTCGAAGGCCGCGCCGGCCCATCGCAAGGCGGTCCTGCTTCGCCTCGCGCAACTGATCGACGAGCACGCGGACGAACTAGCGCTGCTCGAAGCGCTGGAGGCGGGCAAGCCGATCAGCGAATGCCTCGCGCTGGATATTCCCGAGTCGGCAGCCTGCATTCGTTGGCATGCCGAAGTGACTGACAAGCGATACGACGCGCTGTCGCCTTCGGGCGCGGATGTCGTCAGCATGATTACGCGTGAACCGATTGGCGTGGTGGGCGCGGTCCTGCCCTGGAATTTCCCCGCGTTGATGCTGGCCTGGAAGATCGGTCCGGCTTTGTCGGTTGGCAATACCGTGGTCGTGAAGCCTGCGGAGCAAACGTCGCTCTCGACCTTGCGCATCGCGGATCTCGCGCTCGAAGCCGGCGTGCCGGCGGGCGTGCTTAGCGTCGTCACAGGTTTCGGCGATAGCGCGGGACAGGCGCTGGGCCGCCATCCCGATGTCGATCTCGTCGCGTTCACCGGCTCGACCGCGACCGGCAAGCGCTTTTTGCACTATTCCGCGGATACCAACCTCAAGCGTGTGGTGCTCGAATGCGGCGGCAAGAATCCGCAGGTGATTCTTCCCGATGTCGCGAATCTCGATGCGGTCGCCGAACAGGCCGTCGCCGCTGCGTTCTGGAACATGGGAGAAAACTGCAGCGCCGGCTCGCGCATTCTCGTTCCTTCGAGCAAGCGGGCGGAACTGGTCGAGAAAGTTCAGGCCGTTCTCGCGGGCTGGAGGACGGGTGACCCGCTCGACCCGGACGCGAAGCTCGGCGCGCTGATCGAGCAAAAGCATTACGAAAAGGTGCTGGCGCACATCGAGAAAGCGAAGGAGCAGGGCGCGCGCGTGATTTGCGGCGGACGTGCCGTGCTGACCGAGACCGGCGGATGGTTCGTCGAGCCGACCATCTTCGATCAGGTCACGCCGGATATGGCCATCGCGCGGGAAGAAGTGTTCGGACCGGTCGTGTGCTTTATCGAATACGACGACGTGGAAGACGCCATCCGTATCGCGAACGACACCTGCTACGGACTGGCGGCTTCGCTGTGGACCGATAACGTGAACAGTGCGCATAAGGTTGCGGCGCGTATCCGTGCGGGCACGGTCACGGTAAACTGCTTCGGAGAGGGCGATCTTTCGACGCCATTCGGCGGCTTCAGGCAATCGGGCTTTGGCGGCCGCGACAAGTCGGTCTACGCACACGACCAGTATTGCGAGCTAAAGACGACCTGGTTGAAGCTCGCTTGACCTGGCGGCGGTAAAGCGCGCGAGCGGGCCGTCAGGCCCGGCTCGCATTCCGTGGCGGGCTTGCGCCACACCTGAACAGGACTTGCATGCAGATGCGCATCGGATTCGTTGGAACGGGGGCAATCACAAAGGCCGTGGTGACCGGGCCGCTGCGCTCGGGCATGTCATTCGAGCGGATCACGCTTTCTCCGCGCGGCAAAAAACGTCTGCCGAACTGGCGGCACTTGAGCACTGCATGACGCCCGGCGGCCTCAACGCGCAATTGCACGCCGAGCTAACGGAGCGCGGCACCTACACTCACTATGGAGAGGCGCTCGACAGGGTGTTGAAGCGGGTCGTCGGCGGGACGTAAGCCAGGCGCCACATTGGAGGGGCGGTGCTTTGCCATTTATAAGACCCTTACTATGGAACACCTTACTTGCCACCGGGCAAACGGACTCGCAAACTATTCTCATCCGAATCCCTTTATGGTTCGTGGCGCGCCTGATCGCGTCATGCGGGCACCCGTTTAAAGAGCGCAAGCCATGTTAAAGAAGCAGCTATTCGCAGACAGACTCCTCGCCCAGATGCCATCGCTCCGTGCACTCCGTTGCTTCGTGACGGCGGCGAGATACGAAAGCTTCACCCAGGCGGCGGAGGTGCTCTGCGTGACGCAGGCCGCAATCAGCAGACAAATCAAGGAGCTCGAAGATTCGCTCGATGTCGCGCTGTTCGAGCGCACCGGCCGGCATATCGCGCTGACCGATGCCGGACGCATTCTGTACAACGCGTCGTACCTCTCCATCATGAATATCGCCGAAGCGGCGGAGGCGGTGCGACGCACGGACCGGCACGCATTAACGATTTGCGTCTCGCATACGTTTTCGGCCCTGTGGTTATCGCAGCGCCTGCCGGCGTTTCGCGCGCGCTTTCCGGATATCCGGCTGCATGTGATGGTGACCGAGCACTTCATGGAGCTGGACGAGCTCATGGAGCCCGACATCATCATCACGAAGAATCCGCCTCGCGAGCCGGAATACGAGGTCGAGCCGCTGTTTCATGATGTCGTTTATCCGGTTTGCAGCCCGACGTTTTACGACCGGTATTTTCGCGGCAAGAAACTCAAGCCGCTCGACCTGCTTTCCGAACCCACGTTGAATCTCTCGTTGCTCGGGCGCGCCCAGGTGTGCGAACACGTGGATTGGCGAGTGTGGCGCAACTGGTTCCAGCAGGGCGACGGCACGGACATGCTGGCTGAAAACCGCAACCTGGAGAGCAACGACTATCGGCTCCTCGTCGCGCAGGCGGAAGCCGGCGAAGGGACGCTGCTGGGCTGGCATCATCTGCTCCATCTTCAGGTCGAGCAGGGACGCCTGATACGGCCTGTTCCGGATGCGCTTGTCTTTAGAGACCGCTACCACTATCTGATTACGCATCGGAATGCGCGGCCTCGCACCGAGTATCTGCAGTTTCGGACCTGGCTCAGCGAAGAAGCCGGTGCGATGATGCGCGACTGGCTCGATGCCGGTGTTGCGGTCACCGGCTAATTAACACAGGCTAATCAACGGGCAACGGATTTCGACCGTATCGATTGTCTGGAATGCATTGACAGAGGCGGTCCTCATGGTTCACCAAGCGATTGACAGCGAAGCCACGGCGGCGAGGCGGCTGCGTTTCGGGATCGTGCTATTGCCCAACTTCACGTTGACCGCGTTCTCCGGCTTCGTCGATTTGCTCAGGCTCGCAAGCGACGAAGGCGACATGAGCCGGCCGGTGCGGTGCTCATGGACCATCGTCGGAGAAAACCTCGTTCCGGTTCGCGCCAGCTGCGGAATCCAGATCACGCCGTGGACGACCTTCGATGCGGCCGAGGCGTTCGACTATGTCGTGATCGTAGGCGGGCTGCTGCATTCGGGACCGCCAGCGAGCGACGCAACACTCTCCTTCATTCGCGCGATGGCCGAAACGCCGGCCACGCTCGTGGGACTCTGCACGGGGGCGTTCGCACTCGCCCGGGCCGGCGTGATGAACGGCTATCGAATTTGCGTGAGCTGGTTCCACTACTGGGATTTCGTCGAGCGTTTTCCGCAAGCCGATGAGCGCGACCTCGTTGCCGACCGGCTCTTCGTGATCGACAGAAGGCGCATTACGTGTTCCGGCGGCCGTGCGTCGATCGACGTGGCCGCGGCGATTCTGCTGCGCCACGTCGAGGCCACGATCGTGCGCAAGGCGCTGCGTATTCTGCTCGTGGACGACGCGCAGAAAGGCAACGCGCCGCAACCGCATCCGCCGGGCCTCGAGCCTGCCACGCATCCCAAGGTCAGGCGCGCGATTCTGCTGATGGAGCAACACGTTGGCCAGCCGCTGAGTCTGCCGGACCTGGCGCACAGGCTCGATGTTTCGGTGCGCCAGCTCGAACGCCTTTTCACGACGGAAACCGGCAAATCGCCGGGCGCGTACGCGAGGCAGATCCGCATACGCATGGCGTCATGGCTGTTGACGAGTTCGGACCGCACGGTTGCGGATATCGCTTCGTCATGCGGCTTCTCCGACGCATCGCATCTTGGGCGCGAGTTCCGCAAGGAGTTTGGCGAGTCGCCCAACGAATATCGCACGACGCGGCTGCCAAATGCTCATGAGGCGCTACTGGGAACGCCGGAGGCGGATACGCCGTTGCCTGATGAATATGTCGAGACACCGGCTCGCCAACTGCGAGGCGAATCGCATAGATTGCGGTAGACGTGCTGGGAGGTCACATAACTTAAAGTCATTCGACAAGGAAAATAAATCACGTTGACAGCCTGCGGCGTTGCTTCAATACTCCGCGCACCGCTTCCTCGTCGTGCCAAAGATTGATTGCAAGAAAAGGACACTATCAGCGCGAAAATACGTAGGTTAACTACGCATTTAATCAATCATAAAACTTGCATACGAACATTCGTTATCGAATGGCAACCAGGTTTGGAGGACTTCGATGAGATGGCGGACTACAATCTGTCGAAACGTACGGATCTGTATTTGCAGGGAGCCTATCAGCACGTTGGCGGCGACAAGACTCAAACGGTGCTCGACGTCGCCTATGTTCCGGGTGCGGCAGACGTTTCCTCGAACTCGAATCAGCTCGTGATTCGCGCTGCAATCCGTCATAAGTTCTGGCCACCCGCGCAATAGCGGACGGCGTGCTGGCGGGCACGTTATGCTTGCGCAATTGTTCCTGCACGCGCGCGAGCCGCCAGGCCCGGACGTCACGCAAAACCGCGTCTTTGCCGTTCGGCTCGATTGTGTTGCGTGCCGCATCGAAAAGCGGGGCGCTCGTCATCCTCTTTCTCCTGGCTGGCTTTTATGGTGTGTTGCCGTTGAGTATTGGAGGATGGCGAGTACAGCGTCAATGCGCTTTATTTTCGTAGTCGCATTACACTGGGTTATGCGTAGACGAGGCCTCGGCGCCTCGCCTATGAACGACTATAGAAAACGCGCCCGGCCGCCGAAACAAGCGGGCGGGCGCCGGGCGCGGTTCAAGCCAGCGCTTTGGCGTGAAAGGCCATATGCTCGCCGATAAAGCTGGCGATGAAGTAATAGCTGTGGTCGTAGCCTTCGCGAACGTTGAGCGCCAGCGGTTGCCCCGCCTTTTCGCAGGCCGCCTGCAGCAGTTCCGGCCGTAGCTGCGTATTGAGGAATTCGTCGCCGCCGCCTTGATCCACGAGTAGCGGCAAGTGTGCCCTCGCGTTGCCGACCAGCTCCACGGCGTCATACTGCCTCCACGCCTCGCGGTCATCGCCGAGGTAGGCGGTGAGCGCCTTCTCGC
Source organism: Paraburkholderia sp. CNPSo 3281 (assembly GCF_024206515.1). Lineage (NCBI taxonomy): Bacteria > Pseudomonadati > Pseudomonadota > Betaproteobacteria > Burkholderiales > Burkholderiaceae > Paraburkholderia > Paraburkholderia sp. CNPSo 3281. The sequence continues at coordinate 131,845 of NZ_JAMBPS010000010.1, read as the reverse complement.
CCCACGGCACCTGGCTCGGTGCGACGATCGGCGAGAACGCGGATACGCTGCGATACCGGCCCGGATTGCGCAATGCAACGACCAGCGCGCCGTGCCCGCCCATCGAATGCCCGCTGATCGAGCGCGCGTCGCTCGCTGCAAACCCGGCTTCGACGACGGCGGGCAATTCGGAGACCACGTAATCGTACATGCGGAAATGCTTCGCCCACGGTTCCCGCGTGGCGTTCACGTAGAAGCCCGCGCCCTGGCCGAGATCATAGTCGGGCGAATCGGGCACATCGCTGCCACGCGGACTGGTGTCCGGCGCGACGACGATAATCCCGTGTTCCGCCGCGTAGCGTTGCACACCGGCCTTGGTGATGAAATTTTGCTCGGTGCAGGTCAGGCCCGAAAGCCAGTACAGCACGGGACACTTCTGCCCGCGCAGCGCGGCCTCGGGCAGATAGATGCCAAACTTCATGTCGCCGCCAACGGTGGAAGAGGCGTGCTTCCAGACCTCCTGGCTTCCGCCGTGGCTGACGTGTCGTTCAATGCGCTCCATAAGCGTTTCAGGCCTCCCGGTAAGTGCCTTTGGCCTTGGCGGCCTGGGTGGAGAGAAGATCCATGAGCGCGGGGCTCAGGCAGTCGTATGGCTCGAGGCCCTTGTCGCGCAGCGTCTGGCGCACGTCGGCCATGGCCGAAGGCGGCGTGCCGCTCTCGATGATCGAGGAGACGAAGGCCGCGAAGCCGGGGCCGTCCCAGCCCGCGTCTTTCGACAACTCGGTGTGGATGAAGTCGAGACCGTAGAACGCGTGATCCTTCTTCTCGATGCGGCCATACAGGTGCGTACCGCAGGCCGTGCAGGCGTGACGCAGGATCGTGGCTTTGTCGTCCACGACCTTCAGCTTTTCACCGTGCGCCGCGACCGTCACTTTGTCGCGCGGCACGACGCCCACGACGGAGAACAGCGCGCCGGCGGGTTTCCAGCACTGGGTGCATCCACAGGCGTGGTTGAACAGGACCTGCGAGTCGATGCGCACTTCGACCGGATCTTGCGCGCACTGGCAGCGCAGCGTGCCGCCCGCGAAGTTTTCGGCGCCTTTCTGGATGCCGCGGTCAACGGTGGGGTGAATGGCTGAGGCCATGGTCTCTCTCCTTCCTTGCGTATCAGTAGTGAACGACGGTCCGGATCGATTTGCCCTCGTGCATCAAGTCGAAGGCTTCGTTGATTCCCGAGAGCGGCTTCGTGTGGGTGACGAACGGCGCGAGCTGGATCTTGCCCTCCATCGCGTCTTCGACCATGCCCGGCAATTGCGAGCGGCCCTTTACGCCGCCGAAGGCCGTGCCCAGCCAGCGGCGGCCGGTCACGAGCTGGAACGGGCGCGTGGAGATTTCCTGCCCCGCACCGGCCACGCCGATGACGACCGACTGGCCCCAGCCACGGTGCGCGCATTCGAGCGCCGCGCGCATCACGTTGACGTTGCCGATACATTCGAAGCTGTGATCCACGCCCCAGCCCGTCATGTCGACGATCACCTGCTGGATGGGTTTTTCGTGGTCCTTGGGGTTCACGCAGTCGGTGGCGCCAAAGGCGCGAGCCAGGTCGAACTTGCCCGGATTGGTGTCGACGGCGATGATGCGACCAGCCTTGGCGAGCTTCGCGCCCTGGATAACAGCAAGTCCGATGCCGCCCAGGCCAAACACGGCGACGGTATCGCCTTCCTGGACTTTTGCGGTGTTCTTCACCGCGCCCAGGCCCGTGGTCACGCCGCAGCCGAGCAGGCACACCTGCTCGGGATTGGCTTGCGGGTTGATTTTGGCGAGCGACACTTCGGCCACCACCGTGTACTCGCTGAACGTGGAGCAGCCCATGTAGTGATAGAGGGGCTGGCCGTTGTAGCTGAAGCGGGACGTGCCGTCGGGCATCACGCCCTTGCCCTGGGTCGCGCGCACGGACACGCACAGATTGGTCTTGCCGCTCTTGCAGAACAGACACTCGCCGCATTCGGCGGTGTAGAGCGGGATCACGTGATCGCCGGGCTTCACGCTGGTCACGCCTTCACCCACTTCCACGACGATCCCGGCACCCTCATGGCCGAGCACGACAGGGAAGAGGCCTTCGGGGTCGTCGCCGGAGAGCGTGAAGGCATCGGTATGACAAACGCCGGTATGCGTGATCTTGACCAGCACCTCGCCCTTGCGGGGCGGTTCGACGTCGATCTCGACGATCTCGAGGGGCTTGCCCGGCGCAAACGCAACTGCAGCACGCGATTTCATAGTAGTCCTGTAAAAAAAGGGGTTCGGCCAAATCGGCGCAGGAAATCCCGCAGTGAGCTAGCGTAAATAGGTTCGAACGAGGGTCACGACATCGTCGATCGATCCTGGGGACTCCGCTGATCCCGCAAGGTGGGTGAATTCTTCGCGCAGGTGGCTTTCGAGCACACCGGCCATCACGCCGTTGATCGCGCCGCGAATCGCTGCCAGCTGCTGGAGCACCGGCGCGCAGTCCGCGCCTTCCTCAAGCGCCCGCTCGAGCGCGTCCAGCTGGCCGCGAACCTTGCGCACGCGCGTGAGCACGCGCTTCTTTTCTTCGGGGGAATGAGGCATGACGGCGGTGATTGAGGATACTGTGGGGCAGTATAGGCGAATACTGGCAGGGAGTATACGTTTGCATCGATGTTGCCAACGCCATGCCAGGTGAATATCGGGGCTGTTCCCTCAGGGCATGCGGCGCATAATGAGCCCATGTTGGTCCCTGGCCGCGACGAGGTTGTATGCGCTGCACAAACTGCGGATTCGAGAATCTCAACCAGGCCAGATTCTGCGAAGCTTGCGGGACCCTGCTCACGCGCACGTGTCCCCGTTGCGGGCATGAGGCCGCCGCCGCCGCCCGATTCTGCAACGAGTGCGGGGCGCAACTCGACGCGACGCCGGAGTCTGCGCGATCCACCGCGGAACCGCCACCTGCGCCAATTCATTACACCCCCCATCACCTGGCCGAGCGTATCCGTGCCGAGCACGTCGCCATGGAAGCAAGAGGCGAGACCGCAGGCGAGCGCAAGACCGTCACCGCGCTGTTCGCCGACATGGCCGGTTCCACGGCCTTGATCCACGGCCTCGACCCGGAAGAGGCGCACCATCTGATCGAACCCGTCGTCGCATTGATGATGGAAGCCGTCCACTATTACGAGGGCTACGTCGCCAAATCGCTGGGCGACGGCATCCTCGCGCTGTTTGGCGCGCCGATCGCTCACGAAGACCATCCGCAACGCGCGCTTTTCGCGGCCTTGCGGATGCAGCAGGCCATGCGCCGGCATGGCGACCGCATTCGGCTGGAAAAAGGCATTCCGCTGCAGATCCGTGTGGGCGTGCACACCGGCGAGGTCGTCGTGCGCTCGATCCGCACCGACGATTTGCACACCGATTACGACCCGGTTGGCCACACGATCCACATTGCATCGCGCATGGAGGGCATTGCCACGCCCACGTCGATCCTCGTGAGCGAATCGACTCACAAGCTCGCCGAGGGCTACTTCGAGTTCAAGGCGCTGGGGGCGGCCCAGGTCAAGGGCGTTCCCGAACCGCTTCCGGTGTACGAGGTGCTGGGCCCGGGCGCGCTGCGCACGCGACTGCAACTGGCTGCGCATCGCGGCCTCGCGCGCTTCGTCGGGCGCGAGGCGGAAATGGCCCACCTGAACCGGGCGCTGGAGACGGCGCGGGCGGGGCGGGGACAGGTCGTCGGCGTGGTCGGCGAAGCCGGTGTCGGGAAGTCGCGGCTCTTTCACGAATTCAAGGAGCGTTCCCGCCGAGGGTGCCTGGTGCTGGAAACGTTTTCGGTCTCGCACGGCAAGGCGTTCGCCAATCTGCCGCTGATCGAACTCCTGAAGAGCTATTTTCAGATCACCGCGCGCGACGATGAGCGGCGTTGCCGCGAAAAAGTCGTCGGCAAGGTGTTGACGCTCGAGCGCAGTTTCGAGGACCTCGTGCCTTATCTGCTGTATCTGCTCGGCACCGGGGAATCCGCGCCGGCGCTGGCGGACATGGACCCGAAGATTCGCCGCGACCGGACCTTCGACGCCATCACGCAGATTCTCACGCGCGAGAGCCAAAGCCAGCCTGTCGAGTTGCTGTTCGAAGACCTGCAATGGCTGGACCGTGAGACCGAGGCGTTCCTCGTCTATCTTGTCGAGCGCGTGCCGGGCGCCCGTATCCTGCTGCTCGTGAACTTCCGGCCGGAGTACCGGCCGGCGTGGGAATGCAGTCAGCTACGGCTCGAAGCGCTCGGACCGGGCGAAGCCCAGGGACTCCTGACGGTACTGCTCGGCGACGATGCGTCGCTCTCGCCCCTCAAGCAGCGCATTCTCGAAAAGACGGAGGGCAATCCGTTCTTCATGGAGGAAGTGGTGCAGACGCTCGCGGAGGAGCGCTCGCTGCTCGGCGAGCCGGGGCGCTACCGGATCGAGCGGACACCGGCCTCGCTGCACATCCCGACCACGGTGCAGGGCGTGCTCGCCGCGCGTATCGACCGGCTTCCGCTCGCGCAGAAGGACCTGCTGCAAACGCTCGCCGTGATCGGCAAGGACTTTCCGTTCAGCCTGATGCAGCGTATTTGCGGCGGACAGCTCGCGCGCACCGACGACGACCTGCGCGGGCTGCTCGCGCACCTCGAAGCCGCGGAGTTCATTTACGAGCGGCCGGCTTACCCGGAGGTCGAGTACTCGTTCAAGCACGCGCTGACGCAGGAAGTGGCGGGTCATTCGCTGCTCACGGAACGTCGCAGCGCGTTGCACGAGCGCACCGCGAAGGCGATCGAGGCGCTGTTTCCCACGCGCATCGCGGACTACTGCAGCGAACTGGCGCATCACTACAGCCTGAGCGGCAATATTCCGAAGGCGGTGGAATATCTGCACCGCGCGGGGCAGCAGGCGCTCAGGCATGCGGCCGACCCTGACGCGATGCATCACCTCGGCGCCGCCCTGGGTCTGCTCGAGCGATTGCCCGATACGCCCGCGCGCGCGTCCCGCGAGCTGACGTTGCTGCTGGCACTGGGGCCGGCCTTGATGAACGTGCGCGGCTATGGCGCGCCCGAGGTCGCGGCGACCTACACGCGCGCACGGCAGTTGGGCGAGCAGCTCAGCGAGACGCCGCAGCTATTTGCGGCGCTGCTCGGGTTGAGAATCCATAACATGACGCGCGCGAATTACGCGGTGGCGCGCGAACTGGGCGAGCGCATGCTACGCATGGCGGAGCATGCCGGGGATCTGGACTGGCTGCTGGAGGCCCACGGCGCACTCGGGGCGTGCCTCTTTCTGCAGGGCGAACTGGACGTGGCCGGTGCGCACCTGGAACAGGCGCTCTCCCTCTATGATCCCGAGCGCCATCAGGCCCATGTGTTCGCGCATGGCGTGGATCCCGGCAGCCGGGCGTTGAATTTTCTGGCCTTGATCCGCTGGTTTCAAGGCTATCCCGATCAGGCGCACGCGCGCAGCATGGAGGCGCTTGCGCTCGCGCGCAAGCTCGCCTACGGGCCGACGCTCGCATTCACGCTCGCTTACGTGGCCGAACTGCATCAGTTGCGGCGCGAGGCGCCGCTGGCGCGGGAGCGCGCCGAAGCGGCCCTCGCCGTTGCGAACGAACACGGCTTGCCGTACTGGCTCGCCTGGGGAACCATTTTGTCGGGCTGGGCGCGCATCGAACCGGGCAGCCTGCAGGAAGGCATCGCCCAGTTGCGCCAAGGCTTGCACGCCGAACAGTCCGCTGGCGGCGAGGAGCACCGCTCGTACTTTCTGGGCTTGCTGGCCGACTGCCAGGGCAGAGCCGGCGACGCAGAAGGCGGCCTGCGCACGCTGGCGCAAGCCATGGCGATCGTGGACACAACCGGCGAGCGTTTCTACGAGGCCGAATTGCATCGGCTCAAGGGGACCCTGCTGCCCGCTGCGTCGAGCGACGAAGCGCAAGCGTGCTTTCTCAAGGCGATTGCCGTGGCCCGCGCGCAGGGCGCGAGGTCGCTGGCGCTGCGCGCGGCTTCGAGCCTGGCGCGCCTCTGGCAGCGTGCAGGTCGAGCAGACGAGGCGAGGCAGGTGCTGTCCGCAATTCTCGACACGTTCACAGAGGGCTTCGACACCGCCGACCTGCGAGAAGCCAGGACATTGCTGGACACGCTCGTATCGAGCGATGCGTGAGCGATCGATGACGTGCATGGATGAGCGTGCCGCCCGAGGAGGCGACCCATGGCGACGAAGCGAACAAGAAGCCAGAAAAGCGATCATGACCCCGCGGCGCCCAGGCCGATCGCGCTCGCATTACAGGGCGGCGGGATGCACGGCGCGTTCACATGGGGCGTGCTCGACCGTCTGCTCGAAGACGAACGGCTCGCGATCGAAGGCGTGAGCGCGACCAGCGCCGGCGCCATGAACGGCGCGGTGCTCGCGTACGGGCTGTTACAGGGAGGCGTGGGCGGCGCGCGCCAGGCGCTGCACGACTTCTGGCAGGCGGTTGCCGAGTCGGCCGAGCGCTACAACCCGCTGCGCTGGGTGCCGTGGCTCAAGGGCTCGCACAGCTTCGGGCTCGATCATTCGCCGCTCTATGCGATCGCCGACATGATGCTGCGCGTGTTCTCGCCTTACCAGTTCAATCCGGGCAACCTGAACCCGCTGCGCCAGGTGCTCGAAAGCCAGGTCGACTTCGCCGCGCTGCGCAAGGCGTGCCCCATTCTGCTGTACCTGTGCGCGACTAACGTGGAGACGGGCAAAATCCGCCTCTTTACCGGCGAGGACATCTGCGCGGACGCCGTGCTCGCCTCTGCATGTGTGCCGACGCTGTTCCATGCGGTCGCGATCGCAGGCCAGCACTACTGGGACGGCGGTTATATGGGCAACCCGGCCATTTATCCGCTGATCTATCACTGCAAGACGCGTGACGTGGTGATCGTCCATATCAACCCGCTCGTGCGCGCCGGCGTGCCGGTCACGGCGGCGGACATTCTGAATCGCATCAGCGAGATCAGTTTCAATTCGTCTCTCATGCGCGAAATGCGCGCGATTGCGTTCGTCACCGAGTTGATCCAGCAAGGCAAGCTCGCTCGCGACGAGATGAAGGAAATGCTGATTCATTCGATCCGCTCCGACGCCGCCATGTGCGCGCTCAGCGTGTCGAGCAAGTACAACGCGGACTGGGATTTCCTGTGCGAGCTGCGCGACAACGGCCGCAAGGAAGCGGATGCCTGGCTCGCGCAGCACTACGCGGATATCGGCCAGCGCTCGAGCATCGACATTCGCGAGGAATTTCTCTGAGCATCGCGCAGTGCGCAAAGGAGCAGGGGTGAACCGCACGCAGGGACGCTTCGTCGAGTTATGGTCGCGCAGCGGGGGCGCGCGCGCCGAGGCCGTCTATGCCGATCTCGCGCGTCGTTATGGCGAAGCGGGGCGGCACTACCATACGTTGCGCCACGTGCGCCGCTGCCTGCGCGACTTCGATCAGGCGCGCGAGGCCATTGCGCATGGCGATCTCGTGGAGCTTGCGCTGTGGTGCCACGACGTGATCTACGTTCCGGGCGCCCAGGACAATGAGGAGCGCAGCGCGCAGTGGTTGCGGCGCTGCGCAGACGATCATATCGCGGCTTGCGAGCGCATTTGCGAAGCGATTCTCGCGACCCGGCACACCCGCGCGCCGGATGCACTGGATGCGCGCTTCGCGTGCGACATCGATCTCGCGTCGCTCGGCGCACCGCGCCGCCAGTTTCAGGACAACGGCCTGCGCCTGAGAGCCGAACGCCCGGACCTCGACGACCACGCGTACGCCATGCACGAGCGGCGGATTCTGGAAGCCCTGCTGGCGCGGCCGCGCATCTACCTGACCGATTACTTTCATTCGCATTGCGAGGCGGCGGCACGCGCCAATCTCGCGTGGCGGCTCGCGCAGCCGACGCCGGGCGCGGGAACATGAGGCGACTCGCGGCAAGGTCGCTCGTCATGCAGAAGTTCATCGAGCTGGCCTTGCCGAAACTGACGCCGGCGCAATGCGGCGAGATCCATGGGGCGCTCAGGCGAGTGCTGGAAGACGTCATGTCGGTCATGGACGACGTCACGCTGCCTGGCGCCTATCACGCCGCGTTTCTCGACAAGACCAACGAGATGCTGCGTGCGCTAGAAAAGCGCCAGGCGGATGAGGCATGACTACCTGAGTTCGTTGTCGGCGGTCAGGGCCCGACTGGCGTTTTCCGGCGTCTCATTGAACACGATGCGAACCGTCGATCCCGGCCCGTCCCGGCTCCCGATATGAAACTGCGCGCCGATCATCCGTGCGCGCTCCTGCATGCCCTGTAGCCCGTACGAATTGCCACGGATCGCTTTCGCCACGTCGAATCCGTTGCCGTCGTCATGGACCTCGAGTTCGAAGTGGTTATGGATGCAGCGCAGGACGACCTCCGCATGCGAGGCCTGCGCGTGCCGGCTGACGTTGGTGAGCGCCTCCTGGACGATGCGGAACACCGCCGTCGCGCGGTCGTCGCCCAATGACGGTTCACGGCCTTCGAGCCGGAACGTGCAGACCGTTGCGTTGTGCCGTGTGAAGTCCTGAACGAGCCATTCGAGCGCCGAAAGAAGGCCGAAGTTCAGCGCGGCCGGCCGCAGGTGGCTCGCGACGTTGCGCACGATGTCGATGGTGCGTTCAGCCAGCCCGCCGATGTCGCCCACCTTTTGTTTCCACTCGGCGCCCTGGCTCAGCGCGAGCTTGAGCAGGGACACATTGATCTTGATCGCGGTGAGCAATTGGCCCAGTTCGTCGTGAATCGTCATGGCGATCTGCCGCCGCTCTTCTTCGCGGATCGATTCCTGATGGGACGAAAGCTGGCGCAGCTGTTCGCGCGAATGCCGCAGCAGCTGCTCGGTTCGCGTGCGTTCGCGCACTTCCTCCTCGAGTTGATCGCGATGGCGCGTAAGGATCTCCATCGCCTGCTTGCGGCCCGAGATATCGGTCAACTGTCCTTCGAGGCATTGGGGTCCCGCGCCGTTGTAGCGTATGCCGCGGGCGTTGAGCTGACACCATACCGCGGTGCCGTCGGCGCGGGCCAGCTCGATTTCCAGCCCCGCGATCTTGCCGGTCAGTTGCAGCATCGCAAAGAGTTGGGCGGTCTTCCCGCTGGTGAATGGCTGTAGCGGAGCATGAACCGCGCTCGCGTCGTAGCCTCGCGCCGTCATCATGCCCCGAACGTCGCGATAGCCGAGCAGTTGAGCCATCGCGGGATTGGCGTCGCAGAGCTTGCCGTTGCGATCGAGGACGAAGAATCCTTCGAGTGAGTTCTCGATGATGCTGCGGTACTTGCGCTCGCTCTCCCTGAGCGATGCCGTCGAGTCGCGCAGCCGTTCCGCCATCACGTTGACGCGCGCGGCGAGCCGGCCCAGCTCGACACTGGATTCGATTGCGCAGCGGCTGTCCAGATCGCCGGACGCGATGCGGTCGACCATTTCCTCCAGGCGCCGGATGGGCTCGCGCACCAGGTGTTTGATGAGCAGAAAGGTCGTGACGTACAACACGGCGAGCACGAGCGCGAGTGTTCCCAGCACCGCCGCGCGCGCGGCCTCGAAGCCCCGGTCGGCGGCGGCCCTCGTCAAGACCACGCGGACCTCGCCGATCTTTTCGGGCGGCGCGTCGCCGGGCGGCGTGAATTCTATCGGCCGCACCCGAACCACGCGCGCCTGCGGGGCAGGCATCGGCGCGTTGCTCGCGTCGGCGAGCACGCCGTAGTTGGTCGCGGTCACGGTGAAGCTCACCACCTCCGGATTCGGTTTGAGCACATTCAGTTGCCGCGCGATCGCCTCGCGATCGACATTCCAGAGCGGCTGTGCGAGCGACTGACTGAAGAGATCGGCAATGCGGTTCGCGCGTTCGTCGAGTTCCGCGATCCGGCGTTCGCGCGCATGCTCCAGCAGGAAGAAAGCCGACGTGCCCGCCACCAGCGTACAGAGCACCAGCAGCGAGAGCATGAGCTGCGCATGCAGGCTGCGTGGGAAGCGCGCACGCAAAAGGGTTTGCAGCATCACGCGGCCTTTGAAGCGGAATTGAGCAGGGTGTCGAGATCGAACGTGTAGGCGCCGGCACGCCGGCTTTGCACGCGTGAGAAACCGCTGAAGTCGGGGGACGTGCGGCCTTGAAAGGCAATCTCGGCGTAACGCCTGGCGTCGCTGCTGTCGAGCACCTTCAGATAGTCGAGCCGCTGACGCGGTCCGCCCACTTGCGCGAAGTCCGCGCCGTAATGGTAGTCGTGAATGAGGACCATCGCGCAGGCGCCGATGAACTGGTCGCCTGCGACGATCGCGGCCAGCTCGCCGCGAATGACCGAAGCCACGGCTTCGGGCAGCGCACCGAGGCCGCCGACGATGGTGGACAGATGCCGTTCCTGCACCGCACTCATTGCGCCAAGCGTCATCGTATCGTTGGCAGCCCAAAGGATATTGGCGTCCGGATAGCGCGAGAGCAGCACGCGCGCCTTGTCGCGGCCGTCGGAAAAGCTCCAGTCGCCATAGACGAGCTGATCGATGCGGTCCTGCGGCCGGCGCGCCAGCGCGGCCTGCACGCCCGCGGCGCGCTCCGCCGAAACCGGCGTGGCAGGGTCGCCGGTAATGCCGATCACGCGTGCGGGCCCGCTGCCGTTCAAGCGGATCAGGTAGTCCATGAGCCGAAAGCTTCCGCGCCCGGCATCGGCGGTGACGGTGCCGATCCAGTTCGCGATCCGTTCGCGCTCGTTGCCGGTCTGGGCACGCTGGGCTTCGGTCAGATCGTTGTGGATCAACAGCACTTTGGCGGCCGAGCGCGCCAGCGTTTGCAGCATCTGGGGCGCGGCCATCTTTTCGTTGACGATCACCACATAGTCGGGCGCCGCCGCACGCGCCGCCACCGATTCGGCCTGACGCAGCATCAGCAGATGATCGCGCTCCGCATAAAGCACTTCGAGTTGCATGCCGAAGCGTCTGGCAGTCGCACCCATGAAGCGCGACACGAGTTGCCAGTGCTGGCCCGTATCGTGTTCCACGCTTTCGCCGGGATTCAGAAATACGACGCTTGCTGGCGGGCGGCTGACCGGCAACGCCATGGTCGCCCGCATCGTTACCAGGCTCGCGCCTATACCGACGCATTGCGCGATCATCTGTCTTCTGTTCATACGAAATCTGCGTATGCCATGCGCGGCATTGTGTGGAACCGAAGGGGCAGTCGCGCGCAGCATAACGCGACGTAATCTCGCCGACAATCCGCTTTACTTCGGGCGAGGACGGGAATTCGCGGCGGACATTCAAGGGTGCGATTGCCGGTTGAAGTCCGCCATTCAGGATTTCCTGACACAAAATTCAGAATTCCCCTTTACCGTTTGCAGTCGAAGACGACTGCACGCGATCATTGGCGGGATCATCATGACGTCAGCAAATTTTCGAAGCAGCAGAGGCGACGCGCGATGATTTCCGAGTGGGGCGACCGTAAGGCGCGCGTGCAGGACGTGAACTCGATCTGCATGCGCCTGTTCGATACATGGTGCGAATCCCGCAATCTCACGCCGCTGGCTTATTTGATGCACTGCTGGCCGCTGCCGGACAGCCGCGCGGGCACGATCCGGCGCTTGCAGGAAAGCATGAAAGACTTGCGCCGCAACCATGCGGACAAGCTCGATCTGTATGCGTTATACGCGCTTGGCGAACTCGCTAGCAGTCTCGACGAACTGATCGACCGTGCGGAAATCTCTGCAAGACATTCGTTCGCCACGTAGGGCGCCTGGAGCCTGGAGGGCTGACGGGGGCGCGGAATCCGTATTACCCGCATCCGTGATAAAGGGTTGCCGAAGGGCCATGGCTTTGGCGACGAGGACAAAACAAAGCAACCAGGGCCGGAGCAACCGTGGGCAAGATGACTGACTCGCAGGCCACGACAACGAACGCCTGCACGATTCTGGTCGCGGGCGGTACGCCGAACGAGACCCGTTTGATCGCCGATCACCTCGTATGGGAGGGCTTCGAGGTGCTCGCCGCGAACAGCGGCCTCGAGGTACTGGAGCGTTCGTGCGTCTCCCAGCCCGAACTGATTCTGCTCGATTCAGAGGCCGCCAGCGTGGGCGCGCTGGCCACCTGCCGCAGCCTGAAGTCGGACGCGCGCACGCGCGATATTCCGGTGGTGCTCATGATGCCGGCAGGCCATCATCGCGACCTGGCCGATGGTCTCAGCGCCGGCGCAGCCGACCATGTGCGCAAGCCCGTGCACGTCGAGGAACTGATGGCCAGGGTCCGCACGCACCTCGCGTTGCGTTCGGCCCACCGCCAGCTCGGCATGCAGCAGCGCGGCCTCAAAGCGTGCGAAACGCGTTTTCGCGCGATCGTCGAATCGGGCCCGGTGGCCATGGGCATTACCTCGATGCCCGACGGCCATCTGCTCTATGCCAACGCACGGTTTCGCGAACTGCTGCGCCTCGATGAAGCGGCGTGCAAGAACGTCAATATTGTCGACTTCTACGTCGACCCGCTGGAGCGCGAAAGACTGGTGCGTTGTCTCGCGGCGCAAGGCAGCTTCGGCGACGCCGAGGTGAAACTGCGTCGGCCGGACGGGACGCAGTTCTGGGCCATGGCGACGGCACGGCTGTCGAACTACGATGGCGCACCGGCCATCTACGTGGGCCTGCACGATATTTCCGGCCGCAAGCGCGTGGAAGACGAACTCGTGCGCTCGCGCGAGCAGCAGCGGGCCCTGTCGGCCTATCTGGAGGGGATTCGCGAAGACGAGCGCAAGCGCAGCGCGCTGGAGATTCAGGACGAACTGGGCCAGTTGCTGACCGCGCTGAAAATGGATGTCTCGCTGCTGAGGATGCGGCTCACCGACGATCCCGAGGCCGTCGGCCGGGCCGACGACATGCGCGAACTGGTCGAAGGCACGATCTGGATGGTCCGCAACGTCGCAAGCCACCTGCGGCCCGCTGCGCTAAACTTCGGCCTCGTTTCGGCGCTCGAATGGCTGACCAGTCAATGGAGCCGGCACAACGCCATCCCGTGCGAACTGCACATGGCAAGCGGCGAGCCCGCCTTGTCGGACATGCAGGCCACGGCGCTCTTCCGCATCGTGGAGGCTGCGTTGACGAACGTCGCGCGCCACGCGGCGGCGCAGCGCGTCGAGGTCGCGCTCACTACGGGGCCCGGCTCGCTCGACTTGCGTGTGCGCGACGACGGCCGCGGCTTCGACGTGGCTGCCGCGTATGCAAGGTACGCATACGGCCTGCTTGGCATGACAGAGCGCGCGCGACTGATTGGTGGTACGTTGAGCATCGACAGTCAGCCCTGCAAAGACCTGACTATTGGCATTGCGTCTGGCACCACGATTTCGATCCACGTTCCGCTTGAAAACCCCCATGATCAGAATACTCATCGCCGATGACCATGCCATCGTGCGTGGCGGACTCAAGCAGATCCTCGCGACGACTGCCGACATGGTCGTGACCGCGGAGGCCGGCCAGGGTTCGGAGGTGATCGAAAAGCTGAGGACCTGCGAAGTCGACCTGCTGCTGCTGGACATGACGATGCCGGGCATCAGCGGCGTCGATCTCATCCGTCGCGTGCGCGCCGAGGAACCTGCGTTGCCGGTGCTCGTGCTCAGCATCCACAACGAAGCCCAGGTCGCATCGCGAGCGCTGCGGGCCGGCGCGACAGGCTATGTGACGAAGGACAGCGATCCCGAGGTGCTGCTCGCCGCGATTCGCAAGCTCGCGGACGGCGGGCGCTTTATCGACCCGAAACTCGTGGACGCCATGGTGTTCGAGAAGCATGCGGGCGACGTGCCCCCGCACGAGGTGCTCTCGGACCGCGAATTCCAGGTGCTGCAGATGCTGGCGTCGGGCAAGAGCATCAACGATATCGCCGATGCGTGCGCGCTCAGCGCCAAGACGATCAGCACGCACAAGATGCGGCTGATGCAAAAGCTCGGGCTGGGCAATAACGCGGAGGTGATCCGCTATGCGATCCGGCATGGTCTGGTCGGCGAGTGACGCGCGGCGAGAAGGAAATCCTGACAAGCGAACCAGACAATCCCGAGGGAACTATCTACCCGTCCCGATGGCGGCCGGTTTTACGGCTGTCTACGATGATTTCACATGAAGCGTGGGGGGCGGCGATGGCGGTGCGGCAGTCGTTGGGGGCAGCAGTCGTGAAGTGGCTGAACCCCACCAGCAGACAGACAGTGCGGGTCGTGACGGTGCATCGTTCGCCGTCCGGGCGGATCGCGAGCGTATTCATCGAGGCGCAGACAGCGGACGGACCGCGCGCGCTTTTTTTCTTCCGCCATCCCGACCGGGGATGGCAAGTGTTTCCACCCGATATCCTGCGTCCTTCGATGGGCGCAGCACGTGTAGCGACAAGAATATAGCGGCGGGCAGGCCGCGAGCGGAGATTGCGCATGGAAGAGATCGCGCCAGACGAATTGCCGTCCCCCTATGAAACGGAGCTGCGCGAGTGGATGAGCCGGTGGTACGACCACGCGATTGCACAAGGGCTCGTGCGTCCGCCGTTCTTGCTCGACGACGCCAAGGCCGAACGCCTCGAAGGCTATTTCTCCGCCGGACTGACGCCATCGGAAGGTGCGCAGGCTTTCTTCGGCCCTGCGCATTGACTGGCGCCTTCGTCAGGGTGGATCGGGCGCTCATGCGACCTTGAGCTGATCCAGCAAGTGCCGAAGTCGCCGGGCCTGGGCGGGCATGATCTCCGGAGTGGACGCGATGCGCTGGACGCGATCGAGCCAGTAGCGCTGGCCGAACACGGCGATGTTGCCGTCGAAGGCGATGGCGATTTCGAGGTGCGTGATGGCGCCGTCGAGATTTTTCGCCGTATACGGACTGACTCCCTGTGCCCCGGTTTTCGCGTCCTCGCGTGCGGTCACACGCTTCGCATCTAGATTGGCGGACTGCGGACGCTGCGATGTTTCCCGTTCAATTGCAATTATCATTATTTTGCCTTGCCGTCGAAGATATTCGCCATCCACGCGTATTGCGCTCTGTTCATCGACCCCGTCGTGGTTTCGTGCGCGTGTCGGCTTTCTTTCTGGTCCCGAATATTCAACAGTAAGCAACGATCGTGCCCGCGCTGCGCAGCCCCGTGGTGACGGGTTACGGCAGCGCGTGGGAGGGCGGGGCAGGACGATTTCGACCGGAGAAATCGCCGGGAGTGGACGATTCCGTCCAGTTCCCAGCGTGGCGTGGCTTGGGTGACGTCGTGGCGTAACTTGCGCGGCTTAGCGGCCCGCGGCGGGTCCCTGCTCGCCCGGGTCGGCAGACGCTTCATGGCGCAGTTCGGCCAGCAACGCGATAGCGTCCGCTATGCGGCGGGTGGAATCAGCCGATTGATCCCGCAACGCGCGGGCGAGCGTGTCGATCGCTTCGCTGCGGCGGCCCGTGGCGCGCAGGAGGTTGGCGAGATAGCGCGCGGCCTCCACGCGCGCGGGCACCGAACCGAACGCGAGCGCCGTCGAAAGGGCGGTGCGCAATCCCTGCTCGGCAGACGTCAGATCGCCGAGCGCCCACTGCGCCCGCGCGCGGGTGACCAGCAGTTCGCCAAGGTGGGCGCGCTCCTGGCGCGCGAGGGTTTCGTCGACCGCGGCGGACAGCATCGTTGCGCATTGTTGTGCGCGGCCGGATCGCAGCAGGACTTCGCCGTGTTGCCACATCTTGAAGGAATGGAACAGCGCGCCGCCGTTGCAGACCATGTGGTTGTCGTAACCGTCGAGCATCACGGCTTCGGCTTCCGCGTTCAAGCCTTGCGCGCTGAGATCGACGCCGCGGAAGATCTGGCCCATGCCGCGATAGAAAGGGAAGCCGTTGGCGATCGACACCGATTCGAGTTCGCTCGCGAGCGGCCCGCTCCGCTGATCGTCGAAAAGGGACGCCAGCCACGCGGCGCCCTGCAGGTTGAGAACGTGCGCCAATGCATGCGCACCCGGCTCGCCCGCGCGCAGGATCAGCATATCCATCGCGCGCCGGGCTTGCCCGAACTCGCCGATCTGGTAGGCGGCCAGCCCCTCGAATGTCAACGCGAGGCTCGCCAGATCGATTCCCTGCGAACCCGTGCGCGCATCGTCGCGCGTCACGCCGAGCAGATTGCCGCGCGCGAGGCAGGCGAGGGCTTCTTCGCTGTCGCCTAGCCAGTAGAGCGTGTTGGCCATGGCGACGTGCGCTTCGTCGAGCGACACGCGGTCCCCGCTGTTCTGGGCGCGCTGCAGCATCTCCTGTGCGCTCGCGCGCGCCTGCTTGAGCTGGAGCGTCGTCAACTGGGTCGTCCAGACGCCGAACTGGATCGCCGCGATTTCACCAGGCTCGCAGATCCCTTCTCCGACCTCGAGCGCCGCCGCGTAGCAGGCCGTGGCTTCTGCGTACAACCAGCCATGCACGCTGCGCAGGCTCATGCCGAGCAGCCGGTAGGCATCGAACTGGGCGCGGCGCGCGCCGGCCTCGTCGCGGCTCGTCTGCAGCACGTCGAGGCAACGCCGCAAATGGGGAATGGCCTCGGCGAAGCGCGCCGCATCGATCAGCGCCATCGCATGTTCGAGACTCTTGTGCGCTTCGCGATGGTGTTCCTCGCGCGACTTCAGGCGGCGTTCGACTGTTTTGCGACCGACCCCGAGCAAGGTCGCGGCGGCGCTCTTGTTCCCCGTGGTCCGCTCCAGCGCGCGGTCGATGAGGAGGTCTTCGGCGGCGGCGAGTTTGTCGCGTCCCTCGAGTTGCAGCAGCATGTCGGCGAGCGCGGCGCGCGAAACCGCTCCGGCCGTTTCGCTGAGCAGAAACGGTTCGAGCGTGTCTTCCTCGATCAGCGGCTTTTCGGCAAGCACGCTCAGCTGGCTGACCAGGTTGCGCAATTGCCGGATGTGGCCCGGCCAGGCATGCCGGCCGAGCCGCCGCAGCGCAGCCGGCGAAAACTCGATGCGGCGCTCCTGTTGCGAGGCGAAATGGGCGGCGAGCGCAGGAATGTCCTCGACGCGCTGGTCGAGCCCGGGCACGGCCAGCACGAACACCGCGAGCCGGTAGAACAGGTCTTCGCGAAACAGCCCCTGGCGCGCCAGTTCGCGCAGATCCCGGTGCGTCGAGGCGACCACGCGCCCCTCGAAACGCACGCTCGACGAGGCGCCGACCGGGCGGAACGTCCGCGTTTCCAGCGCACGCAGGAGCTTGGGCTGCAGCGCGAGCGGCAGCTCGCCGATTTCGTCGAGCAGCAGCGTGCCTTTGCCGACCTGCTGCAAGAGCCCGGGACGACTTTCGCCGGCGCCGGTGAAAGCGCCTTTGACGTGCCCGAACAGTTCCGCTTCGACGAGGTGCTCGGGAATCGCCCCGCAGTTGACGTCAACGAACGGTTGATCGCGGCGCAGGCTGCGCCTGTGCACGCGGCGCGCGACCAGTTCCTTGCCCGAGCCCGTCGGCCCGATGATGAGCAAGGCGTGATCGGTGGGCGCGACGCGATCGATCATCCTGACCAGCTGACGAAACGCCGGCGCCTCGCCAATCAACGCGTCGTAGTCCGCTTTTTCTCCGGAAAGGGGAACGAAGGGGAAAGTACTCATTGCCTCGTGGACTCCAGATTAACGCGCGGCATGCTTTTATGATTGTCCCGGAGTCTGCGATCGGAGACCGCGCATCGATCCCGCCCTCCGCCTTTCGGTTCGAGGGCGGACAACGCAGGCGCAGTCTGTCGAGAAAGCTCACTAGAACCTGCAGTTTTCGAACTTGTAGCGCGAAGGGGACTTGCCGCTGTTCTCGAGAAAGAAACGCGAGAACGCGGAGGGAGAAGAAAAGCCGAGAAGATCGCTAACCGCGGCCACCGAATAATCGGCCAGCGGCAGCAACCGCCTGGCCTCCTCGAGCCGCGCGTGAGCCAGGATCGCCTGGAAGTTCGTCCCTTCACCCTGCAAGCGCCGGTGCAGGGTCGAGCGTGAAATGCCAAGGCGGCCGCAGACCTCCTCCATGGGGTTCGAAAACGGCAGGCCGGAATGCGCCTCACGAATCATCTTCGTCACGAAATCTTCGATTCTCGAAGAAAACGAATGGCCGACAACGAAGCGTCGGATATCGGCATCGGCCTGCCCGCAGAGTATGTTTTCGGTGATCTCGTTGTACTTGCGATACGGCAGGTCCGCCGCTCCCGTTTTTATCAGCATGCGGTTGCGGCTTTGCCTGAATTTCACCGTCGCGCCACACAGGTGCGAGAGCTGGGAGACGGGCGCAAACGATTCGCCGGTCAGCTCGATCTGGGTGGGATAGGGCTCGTCGTCGTTGTACTGCCCGGCGAGGCGAATGAGCAGCAGGAAATTATAGAAAGCGCTCGACGAACTTCTGCGCGGGCCGTCCAGAACGTATTCGAATTCGAACGTCTGGCCTGCCCGCTTGACCTTCACAGAATCGACATTTCCGATCAACACCCGGTAGCGCAGAAACTGGTCAAAGGCCTTCGTCAACGTCGGGCTATTCGTGACGATGGCCAATAACGTGCTAATGGGTGCGCGAAAGGAATAACTGGAGATAATTTCGAGCCGCTCCGAAGCCTGGTAGCCAGGCTCCAGCAGATTGAGCATCGCAATGTGCTTGTGAGCGGGGATGCGCCCGTCCGGATGGGCGAGTTCCGCCTCCGTTATGCCGGTGAGGCGCGTGAAATCGTGCGGCGACATGCCGTGTTCGACGGCGGACTTGAGCGAGAGTTGGGCAAGGACGTTTGAAACGGTCTTTTGATCGGTCGTCATGGGAGACACCATGGAACGGAGAAACGTCGCCTCGGCTAACCGCTGGTAGCTGGTGACTTTAGCATCCTTGCTGCAATCCTCAAACGGCCCAATGGGTCCGGATATCGAATCCGCATGAATCGATATCGCCGTAAACCGCCTGCAAGGTAACGACGAAATGGCACTCGGCGCGGGGTTAAGGCAAACCCTGGTGCCGCGACGCAAGGTTAAGTTCCGCGACGGCACGATAAGCGCAAACGTTTCGCCGGGTGCTATCGTCATCTCGCTACGTAGGGCAATTCAACATAAAACTAGAAGAAAAATGTAGTCCGATTACGGTCCCGCAATCCCGCGGGTCATCGCTCATGCAATCGGCAAAACAGGAGAGACACGGTGAGGAATGCGAAGCAAATAGCGGTTGCAGTCGCCGGCGCGTTGTGTGCCGGCTCCGTGGCGTACGCGGATCAAGCCGCCAGCAGCAATACATGGGGCGCCAGCCCATTTTCGATGGTGGAGCAGTTCTTTTCCCATGCTTCGGGTGCGTCACAGCCGGCCTTTGACTGGAAGGTGAAGGGCGACCAGGCCGACAGGCGCGCGGCAGTCCTGGTCTCGCAACTGACGCTCGACGAAAAGATCCAGTTGGTGCACGGAACGGGCATTCCCACTGTCGGGCTGGGCGGCCCGTTTCCTTCGTGGGTGCAGGGCGCCGGTTATATCCCCGGCGTCAGCCGTCTGGGCATTCCGCCGTTGGCCACGGCGGATTCGGCTGGCGGCGTGAACGTGCAGAACGCGCATACCACGGCCTTTCCCGCACCGATCGGGCTCGCCTCGAGCTGGGACGTGGCGCTCGCGGGGGCCTACGGGACGCGTATTGCCCGTGAGCTGCGCGTGCTCGGCTATGCGGAAGGACTGGGTGGCGGCGTCAATCTCGCTCGTGAGCCGCGCGACGGCCGCACGTTCGAGTACATGGGCGAGGACCCCGTCCTGACCGGCACGATGAGCGCCGCGCGCACCATGGGCACGCAGTCGCAGGATGTGATCGCAACGGTGAAGCACTACGCGATGAACGACCAGGAAACGAACCGGATGACGAGCAATTCGGTGGTCGACGAAAGGACGATGCGGGAAACGGAGCTGCTCGCCTTCGAGATTGCCGTGCGCGAGGGGCACCCTGGCAACGTGATGTGCTCGTACAACCTGGTCAACGGCGTGTATGCCTGCCAAAACCCGGAACTCCTCACGACCATCCTGAAGCAGGAGTGGGGATTCAAGGGCAAAGTGCAGTCGGACTGGACGGCCAACCATAGTACCGTCGCCTCCGCGATGGCGGGTCTCGACGAAGAGCAGCCAGGCGATCTCGGCACGGCTGGGGCGGGCTTCGGCATTCAGTCGTATTTCAGCAGCGCGCTCAAGGCCGCGGTCCAGGCCGGTAGCGTTCCGGTCGCCCGTCTGAATGACATGGTCTTTCGCAAGCTGCGCACCATGA
Organism: Paraburkholderia sp. CNPSo 3281; assembly: GCF_024206515.1. NCBI lineage: Bacteria > Pseudomonadati > Pseudomonadota > Betaproteobacteria > Burkholderiales > Burkholderiaceae > Paraburkholderia > Paraburkholderia sp. CNPSo 3281. Next base: position 111,663 of record NZ_JAMBPS010000010.1, on the reverse strand, counting down.
TCGCCCTTGGCGTCATGGACAACCCGCCAACCCCAGGCGGCTCGGTCGACCAGACGGCTGGCAACCGTGACGCGCTGGCGGTGGCGCACGAGTCGATCGTTCTACTGAAGAATGGACCGGCGTCGGGCAGCAACCAGCCGGTCCTTCCGCTCGCCGCCGGCGGCCTGCACTCGGTCGTCGTGATCGGCGGCCATGCCGATGTCGGCGTGATGTCCGGAGGCGGGTCGGGAGGCGTGCCCGCGGCAGACGGCAATGCGGTGTCGGGATGCCAGTCCGGCAACCCGCTGCTTTCGAATTGCGCGACCTGGTACAAGTCCTCGCCGTACAACGCGATCAAGGCCAAGGCGCCTCAGGCCACGGTGACGTACTTCGACGGCACGAACGCCACCGCCGCGGCTAGCGCAGCCGCCAGCGCCGATGTCGCGATCGTGTTTGCCACGCAATGGGAAAGCGAGGGCACGGATCTGGCGAACCTGTCCTTGCCGGACAACAAGGCGGACCCGAGCAATCAGCTTTACGACCAGAATGCGCTGATCAACGCGGTGGCTGCGAAGGCCAAACGGATCATCGTGGTGCTGGAGAACGGCAGTCCCGTCACGATGCCGTGGCTCGCCAGCGTTCACGGCGTCGTGGAAGCGTGGTATCCGGGTGTGCAAGGCGGCCAGGCGATCGCGGACATTCTGTTCGGCGACGTGAATCCGTCCGCGAAGCTGCCGATCACGTTCCCGCGCCAGGAAGCCGATCTGCCGCAGCCGACCATCGACCCCAACAACCTGAACGTTGTCTATAGCGAAGGACTCCTGATGGGGTACCGTTGGTACGATGCGAAAAACATCGACCCGTTGTTCCCGTTTGGCTATGGGCTTTCCTATACGACTTTCTCGTACTCGGGGCTCAGGACGCATACCGATCAGGGCGGCAACGTAATCGCCTCGTTCACCGTCGCCAACACGGGCTCGCGTGCCGGCGCCGAAGTCGCCCAGGTGTACGCCACGCTGCCGCCGGGTCTGGGCGAGCCGCCGCAGCGCCTGGTGGGATGGACGAAGGTCGCCTTGCGGCCTGGGCAGTCGCAACAGGTGAGCGTCGTCATCCCGGCGCGGCGCCTCGCGACGTGGAACGCCACCACGCACGCGTGGCAGGTGCATGGCGGAAGCTACGAGATCCGCGCCGCGTCGTCGTCGCGTGATACGAACGCGTTGTCGGCACGCGTTGTCGTTGGCGATATGCACTGAGGCGGGGGCGGCCTGGGCGGACTGGGGGCCCAGGCCTTGTGGACACTGCCGGCTTCCGCCCGATACCTTCGGCCGGCAAACGACCGCATCGCAGGTGCTCGCGGCACGCCACCGCCATCGGCCGGTCGAGGGCGAGGCTGCAGCAAGCGGACGCGAGCGCCTCCTTGGGCGGCGTTACCGCCGCCTCATCAGCAACGACGTGTCAGTCGCATCGACCACCTGAAACGCGAAGCGCTGGTAAAGGCTTATCGCCCGATTTCCCTTCAGAACGCTGAGTTTGACCGGTACGCGAGCGTCGTCCGCCTGGCGTAGAAAATCACCGAGAATATGGGCCGCGATACCGCGACCCTGATGTTCGGGCAGGATCTGGATTTGCACGATGGTCCATGCGTCCGGGTCGCGAAAGAATTTGAAGAGTCCGAGTTTTTCCGAGCCGCAACAGATGACATAAGCGTCGTTGTAGCGATAGCGCAGACGCTCCCAATGCGCGCGCTCGTCGGTCGCTTCGCCCGCGCGTTCCAGGTGCTCGTTCATCGTTGCCCTGCGTAATTCGAACAGAAATGGCTCGTCGGCGGGCGTCGCTGCGCGAAGTGTGAATTCAGGTTGATTCATTCGTGGCGGTCGAAACTGGCATAGGCGGGCCCGGTGATTGTTGACCATCTCAAACTCGTTGTCGACCTCGATGCCGTGGTAGCGAACGGCGCTGTCGTGCCTCCTGCACGAGTTGCCGTGTCAGAGGAGATGCGCAAAGTTTGCTATCAATTGTGGCGCGTCTGAATCCCTTACATTCCGTTATTCAGATGCCGAGGACTAGTGGTTTCCCGATGAAATAAGGGGTCTCGTCAGGCGATTCTTGAACTAGACTGTAAATCTTGCTGAATTCCAGAGACTTTCCAATGTAAGTTGATGCGGCGATCGATAAGCAAGGGGAAAGTTTTATGGCTATCGTCGTACACAACATCCCTGTAGGTCATTTACGCCGGAGCGTAGCGTGACGGCGAGCGATGCCACGCGCGCGACGAGCGACTGGCGGCATATCGTGCGCGCGCAGGGCATCAGCCTGTCCTACGGCAAGATACGCGCGCTTTCCGGCATCGACCTCGCCATTGGCCGCAACGAGATCGTCGGCCTGATCGGCGATAACGGCGCGGGTAAATCGACGCTCATCAAGGTGCTGACCGGGGTCGTGCGGCCGAGCACGGGCAAGCTGTTCATCCGCGACGAGGAGGTCGACTGGAGCCGCTTTTCCGTGCGCGAGGCGCACCGGTTGCGCTTCGAGACGGTGTATCAGGAGAAATCGCTCGGCGAGAAGCAGCCGCTGTGGCGTAATTTTTTTGTCGGCCGGCAGATCACCAACCGATTCGGTTTTATCAATGTTGCCGAAGAGCGGCGCATAGCCAACGATATTCTGAAGCAACAACTCGGTTTTCGCGGCGTGGGGATTGACGCGGATTCGTTGATCGCGAAACTTTCCGGTGGCGAGCGCCAGGGCGTCGCGATCGGACGGGCGATGCATTTCGACAGCGATCTGATCATTCTCGATGAACCCACGGTGGCGCTTGCCATCAGCGAGGTGCGCAAGGTTCTCGACTTTGTGCGCTCCATTAAGGAGTCCGGCCGCGCCTGCATCTACATCGAACATAACCTCGCTCATGTGCACGAACTCGCCGATCGGCTGGTCGTGCTCGATCGCGGCCGCATCGTCGCGGACATCAAGTCAGGTGAAATGAGCCTCGAAGACCTGACGCGGTTCCTGATTTCGCTACAGCAAAGCGGGCACGGCCCGGCGCCGGTTGCGGGGACAAGGACGTGAGCGATCCGATAAAAGAAAAGCGGCCGGTGCGCCTGGTGGGTTTGCGCCTGCCGGGTTTTGCCCGCATGGAGGGATTGCCGAGCCTGGTCGTATTTGCGCTGGTGGTCGGCCTGTTCATGGCAACCGCGCCACGCGTCTTTTTGGGCTGGCCAATCTACTTCTCCTTCCTGACCACCGTGCCGCCGCTGGTGGTGCTGGCAATCGGGCTGACGCTGGTGATTGCGGCAGGGGAGATCGATCTGTCTTTCCCCTCGGTGATGGCATTCTCGGGCTTTCTGTTCGCCTGGTGCGTGAACACCACCGGATCCGCCTGGCTAGCCATTATTGCGGCGTTGGCGGGCGGTGCGCTGGTCGGCGTGGTGAACGGGGTGTTGGTCGCCGTGGTCGGCATGCCGTCCATCATCGTGACGATTGGCACACAGTTCCTCTGGGCCGGTGTCGCATCGATCCTTTCCGGCGGGCTCTCCTATGCTCTGCAGCAGCTCGCCAGCGGTTCAGCCTATGCAGTATTCACGGGCACGCTGTTCGGTTTGATCCCGATGCAAGCGCTCTGGGCGCTCGGCCTCGCCGTGTTCATGTGGTTCATCCTCAATCGCCACCGTTTCGGCGAGCACGTGCTGTTCATCGGAGATAACCGCAACGTGGCGAAGGTCGTGGGCATCAACGTGCTGCGTGAGACGGTGAAACTGTTCACGCTGATGGGGGTGCTGGCCGGTTTCGCCACGGTCCTGCTCACGCTCGAGAATCTGAACTACTTCTCGACTCAGGGGCAAGGCTACCTGCTGCCGGCGCTGGCCGGCGTGTTCATCGGCGGAACCTCGGTGTTCGGCGGCACGGCGACGATCGTGGGCACATTCTTCGGCACTTTCGTGATTGGCATGCTGGAGGCAGGAATCGTTGCGACCGGTATCGCCGGCTTCTGGGTTCAGGCGATCGAAGGGGTGGTGTTCATCGTCGCCGTGATCCTGCATTTGTTGGTCGAGAATCCCGCCAGGCTGCGCGCGCTGCGCGAAAGATTGAGGCTTGGGCGGCGATAAAGCCGTTAAATCAGGAGATAGGAGCGGAAATGAACAAGATCATGACTGGGTTCCTCCTGGGGGCGGGCGTGCTTGCGTTCGGCCTCTCGCCGAACGCTGGTGCCACCGATCCGACCACGTCAGGCCAGCTCGGCGCCGGTATGACGATGTATATGCAGATGGGCGGAAACCCCGGCGATGGCGCGACGCTGCCACGTCAGACCGGGGCGGCGGATGCGGGACATGCCTTCGGCATCAAGGTGATCGAGCAATTCTCGGCCTGGAGCCCGGAGACGATGCTTGCGCAGTTTCGCCAGGCGATGGCGGCAAAGCCGACGTGTATCGGCATCATGGGCCACCCGGGCGATCCGGCCTTCGCCCCACTGATCAAGCAGGCGGTGGACCAGGGCATCATCGTGACCGTCGGCAACACGCCGCTACCCGACAACCAGAAGCTCTACGACGCGAAGGGCTTCGGCTACGCCGGCGTCGAACTCTACGTAGGCGGCCAGATCACCGCGCAGGCCATGCTCAACGCCGGGCTCAAGAAGGGCGACGAGGCGCTCGAATATGGTGTTTTCAACGAGAGCGTGCGCAGCCAGTCCGACCGCGGTCTTGCCGAGACGCTGGAAAAGGCCGGCGTGAAGGTGACCCGGCTCAATATCTCGCCCCAGGTGGATTCCGATTCATCGCTGGCCGTGCCGATCCTGGTCGCCTTTATTCAGGCGCACCCTGATCTGAAGGCGATTGGCACCCAGCACGGCGGCGTGACCGGGTTCATTCCGCAGGCGCTCCAGCAGGCCGGCAAGAAGCCGGGGCAAATCATCGTGGGCGGTATCGATCTGGCGCCCGCCACGATTTCCGGTCTGCAGAGCAAATACCTTACCGCGACGCTCGACCAGCAACTCTATCTGCAGGGCTTTCTGCCGGTCACGCAGTGCGTGCTCTCGGCGGCTTATCACTTCGCGGGACTGACCATCAACACCGGCGCAGGCGTCCAGACACCCGCGACGATCGACTCGCTCATTCCGCTGATCAAGCGCGGGATCCGCTAAGGACGAATGATGCGAAATGGAATGGCCCGGGTGCCGTCGTCACATCGAACCGATCTGGCGCAGGTATCCCGGCCTTCCGCGCGTGTCAGGCTGTATTGACGTGAACGCGCAAGTGCAGCCGCCGGAATGCATTCGGCGTCATGCCTTTACTCTTCTTGAACAGCCTCCGGAAATAGCCGCTGTCTTCGAATCCGCATTCGTAGGCGACCTGCGCGATCGTCAACCGGTCTTCGGCAAGTACGATGGCGGCGTGCAGCATACGACGTTCATGGACGGCGTCGGTCAGCGTGCGGCCATAGACGGCGCGATAAACCCGTCCTGGATAGTCCGCGTTGCAGCCGAGGTGCGCCGCAATCGACGACGCGCTGATCGGCTCGTGAAAGTGCGTGCGAATCCACCGCTCGGCACTTGCCGCCAATTGCTGCGGCGCGCCGTCGACAGCGGTGGCCGCCACGCGCGAGCGCTTCAGTTCCCAGAGCATCTGCACGATCGTGAGGCTGTCCGGCAATGGCTGGACGCCGTAGATTTGCTGGTCGTTCAGGAGACGCTGGAACATGCCCGATAAATGATCGGGCCGCTCGACCCGCGCGTGCTGCGGAATCTCGAGCCACTCACGGCATGCGGAAGCGGAAAGCGGCGTTTCGGGCAACGTGAAATGCACCCAGTAAAACTTGAGATCAGGGGCAAACGGCGACGTGCCGCCGGCCCGGCCAGAGCAATAACGTTTCCCCCGCATTCACCTCGAAATGTTTGCCGTCCTCGTGCAGTTCGAGGCAGCCCTGCCGGACATAGATCAACTCGTATGACTGGATGCGCCGCGACGGATGCACGCCCACGCCGCGCGATACGAACAGGCCGCCATTGCTGGCTTCGACAGGCGGCGACCAGGCCAGGCGGAGTGCTGGATCTGTTTCGCCGCGACCCACGCACAGGCCGATGATGGCATTTCCTTCTGGGTGCGCGCGTCGGATGCGGCGTTCGTCACACCGCTCGTCGCCACATGGAATCAAGGTCATCCCACCAGAACTCCTGGTGGCGGGCGCCCACACGGTGGGCTGCCTCGCAACGGTGAAGATGACTGGCGAGCCAGCACTGGCATCCATCGAAGAAGACCTTCATCGGCGGTCGCGCTGCACGCATGGACCCGCAGCGGACGGCGCGCATCGCCTGGCGCAGCGCGGAATCGTCGATGGCCTGGGCGGCGCGAATCTCATCACCAACAGAGAGTTGCAGGAACGTGAGGAAGTCGCGCCCGAGTATCCCGGGGGGAAGCTTCGCCACTGACCGCACAGGCGCAAGGGTCACTGGTCAGCCATGAGATGGCGGATTACGAGCGCCGGGTCGGCGATGTCCAGGATCAGCCGGCGCAGGATGCGTCGGCGCATGTGTTCCTCGTCCAGAATCCAGGGCTCGCCCTTCTCGCTCAGATAGCGCGCGAGGACGTCCCGGTTGTCCTCGCCTGCTGGCAGGCCGAGCCGTACGGCCAGCAGTCCCGCCACGACGTCATCGAGCTCGATGTCGAGCGGTCTTGAATCAATGCGAAGTTCGAGTTTCATGGCAGTCCCAGGTAAAAAGCGGCACCGCCCCCGCGAAGACAGAAAGAGCGGGGCCGAAGGAAACGCAGCGCCCGGGCCAGGTGAGCGGTGCACACAGCAAGACCGATGCGGTCAGTATTCCAGTTCCGGCGCGCTCGCCTGCACTGGCTTTTCGTCCTTCGGTGCGTCGGCGATCGTCGCGTCCGTCGTCAGGATCAGCCCGGCAATCGACGCCGCATTCTGTAGTGCGGTGCGCGTGACCTTGGTCGGATCGACCACGCCCGCTTCGACGAGATCACCGTACTCACCGGTAGCGGCGTTGTAGCCAAAATTGCACTTGCCTGCGAGCACCTTCGCGATGACCACAGAAGGCTCGTCACCGGCGTTCGCGGCGATGACACGCAGCGGCGACTCGAGCGCGCGCTGCACGATGCGGATGCCCGCGTCCTGATCGCCGTTCACGCCCTTAAGAGTGGACACCGCCTCGCGCGCGCGCAGCAGCGCTACCCCGCCGCCAGGTACGATCCCTTCCTCGACTGCCGCACGCGTGGCATGCAGTGCATCGTCGACGCGGTCCTTTTTCTCCTTCATCTCGACTTCAGTCGCTGCACCGACCCTGATGACGGCCACGCCTCCCGCAAGCTTCGCCAGACGCTCCTGGAGCTTCTCGCGATCGTAGTCGCTCGTCGTGTCCTCGATCTGCCTGCGAATCGACCATACGCGCTCCTGGATGCGCTTCTCCTCACCCGCGCCGTCGATGATGATCGTCTCGTCCTTGCGGACTTCAACACGTTTCGCACGTCCGAGATCTTCCAGCGCGGCCTTCTGCAGTTGCTTGCCGGTTTCCCCGGAGATCACGGTCGCGCCAGTGAGGATCGCGATATCCTCGAGCATGGCCTTGCGGCGATCACCGAACCCTGGCGCCTTGACGGCCGCGACCTTCAGGATGCCTCGCATCGCGTTGACCACGAGCGTGGCCAGTGCTTCACCATCGATGTCTTCCGCGACGATCAGCAGGGGCTTGCCGGCCTTTGAGGTCGCTTCGAGAACCGGCAGCAGATCCCGGATATTCGAGATCTTTTTGTCGTGCAGCAGGATCAGTGCATCGTCGAGGTGCGCGGCCTGCTTTTCCGGATCGTTGATGAAGTAGGGGCTCACGTAACCACGGTCGAACTGCATCCCTTCGACCACATCGAGCTCGTTCTCGAGCGACTTGCCGTCTTCAACGGTGATTACGCCTTCCTTGCCGACGCGCTCCATCGCGTCGGCGATGATTTTCCCGATCGATTCGTCGGAATTTGCCGAGATCGATCCGACCTGGGCGATTTCGCGGTTGGTGGAAATCGGCCTGGAGAGCTTGCGCAACTCGTCGAGCACGGCGGCCACGGCCCTGTCGATACCGCGTTTGAGGTCCATCGGATTCATGCCCGCCGCGACGTGCTTCATGCCCTCCTGCACGATCGCCTGCGCGAGCACGGTGGCCGTGGTGGTGCCATCGCCGGCCACATCGGCGGTCTTCGACGCGACCTGCTTGACTACCTGCGCGCCCATGTTCTCGAAGCGGTCCTTCAGTTCGATTTCCTTTGCGACCGACACACCATCCTTGGTGATGGTCGGCGCGCCGAAGCCGCGTTCGATCAGCACATTGCGGCCTTTGGGCCCAAGCGTGACCTTGACGGCATCGGCGAGCACGTTCACGCCGTTGACGATACGGGCGCGGGCGCTGTCGTGGAACTTGACGTCTTTTGCACTCATGTTGTTGCTCCGGGTAAAGTCGTTGACTCGACACGTCGCGAACGACCGGGCGGGTGTCCGCGACCGGTCGGATGATCAGGCGGCCTTGCGGGCGGCGCCGGCGTCAGCCTCGAGGACGCCCATGACGTCTTCCTCGCGCATGACGAGGAGTTCCTCGCCATCGACCTTGACGGTCTGGCCTGCGTATTTGCCGAAGAGCACCTGGTCACCGACTTTCAGCTGGAGCGCGCGCAGCGTTCCATCCTGCAGCGGCCGGCCGCTGCCGACCGCAACGACTTCGCCCTGTTCTGGTTTTTCTGCCGCTGAATCGGGAATCACGATGCCCGAGGCCGTCGTCCGCTGCGTTTCGATTCGCTTGACGATAACCCGGTCGTAGAGGGGACGAATCTGCATTTCCATCTCCTGCGCGATTAAAGGATCACCAATAAGGGAATCCGGCTGCGGGTAACGGGGCGCGTGATTTGCCTCCGTGCAGCCGAGCCAATGTCTGGCGGAAAGCGAAATAGGGGCGCCCCTTGGGCGCTTCAAGGGATGCGAAAATGCCTCTTTGTAACAAATTGTTTCAGTGCGGCAGCAGGATGCGATGGACCGCCCCAAGGCGATAAACCGTGCGGCTGCGGCGATGCGGGCTGCAGGGCGCAGGCGGGACGGGGCGGAGGACGAGCGGTGTCGCGCGCCGGAATGCGTGCCAGTGGAGTATCGCGAGAACCGGCGTATTCACCTGCGCAGCCGCCGTGAGCGTGACGACAAAGAGCGGCAGGCGCGCGCTGTCGATCCGTTCCTGAAGCGTATCGAAAAGAACCATAAGACTCCCCGAAAGACATGTTGCAGGGCCCCTTGAAATTTCCGTTCCTTGCGCTATTTTATCCATCGCTCAGGCAGTCGCGATTAGCGCTGCGTGTTTCGATTTGTTTGTCGGCGGGGCTATCCCACGGGCAGGCGGACTGGAGCGCGTGGTCCGGTTCGAAGCTTCGTGAGAGGCCCCGGTTTCAAGGAGCCAGTCATGAGCGATCTCTTTTTCAGCACCGATCTGCTGGGCGAATTCGACCGCCTGCAACGGCAGATGGCCAGCGTCTTCGCGGGACTTCCCGCGAGCCTGCGCGCCATGCGCAGTGAAACCTTTCCTTCCATCAACATAGGCAGTACTGACGACAGCGTTGAGATCGTCGCGTTCGCGCCGGGTCTGCATCCGGCTTCGATCGATGTCTCGATCGACAAGGGACTGCTGACGATCAGTGGCGAACGCAGGCCCCCGGAGACCGAAGTCGGGGACGAGGCGCGCGTCTATGCCAGGGAGCGTTTCATGGGCGCGTTCCGGCGGGTGATCGAGCTGCCCCAGCACGCGGATCCTGACAAGGTCAACGCGCGCTACGTGAACGGTTGCCTGACGGTCAGCGTCGGACGTTCTGAGGCCTCGAAGCCACGTGCCATCACTGTCCAGTAAGCCACCCGATACACAGAATCACGGAGGACATCATGAACGACAGCACTGAACTGGCCACCCGTCGTGCGGGAACGGAGGTTGCCTCGCGGGAGGGTGCCGAAGCAGCGAAGCAGCTCACCCGGATCGCGCCTGCAGTTGACGTATTCGAGGACAGCCGCGGCATCACGCTGTATGCCGACCTGCCAGGCGTGCCGCGCGAAAAGCTCGACGTGCGTGTGCAGGACGGCAGTCTGAACATCGAGGCGGAGGCGGTGATTCCTACGCCATCCGGGCTGCGCCTGCAGCACGCTGAAGTGCGCCATCCGCACTTCTGGCGCGCCTTCACGCTCAGCCCGGACTTCGACGTGTCGCGCATCGACGCGCAGCTGCGCGATGGTGTCCTGAAGCTCACCATTCCCCGCCGGGAGGAGGCGAAGCCGCGGCGCATCGAGGTGAGCGTTGGCTAGACGTATGCGCACGAACGGCTCAAGCCATGCAGCGCAGGCCGCCGGGCCTGCGCTGCCTCACGGGCCACGTGGAGGCACCCATGGACAACACAGCAAGCAAAAGCTGGAAGGGTTTCACGATCGAGACCCGCGCATTTCCCGTAAGGCACTGCGCGCTGCCAGGGAGCGTCCCGGACAGTTACATGGCCCTGGTCCGCATCCGGCGCGGCGAGCACATGATCACGAAGTGGCACCTGCCGCGTTACGCCCAGCACTGGGCAAGCGCGGACGAGGCGCACCGGCAAACGACGGAATATGCGATACGCGCCATCAATTCGGGCTGTCTCGCAGGCACGGTATCGCCGGGGCTGGTCGCATGAAGGTGCGTCGCTGCGTCGCGACGCGGCCCGAATGCGCTGTGCACCATGTGTCGTTTTTCTTCACCGCGCCCCTGCTTTAGTTTGAGGTCTTCAGGAGACGGAAATGCTCAGTCCACACGAATTTGCAACCCTGATGCTGGTCCGCCAGGCGCCGGACCAGCTCGACATGAACCGCGCCGAGCTCGACGCGCTGCTGGAGCGCCAGCTGGTCATGCTCGAACATTGTGCTGCCGGCGCACGACGCGCGTATCTGACCGGCAAAGGAGAGACGCTCCTCCAGTCGCTTCACCCTGAGGGCTCGCCGCGCCGAAGGCCAAAGGCCGATACAGGCGGGGCTGACGAATCGCAGGCGCCGCCTCCGCGATCAGGCGAGCGCACGACGGATATCGCGGTGCGATAGCGCAGCTGCCCGAACGTGCCCGTCCGCTCGTCGCGGAGTTCAACCGGATATTCGAGCGCCATCCCGGGAGCGGATGCCGAAGCCCGATGCCTGCTCTACTGACGCGATCTGTTTTCTTCATGAGTTGCGGGGCTTGCGTCAAGGTGTCCTGATGACGCGCAGGTCCTGAGCGGTACGCACGCAAAACGTATTCTTGATCCCAGCGGGCGATCTTCGCGAGGGCGGAACGACGATGCGCGTCGATGTGATCCGGTCCAAAAGTCGGCCATGCAGTATGCTGGATAACCGCGCTTCGCCGTCCCGGCGCGGTGCTTCGCCTCACAAGGCTGGGATGGGCCTCCAGCTTGAGTTGCACGAAGGCGTGCGGGCAGTTTGCGCCACCCGCACGCGCGATGCCACGCTCGCCTTACTCGCGGTCCTCCTCGAGGTCATCGGCGGCATCCTTCGCGGCGTCCTTCAGGTCGCCTGCCTTCTTTTGTGCTTCACCCGCTCCCTGCTGGACATCGCCCTTGAGTTCCTGGGACTTGTTTCCGGTCACTTTTCCAGCGACTTCATTTGCCTTGCCTTTGAGCTCTTCAGCTTCGCCTTTCACGTGGTCCTTGTTCATGACACCTCTCCCAATATGTTCGCGCCGGACGCGCGCATCCCTTCCGCAACGGCCGTGCCTGAATGCAGCTTTAGAAGAGGGAATCAGTCAGTCGGACCTCGCTCCGGTGCGTTCGTGTCAGGAGGCATAACGCTTGCGGGTGTTCCCACCCCCATCGGTCCTCCTTTGAGCCTCCGGAGCCATGCGATGAAAGGACACTCCCAGCCTGGTCCCGCGCGCAGTTGCAAAAGCCTTCGCTTCTACTGAGCCGTTGCATCGGAAGTCCACCCTTTGGACCGGGACATCGCCAACTATCCGCATCCGTTATGTCACCGGGTGTCGCCGCAGGAATGACCGTTGCGGAGGACGCCTCACCCTACCACGGAGGTGATCATGAGCCAGAGAAAGACGTTGGATGACCTGTTCGTCCACATGCTGTCGGACATTTACAGCGCGGAAAAGCAGCTGACCCGCGCCCTCGCGAAGCTGTCGCGCACCGTGACCGACCCGCAGCTTTCGGAGGCGTTCAAGACGCACCTGGAAGAGACGCACGGTCAGATCGAGCGCATCGACAAGGCGGTCGAAGTCACGGGATTCCGCCTGAAGCGCATGAAGTGCGTCGCGATGGAAGGTCTCATCGAGGAAGCGGACGAACTGATCGAGGAAATCGAAAAGGGCCCGGTGCTCGATGCGGGTCTCATTGCGGCCGCACAGAAGGTGGAGCACTACGAGATAGCGGCGTACGGCAGCCTCTGTGCACTCGGCAAGCTGCTCGGCCACGGCGCGGCGGTGAAGCTGCTCAAGGAAACGCTTGAGGAGGAAAAGGCTACCGATCTGAAGCTGTCGAAGTTCGCCGAGTCGGCAGGCGGCGCAAAGGCTTCCGGAAAGCAATAAGCCACGCGACAGGGACTTCCGGACGGCCGGCTATCCGGTCGTTAGTAATCCACGGTAAAAGCCCTGGAGATTCGCATGTTCATGCACAACAGAAAGCCGCAGTACACCGTGCGCGTTGACGTGGCCAACGCCGGTCTCGCCAATCTGCTTCTGGAGCAGTTCGGCGGCCCTCAGGAAGAACTTGCCGCCGCGATGCCGTATTTCACCCAGGCGGTTTCCGAAGAGGATCCCGGCCGCAAGGACATGCTGTTTGACAGAACTCAACCGAAAGCTCAACGGCGCCGGTAACGACAGCCACGTCACTCCGGTCCTGTTCGGGGGCGGCCCCGCGCTGGTCAACTCGGCCGGCGTGCCGTGGAGCGCGGGCTACATCGACACGATCGGTGAGCCGACAGCTGACCTGCACTCGAACATCGCCGCCGAGGCACGGGCAAAGATCGTCTATGAGCGGCTGACCAATGTCACGGACGATCCGGGTATCCGCGATGCCCTGGGTTTCCTGATGACACGCGAGGTCTCCCGCCAGAAGTCATTCGAAGAGCTGCGTGTAAAGCTGAGGGAATGAAAATGATTAGCGATCCATCACATCTTTGCGCGTCCTGCAGTCTTCTGCTGAGCCATCCCGATTTCGACGTGACACACCCTCTACGCGATGTCGGCGAACCGGCATATCTCGGCAGCGTACGCATCCAGCACTACCACTGCCCGGGCTGCGGAGCTGAATGGTGCTGTTCCCGTTGTACTTTCCAGAACAAGGACGTTCATTGGACACTTCGCTGACGTAGGGACCGGCAAGCCCCAATCGTCGACTGGCGAGAAGCCACCTGACTGGAATGCTGCGCCGCCGTCCCCGATGCTCCGCAAAGCGGATCGGGTCTACGAATTCAAAACGCTGTACTGGAACGTGAACACCGTTTCCAGTTACCTGAGGAGCAACGCGCGCACGCTGTCCAACAACGTCCGTCCCCGCAAGGGCATGCCGACCATCAGCCGGCTGCCGCATGACCAGAAGAAGGAATCCTGAAGAAATAACTCGCCCCCCGGTTTTTGCGCGCTTCCGTTTACGCCGGCACTGCACTTGTTTCGATTTCGCCGGCCTGCAACCCCTTGCCAGTATCGACCGTCCTTGCGCAAGAGTGAGGCGCACGTCGGCAAGACTAAAGTCACGACGCTTAATCACGGCCATCACCCCATCGGTCTGGCCGGGCGTAACGCTCTCTTCGTCTGCCAACCTTGCTTCGATGATTATTCGCATGGTTCGCTCACACCCTTTCAAGACCGGGTCAGCCGACTCCACACGAGACCGGTGGTGCTGCCACAAGCGCATGCGGCGCTCACTGCGGAGGTCCCAGCTTTTGAACGCGCTCCCCGCTACGGTCCGCAGGCAGTATTCACGGGCGCCCACCTCGCCGGCGCCAGGTGTTGGAATCTTTCCCCCATGTGCCAGGAAGGAGAGCGGGACTCGGCGCTGGTCAGACGCGCCGCGACATACGCATCCACGGCCTCGAGCAGCTCGCTCACCTGCACTGGCTTTCGCAGGAACCGGGACCAGCACCGGGGGCACCAGTCGGGCTCCGGAACCGCAGAAAGCAGCACGATGGGCAATTGCGCGAAGGCGGGATGGGCCCGCACCATCTGGCACAGCTCGATGCCGTCGATGTCCGGCATCTGATAGTCGGTAATGAGACACTGAACGACTTCCCGGCGCATGAAAGCGATGGCAGTGTGTGCGCCAGCCAGAACGGTCACCCGGTGACCATCTTCCTCCAGCGCAAGCGCAAGTGGCCAGACGTTCTCGGGGTCGTCGTCGACGAGCAGCACGTTGGCCATGGGCACTCCCTCGGATTCATGCTCGACCACTATTCGGGCGGCAGCGAGTGCTGGTGAAGTGCTGCCGCTGTTTCGCTTCTCGCAACGGGCGTGCCGTGAGGAGGGCGCACTGTTCCGGAAATGCGGATGGTTTTTATGCGCGGGAAGAATGCCAGCGCGAACGTTGCCCCGACGATTGCCTGCTCTTCGGGCATCGCCTGGCGATCCGGAACAATCGGGTTTCAAACGCGCCGTATGAGGTTGTCGGGCGTGCCGCCGACGGGTGCGCCTTAATGCCAAGGATGCGCGATTGCGCGCCGCCGGGTGTGGTGAGATGGGCGACCGGTGCCCCGCCCTGAGGTCTCCCTTCGGCACCGGCCAGCTCGCTTCCGCCGCAGTCGACCGCCCCAGGGGAGCCGGGGCACGGGCGTTGCTAGGGCCTTGACGACGTTCCTGAGCAAAGGTTGAGGCGAGGCGGTCATGGCAGCCAAAAAAAGAGACGGGTGCAAAAGCTGGCCCCGCCGGCAGGGGTGGTGGCAGAATCGACGCGCCGTCGGAGACCGGTCAGGCGTGCCGCGAGGGCCTGCCGCCCGGCCTGCGCTACATGGACGACTGCGTCGCGGCTACACCCGGCGATGGTGCGACGACGGAGGGCAAGCGCATCGAGGTCGAGGCCGAGATTAGCCGCATAGTGAAGCACTGCATGGATCTGCCCGGCCAGGATCTTTTCCAGTATCTCGATGCGGATGGCACGCGTCATTCGGTCAGTTCGTCGGATATCAACGACTATCTGCGCGAGGTAACGGGCGCCGATTTCACCGCGAAGGACTATCGCACCTGGGCGGGCAGCGTGTTCGCCCTGGCCGCGCTTCGAAAACCCACATGGGAGACGGTCACGGAAGCGCGCGGCCACGTCGTTGCGACGATCAGGGAAGTCGCGCAGCTGTTACGCAACACGCCTGCAGTCTGTCGCAAATGCTATGTACATCCGGCCGTGATCGAGGCGTTCGAGTGCGGTGCGCTCGCGCAATTCATTGTCGCCGCTCGCCGTCGCGGACTAAAGACGGACGAGGCGGCGCTCTTGATCTTTCTTGAGAAGCCGTGCCGGGGGGCGCAGATTGACGACCCTACTGATGGTGGACGATGACCCGAGGTAGGGCATCGGGCAACGGGCATCGAGCATCAAACCTTTGTGTCCGGGCGACCTGGACTTCGAGTGCGTCTTCCCCGCGAGCCGTTCTCGCTTGAACGGTTGCACGCCATATCGAGGCACCTGCGCATTCTTTTCAGGCTCGGCCAGGCACACGGACGCAAGGCACGCGGGTTGCTGCTACCTCGTAGCGCGGACACTCTTCCGGCTCTTCAGGATCGCGTAACGGGAGAGAGTGCAAAAAGAGGAGAGTTACCATGCTTTACTATGCGGTCGTTTTCCTGGTGATAGCGATAGTCGCGGCATTTTTTGGTTTCGGGGGCATCGCGGTAGGTGCGGCGAGCATTGCCAAGATCCTCTTCGTAATCTTCCTCGTGTTGTTCCTCGTCAGTTTGCTATACGGCTACAGGCGGCGTTGAATGGCCGTTGGCGTCCTGGATGGCCCGGGCCGCCGACGCTTTTCCGTATCGTGCGGAAGCAGGCGGCCGGTGCGCGGGCCGAAATCGACTCATCAGTGCGACGTCGCTGCATCGCACGGCCGCCGGTGCCGGGCCAAAAATGGGCGGGGTTGCCGAAGCACCAGGATCTGCCGTGCGGTTTTTCGGGCCGGTCGCACGGCATTTGTAGTAGCCGCGGAAAATCCGTTCGGGGGCCTGGTCCGGCAGGAATGGGCACTCGTCGAATAGCGGATTTGCGCGGGTTTTCGCGCATTGCGTAGGCAGACTGACTGGGAGACAGACATGAGCATGGGATCAACGAAGACCGACAGCGCGGTCAGCGAACTCGCAGCCAACGCGCAGGAGGCGGTCGGCGAAATGCTCGGCGACGCCAGTATGCGGCTGTCGGGCAACGCAAGGGCGCTATGCGGTAAGTCAAAACAGCTTGCGACCGACGCGGCGGTTGTGACGCGCGAGGCGATTGCGGACAACCCACTGGCGACGCTGGGCATCGCCGTGGGCATCGGCTTCGCGCTCGGCGCGTTGTGGGCCGCGAATCGCGAATAAGCGGCGCCGGACCCGACGGGCGTTTTGAGCACACCGCATGGGCGAGGTGGGCCATGACAATTCACGCGAAGCTCGACCGCTGGCGCAACGTATTGCGGTTCCTCGCCGTCCGTACGACGGACTACGGGCAACTACTGTCGCTCGAACTGTCCGAGGCCCGCGCGTACGTGACGCGCGAGATCCTCGCGCTCGTGGCTCTCGCGGTCAGTGGGCTATTTGCGCTTTCATTCTTCTGTATCGCGCTGATCGCATCCGCCTGGAATACGCGCTATTTTCTCGCTGTCGTATGGAGCATAGCGGTGCTCTGGTTAGTCGCTTCGATCACGGCATTGCTGGTTTTCCGCGCGCAAAGGCCAGTACGGTCATTTGCAGTGCTCAAGGGCGAGCTGCGGGCGGATCTGGAAACGCTCAAGGAGGCACTTAAATGAGTCGTCGCGCCCGTTTGAACCGGCGGACATCCGAAGCCGTCCTGCTCAGCGACATGGAGCTGACCCGCTCGCGTTTGCTGGCGGCCAATATTGCCTCGCGGGGCGCCGAGTACGCTCCTGCCCGCGCGAAATCGCTTAGCCTGGCGAACCTTGGTCGCGCGTTGTCGGCCGCGCCTTACGTCACCGTGCTCGGATCCATCTTGTTAGGCTCACTGCTGATTGGTCCGAGGCGCGTGGTGCCCATCGTGTTGCGCACAGGTCTGACTGGCTGGATTGCGCGCAACATCCGCATGCTTTTCACACGTTGACTGGAACGTCTCAAGGTGTGGATGCTCCGACGGGGTCAACCAGAAGGGGCCAAGTTCTCCAGACAAGACATGCCGATCGTTTCCCGGCGTGGCACACCGCATGCGCTAGAAGTCATCGCAACTCTTAACCGAAAGGAGCGCAGCCATGACTATTCTTCATCCCCAATCAGGAGCCACCGGTGCACAGATCGTCGGCGGGGGCACCGGCGAAGGTCCAGGCCCGGAGATCATGGCCGCGGCCACGCTCGACGGCAACAAGGTGATTTCCGCTGACGGCGAACATGTCGGCAAGATTTCCGACATCATGCTCGACGTACGTAGTGGCCGCGTCGCGTACGCAGTTCTGGCCGAGGGCGGATTTCTCGGCATGGGCAACACCCTTCACGCGATCCCCTGGAACGCATTGACGTTGGACACCAACGAGGAGTGCTTTCGTGTCGACATTCCGGCCCAACGTATCAAGGACGATCCCGGCTTCGATAAGGATCACTGGCCATCAATGGCGGATTCGACGTGGGGCACGCAGTTGCATGACTACTACAACCGCCGTCCGTACTGGCTGGCGACCGGAGAGCTTCCGGGACGTGATCCCGGAGTGAACAATCCGGTGGACGTCTGAAGGCAGCCGGGTTTTTATGGAGTTCGTGGCCTTCTGTAAAACATTATCCTGTGCGGCCACTTGGGCATCGGCTTCCATCGGTCGATGCCCCATTATTCCACCATGGCTCCCATTCGAGCGGTTCCGTGCCGTCCGCGCTGTTCACGCAGCGACCGCGCACGCCGGTTAAACTCACGAAGATCTGGGGGGTAACGTGCAGCGCTCGACGTGAACCCGGTGCGCCGCCGTGGGGCGCCTTCGCGCGCGCCCGCGGAGCCAAGGCCAGGGCGTCTGGATGTGCAGCCTCATATGCGGTGGCGGGTACGGTCGGAGCGGCGTACCTGGATCGGACCGAGCATGGTCCCGCGACAACGTCGGCTGCCGCAACGACAGGTGTACTCACGGGTCGCATCGTCGTGCGCTTTCGGCGGGATCTCAAGCGCGTAGTCGATGAAGAGTTCCTCGCCGGGCTGGATGTCCCGGAGCGCGTCGATATAGACGCGGCCTGATTTCTCGATCGCCTCGCAGTTCGCCATACACGCATGGTTGAGCCACCTCGCGCCGTTTCCTCCACGGCCCCCATCAATCACGCGCCCATCCGACAATCCGAAGAGAAAAGTGTGTCCGGCGTCGGTGCGCTGCGCACAGGCGCGGGTCGCTTCGCGCCAGGTGGTGACAAGCCCTTTGTATTCGAAGATGCGTTCGCCGGCGGAAAGTGCCTGCAGGGCGAAGACACCCTTTCCGTGGATGGGAGACTGCCGTACGGAGACGCGTTTCATGCAGGGAAGATTTGAAGGAGAGAGGTCCGGAGTATAGCCGCAGAAAGGGCGCCCAACATGTGGCAGCGGGCCGTTACGGGCGAGCTGGTCATGAGCAGGCGCATATGGTCCCCAGCCACTCATTTCATCCTGGCAAACGCGTCACCGATCTGCTGTGCAGTTCGGCGTCGTCGGTGTGCAGATGGTTCGAGAGGGTCGGGACAGCAGCGTATCGCAGGTTGTCGCCGACGGTGGCGAGTTCCGCACTGCCGCCGAGCGCGTGCGTGGCATGCGTGTGGCGCATCCTGTGCAGGCTCGCGCGCCGCGGCTTTTCTGCAAGAGGTGCATGATCGGCCTCGATGGCCTGGGCGGCCAGCAGGAAGGAGCGCCGCAGCACGCACCGCAAGCGCGCGCTGCTGGTCGGCGGCGGCGTTGCCCCGTACGCATCGTCGTCTTCGCATTCGGTCCGTAAGAGGTGCTCAGTGCGGCGCGGAAAGCCGTCTGAAACGCTTCCATAGCTTCGTCATTTTCCGATGATCGGCCGCGACGCGCGAAGCGAGATAGCCTCGAGCGAAGGCGGCGCCGCGAGCCGCTTCCGGGAACGTGTTCGGCAACGTTTGAAGGAACCGCTCAGCGACGACGGCGTCATTGCGCCATCCGAGGTCATCCTGAAGCGCCGTCAGCGCATCGACGTAGCGCCGCACAGCGCGTTTCGGGCATAACGACGCAAAGAACTCCGTCGCATATCGAACCTTCTTCGCCGCGATGCGCGCACGATGTCGAAGATGATCGTCGAGATCGGCAAGCCGCTTGCCGCGCTTGATCAACTTGCGGTGCCGATTGCGCAGGACTTTTACAGCGAACTGCGAAACGGGTTTTTCGATCTCCGCGCGCGCTTCGTCGGTCATGGTGTTGCGCCACTTTTTTGTGTCCAGCCATAACGTCAGCTCCAGAGCCAGTCGGGTATAGCGCACCGATTCGATTGCGGCTGCGGCGCGCTGCCGGTTTTCGCTAGCGAGCTGACGGCATGCCTGCCGCACAGACTTCACTTCGTCTGCGTGTGCGTCCGCTCCGGCCCGGTCGAGCGTGGTTCCCGCCAGCACTTCCCAATCGCGCGCGGAGCCCAGCTCCGATGCGACCCAACGGAGTTCGCCGTCGAGACCCTCGTATGCGGGTATCACTTTGCCGAACAGGCCGAGCGCCGAGCGCAATCTCCGGAGCCCCACCCGCATCTGGTGGACACACGCTGGATCGTGAGCCGAGACGACGCCGCGCTCGTTGGCGTGCACCTGGTCGAGGCAGTTGTGCGCGATCGTACGGAACGCTTCCTCGATAGAGTCGTTCTTCCCGAGCTGCACAGGCCGGGCTTTTATGCAATCAGCGTGCTCCGCGACAAGTAGCCCATAACCTACATCGGCCTTGCTGCGACGGTCGATGCGAAGCGGCGCCGTCTGCAGGAGTTCGAGCGCAAGGGCATAGAGTCCCTGCGGCTTGCCACGCTTGAGTTCGAGTTCGACGGCGGCAATGGGGGCGGAACCTGTGCGAGCGTCAATGGTTCCCTCGTCCAGCGCAACTTCGATTTCGTTCCCTGCCGACGTACGCAGCGCGATCGTTGACCGGTTGATCCGTGTGACGAAGATCGGCGCGAGGTTGGCCGCAACGGCTTCATCTCGAACGAGCTGGCCGCAATCCGTAGCGGCGGACAGCACATCGTGCAACAGCGTCAGGTCGGGCGTGTCCCGGTCGATGGGTGTCTCGAACTCGTCCCTGTCGAACATTCCGGCCTGAGCCGAGCCGCCAAACTTCAGTGTCTGGATTCGCTGCTGTCCGACGCCACGCACTCGAAGCGACGCTCCGCACTGGTGAAAGGCCAGTTCCGGAGTATCGAAGTAGGTACTGGATAGCAACTTCGCCGGACTGCCTCCGCGCTTGCCGTGGGTGAGCAATGGCGCCCGGCGCAGTTTGGCGAGATCCCTGGAGGTAATCCTCAGTTTGAGTTCCCGTTCCATCACGTCTCCCTTTCCAGGCTGCGCTCTGATGGCACATTTGCAGCAAGTCTCAGTCCGGCTCCGTGCTCAAACGGGTACTGCCAGGACGCGCAATACGCCAGGCGCAACGGATAGCGCGCCTTAGCCGCCCGCTGGACCGTTCGGTCAAACCGCTACATTTCAGCTTGGGGCGTCGATGCCGCGAATAGACGGCAAATGGGGCCGTTTCCGCAAGGACGGCGCCAAACGCCAGATCATTCGACGCTGGCCGTCAACCGCGTCGCGCCATCGCGGTACCCGGTAAGCGCGTCGGCGCTGGCACGCAGGAATACTGTGTTGCCGTTATTTTTCACGGGCAGCAAGCCCTCGAATCGCTCTCGGACGCGTCGGCTGCGGGTGCCACGAGAACCCCTGGCGTGGCGCGATAGCGGCGGTGTTTCGGGGCTACGGGCTAGCAGAACGCCTGCGAATCAGGCTGATTTCTCCGTTACGCTCGAGGATGGCTGCCTCGACGTCTTCTAGTTGCGTCGCATGGAGTTCCTGTCGGACCGTCTCGAGTACATCCGTGCGCGTAATGAGGGCAGCGGACATCTGGGCGCGGTTGAACGTGCCGTCGCGGTAGACCTCCCTCTCGACACCGACCACCAGCGTTTCCAGCCATCGGTATCGAACGCACAGCCATGCGAGCGCCCGATGCATGAGCACGAGGACCAGCGACGCCACAAACGTTGCTACCGCGGGCGAGGCGCCGACAATGAAGCGGCTTAGTGTCGCGCCGAGCAGGATCGCGACCACATAATCAAAAGGCGAACGCTGGCCAAACGACCGTCTGCCAGATATGCGGATGAGTGCAAGTGTGCAAACGAACGCAAGAGCTGCGCGCAATGCCATCTGCAGCGAATCGAGTTCCTTTCCGGCGCCGAACAGCGCAACGAGAATGTCCATGATTCTCTCCCTGCTTACCCTTCGAATGGCTCCCTTGCTTTGCGCGCTCGGCGTCGGCCTTGAGGAACGGCGTGATCGCGAAGGCAAGTGTGTTGGCTCGGCATAGTTGGGCATATGCGGGCTGCCCTCGATCGTCATGAGCGCGCCGTGGGGCAGCCGCTGCGCGGTTTCTTCGGCCGATGCGAGCGGCGCAGCGGGGTGCTCGCGCCACTGCTGCGAGCGTGGAGCGGCGATGCACGGCCTCCTGGGCGGCGACATGCGCCCGCCCCGGACTTCTGCAGTGAGCAGACACGCAAATGCGAGTGGCAGCCGCCATGTCCGGGTACAGGGGTGCGTGTGCAGGTCAATGCCATAGGAGCGCGATAAGGATGATGATCGGAATTGGAACGCCGAGCAGAAAAAGAAGAATTGAGCGCATGTTTGCCTCCTCTCAGATCGAAAGTAGTGGGATTGCCGAGTCGTCAAAATTCGCGCATCCTGCCGCCGATCGTCGCCATGAGGCTGGCGGAGAAGGCCCCCATGAGCAGCGAAATGAACAGCCACAGCGTGACGCGGACGGTGGCCCTGCGGAGCGTTTCTACGGCTGCGCGCGCGGCGTTCTCCTCGGCATTGACCTTTTCCTGCAGGCGCGACCAGGTGGTCCTGACACGTGCGCGGGCATATGCCGGTGCGAGCCCGGTTTTCTCGGCCACGATGTGCGCTACGTACTCGGTGTCCTCAGCTGAAAGCGCCCCGCCCGCAGGCAGACTGTTGAGGAAAATTCGCGCGATCTCCTGCTTCTGTTGCGCGGTCTCGAAGACCTGTTCGGCATGAATAGTATTCGGCGAACTCGAAGCACCCGAGGCACCCGACGCACCCCACGCATCGGATGCGGCGGCGCCCGCGACCGGACGCAGCATGCCGTCGATCAGATAGCCGATGGGCCAGGTGCCATATGCGGCAGGGGCGTTGCCGCGATTGAGGGCGACGGCTCCGCTCGCGACGTGCGATGCGTTCTCTGCGCCTGCACTCACGCCCTCTCGGGCCAGCCCGGACATGGCCGCGCTGAACAAGATGGCGGATAGGAGCGTGGCGAGCGCCCAGGCGAGAAAGCCATGTACGGTGTCGCGGAAGTGGGTCTCGTCTGTACCAATACCGGGCCAGTGCCGACGCAAGCGCCCCGTGAGATAGCCGCCGAGACCGGCAGACATCACCTGCGTCACGCAAATCCAGATGACGGCCGCCACGCCGAACGTCTTTGCGTGCGCGCCGCTTCCAGGCCAGGGCGAGAGCGACGAAAGCCCGAGGCCCGTGCCGAGCATGAGAAGGATGAGGGCGAAGGCCGCCATGCCCATGGCGCCCGCCACGACAGCGCTCCAGGAAACGGCGGAGCGTGGGCGTCCATAGGGTGGCTCGGCGGCGCGCGCTGCTGCGACGTTACTCCCCAGTCGATCGATTTCATCCATGGCTAACCCTCGTTTTGGTGGTGAGCCTGCATACGAAGCCACGCAGCGGCAGGCGGGTCAAAAGCGAAACAGCACAAAACGTGCCGCACGGGCGAACGCCCGGGGACCGCGGGAGGAGGGCAACCGTGGGAACAATATTGGCGAAGTGCTAATACCCGCCGACTGCCTGGAGGACCGAGATGGGACCGCATCGCATTCTTTTCATTCGGCACGCGGAGAAGCCAGGCGCCGCGCTGGGCGGCGGCGTGGACGCCAATGGCCAGCCCGACGAAGACAGCCTTGCAGTGCGAGGCTGGCAGCGTGCCGGCGCGCTCGCGCGAATGTTTTTGGGGTCCGGGCACGAGCGCAACGGGCGGTTGCGGCCCGCGGCGGTGTTCGCCACGGGCATTGGGCCAGGCAGCAAGAGCAAACGCTCGATGCAGACGGTCGAGCCGCTCGTCATGCTGCTGCGCGAGAGCGCTCGCGTGAAGTACGAAACGGCGCATTCGAAAGACGATGGGGTGGCGCTCATGGCCGAGGTGCTCGTGCAAACAGGTGTCGTCCTCATTGCGTGGGAACACAAGGTCTTGCCGTCGCTGATTGCACACGTGCCGGGTACGCCCGCCGTACCACCGGTCTGGCCCGACGACCGGTTCGACATGATGTGGGTGCTCGAGCGCGTGGCGCACGGATGGGCGTTCGAGCAACAGCCTCAGCTGCTGCTCGCGGGCGACTGCGCGTGGCCAATCGTATGATCGCGTTTCACCGTATCTACAACCTGCGTTGCACAGGCAGGTCCGCTGTTTGCTGCCAGGGAGGAGTCAGGCCCGCGCACCGTTAAGTACCGATTTCTGCGCGCCGATGTTCGCTGACAGGTCGGAGTTCAATGTGGACGAAGGTGAAGGTTTTTATGCACCGGGGCGGGACGACGACGCGAGAAGGGCAGTTCGTACGCGAGGCAAAGCCCTTTCCATCGCACTCGATATGCAGGGCCGGGGGCGCCGCAATTGGCTTCGCGCAGGGCGGATCAGTACGCTGTGTGCTTCAGGACGTCACCTGCACAATGAGCCCAGGCGGCGCGGCCTTGGGCGCGCGCCTCGCGCCGGGCGCAGGCGAACGCTGCTCGGAGCGGACGAAACAGGATAGCTTCACGTGAGCAACACCGATCATCCACGCGGACAGGCGCTGCGCTTTGTTACCCGGCATCCCCTCCGGTTCGTCTTCCAGGTGTGCACGGCGTTCCGCAGGAACCAGGGGTTGCTGCTGGCAGGGGCGATCGCGTACTACGCGTTGCTGTCTATCGTGCCGCTCCTGATACTCGTCGCGATCGCGTTCAGTCATTTCGTTGGAGAGCAGTTGCTGCTCGATACCCTTGCCCGTTTGCTCGAATGGCTCGTACCGGGGCAGTCGAAAGCGATTGTGGCGGAGCTTGCCAGCTTTCTCGCACATCGCTCCGTGATTGGCTGGTTTCTCGTTGTCACGATGATCTTTTTCAGCTCGCTTGCGTTCACGGTGCTTGAGAACGCGCTTTCGATCATTTTCGTACATCGGGTTGCGATCAGGCGCAGACACTTTCTGCTGTCGGCAATCGTGCCTTATCTGTTCAGCCTGTCTCTCGGGATCGGCGTGCTGGTGGTGACGCTCGTCTCCAGCGGCCTGCATGCCGTAGCAAGCGACAGCATCGTGCTGTTCGGTCATGCGGTGTCGTTGACGGGCGCGACCCGGGTTGTGCTGTATCTGTGCGGTTTCGCGGGAGAGATTCTGGTATTGACAGCGATTTACCTGGTGATACCGGCGGGGCGCACGACGCTGCGTCATGCGTTCGTCGGCGCGGTCACCGCCGGCGTGCTGTGGGAGATCACGCGACGCGTGCTGGTGTGGTATTTCGCGACGCTTTCCGAGGTGAGCGTCGTCTACGGAACGCTGACGACGGCGATCGTCGTGCTTTTCAGCCTCGAAACTCTCGCGACCCTGATGCTGTTCGGTGCGCAACTCATTGCGGAGTACGAGCGCCTCGATACAGGTAATGGTGAGCCGGCATCGCAGCCGGTGGTGACCGGCTGACCACTGGAGGCAGCCGGCCGCAAGGCTGGGTTGTTCCCTTGCATGCGCGCGCACTTCTCGAAGGGGCGCTCATGTACAGGGAAGGCGAGCCGGAACTGCCAGGCGCTCCACGTCCAGGAATCACGTTGACCGTCGGACAAGGGCGACGATCTGTGCTTCCGGTTGCTGATGGCATCGATGAGAACGCGGCGGACAATTGAGTTGCCGGAGTTTTGCAGATAGCGGAACTCCCAACAATCGTGGTCTGGCTCACGAGAAGGGTAGCGTCGAGTCGTCACATCGCTATCTCAAGGAATCCGTCGAGGAGGCATTGGATATCCAGCCAGGCGGCGCGCGGCTATTCGTTGCCGATGTCGCATTTGTATCCGACCGTCGCAGCGCCCGAAACGGGTGCGCCATGATGCATGCCAGTGCACGTTGGTACCGGCGCAGGGCAGGGGAAATGCCTCACGCGCCACAAATGCCTGCCTTTTTTCATTGGCACGCTTCTCGCTTCAAGGAATGGGCAAGGAGCCGGCGCAGTATCCGGTTCGTCAGACAATCTGGAAATGGACAGCTAGGGTTCCGGCCTGCTTCTCGCAGGTGCTGGTCCGAGAGCTGTCGACCTCAGGCGAGGTTACACGGCGGGATAAAAGCCCGGGAGAGAACGCGATGTTTGCGCTGCTCCCTGCCGTTGCTAACCGTTCCCTTCGAGGTCAACCTCATGCGCAAGCTCGTTCGCTGTCTTGGCATCGCCGCCGTCTCCCTCGCCACCTTCGCTTCAAGTGCCGCGTTCGCCGCGGGCCGCAGCGACTTCAAGGTTTGCTGGACTATCTACGCCGGCTGGATGCCGTGGGGGCAAGCAAAAACCCAAGGCATCATCTCGAAGTGGGCCACGAAGTATGGCATCAAGATCGATGTCGTTCAGCTAAACGACTACGTTGAATCCATCAATCAGTACACGGCTGGCAAGTTCGACGGCTGCGCGATGACCAACATGGATGCGCTCACCATCCCGGCCTCGGGCGGCGTCGATTCGACTGCCCTGATCGTGAGCGACTACTCGAACGGCAACGACGGCGTGCTCATGAAGGGCAAGGGCAAGCAGATCGCCGACCTGAAGGGCCAGCAGATCAACCTCGTGCAGTTCTCGGTCTCTCACTACCTGCTCGCACGCGCTTTGGAAAGCGCGCATATGAGCGAGCGTGATCTCAAGGTTGTGAATACATCCGACGCGGATATCTCAGGCGCATTCGCGACCCCGACAGTTCACAACGCGGTGACATGGAATCCGATGCTCGCCGATCTGAAGGCGCAGCCGAACGTTACCGAAGTCTTCGATTCGAGCAAGATTCCCGGCGAAATCATGGACATGATGGTCGTCAACACGAAGACGCTGCAAGAGAACCCGGCACTCGGTAAGGCACTGACGGGCGCATGGTTCGAGATGGTTGCGCTGATGCACAGCAATTCGGCGGCCAGCACCAGCGCGCTCACGTCGATGGCGAAGGCCTCCGGTACCGACCTTGCGAACTTCAAGGGGCAGCTGTCGACCACCGCGCTCTTTTACACACCTCAGGCGGCAGTCGCTTTCGTCACGAGCCCGGACATGCCGAAGATCATGACGCGCGTGGCGAAGTTCTCCTTTGACCACGGTCTGCTCGGCCAGGATGCCAAGAGTGCGGATTCCATAGGCATGGCGTTCGACAAGAACCTGATCGTCGGCGACAAGAACAACGTCAAGCTGCGTTTCGACCCGAGCTACGTCGAGATGGCCGCTGCGGGCAAGCTCTGAGACTGATTCCGAAGCAACAACCAGGCGGTCACCATGCGACTCATCAATCGACATCCGAGCCGAATCGGCAGCATGATGCTGCTCCTGCTGCCGTTCGTCGTACTGTTTGCCGTGTATTTCACGGGGTCTGCGGCGCGGCTCAAGCTCAATCCCGATGACAAGCTGCTTCCGGGCGCGGTGCAAATGAGCGATGCCGTGAAGGCGGTCGCATTTACCGAAGACAAGCGCACGGGTGAATATCTGTTGTGGGACGACACCCTCTCGAGTTTGCGACGACTGGGTATCGGCCTCGTCGTGAGCGCGGTGATTGCACTGGTGGCCGCTATCGCCACCGGCTCGTTTCCGCTCGTCAGCGCAACGCTCTCGCCATTCATCACCGTCGTCTCGATGGTGCCTCCGCTGGCGGTCCTGCCGATCCTTTTCATTGTCTTCGGGCTCGATGAGCTATCCAAGGTCGTGCTCATTGTTTTCGGCATTACACCCATGATCGTTCGCGACCTGCATGCTCGCGCCCGCGATATTCCCGCTGAGCTGTGGGTCAAGGCCCAGACCTTGGGGGCCACGAGCTGGACGGTGATTCTGCGTCTGGTGTTGCCCCAACTTTTGCCGCGCCTGCTGGTGGCGATGCGTCTCTCGCTCGGGGCTGCATGGCTGTTTCTGATCGCCGCGGAAGCGATCGCGTCGACGGATGGCCTTGGCTACCGAATCTTCCTCGTGCGCCGCTACCTCTCCATGGACCTGATTCTGCCGTACGTCGCCTGGATAACGCTGCTCGCGTGGCTCACCGATGAACTGCTTCGCCGGATCACGCAGTGGTCGTTTCCCTGGTACGGCGGAGGTGGACGATGATCGAAGTCCGCAATGTATGGAAAGAGTACGGCGGCCAGGTGGTTCTGGAACGTTTGAATCTGACGATCCAGGAGGGCGAGTTCTGTTCCATGGTCGGCGCTTCCGGCTGCGGAAAGTCGACATTTCTGCGACTGCTGCTCGGTCAGGAGCAAGTGACGCGCGGCGAGATCCTGCTCGACGGCCAACCGCTGCCCGGCGAACCGGATGCCCATCGTGGCGTGGTGTTTCAACGCTACTCGGTGTTCGAGCACCTTAGCGTATTGCGCAACGTGATGCTGGGACTGGAGCTTCCGAAAGCGAAGCTCACGGGCAGACTCTTCGGAGCGCAACGGCGCGCCGCGCGAGACGAGGCCGCGGCAATGCTCGAGCGGGTGGGACTCGGTGCGGCCTTGAACAAATATCCGCAGCAACTCTCCGGTGGTATGCAACAACGCCTCGCCATTGCGCAGGCGTTGATGATGAAGCCGCGCGTCCTCCTGCTCGACGAGCCGTTTGGTGCACTCGACCCCGGTATCCGCAAGGACATGCACGCACTGCTCTCGGATCTGTGGCGTGAAGCGAAGCTAACCATCTTCATGGTTACGCATGACTTGAAAGAAGGCTTCACGTTGGGAAGCCGTGTGCTGGTTTTCGACAAGGTACGCGTGGACCCCCACGCCCCGGGCGCCTACGGAGCCCGTATTACCTACAACATTCCACTCGACCGCAGCCGCGAATCGGTGTCCGCGGTGCATCTGGCGCGCGCGGCGGTTCAAGGCGCGCCCAGCATCGAAGTGGTTTCATGAAGGGAATTCGAACATGAAGTTATTGCTTGAAGAAACCGTACCGGGCGGGGGCCATACCTCGCTCATCGTGAAGCGCGGGCAATCTCTGCGCGTGACTGACCTGCACGGTGGCGCCAATGTCAGCGTCATGATGGTCAATGCAATGGAGAAGAGTGAGCGACTGAACCTGCCGGATTCGCTGAAGTGCCAGCACACCGCAAAGCTCACGACGGGTCACTGCCTGTACTCCGATATGGGGCGTGTTCTCGCTGCCATCGTCGACGACACATGCGGGTGGCACGACAGCATCGGAGGCGTCTCGAACGCCGAGGAGGTCACGGCGCGGTATGGTCCTGGCCGCTATCAGGAACTGCGCAACGCGTTCTACCGAAATGGCACGGACAATTTGCTCGTCGAGATGAGCAAATGGGGGCTCGACATCTCAGACCTGCTGATGACGCTCAACCTTTTCAGCCGCGTTGATGTCACCGGCGAAGGGGAGCTCAATTTCGTGAGCAACAACTCGAAGGCCGGTGACTACGTTGAACTGTATGCGCCAATGAACACGCTTGTCGTGCTCACCGCGATTCAGCACCCGCTTGACCCGAACCCTGAATATGCGCCCAAGGCGGTGAAACTCGCGTTGAGCGAGGCGCAGCCCAACGTGGCCGAAGTGTGTCGTAGCGCATGCGAGGAAAACGTGCGCGGCTTCATCAACACAGAGCGATTCTTTCTTTGAGCGGAGGCGACTTCATGATGAGCACGCTTGTCGTCAGCGACAAACAGCCCGAGAGCGCGGTCTACCGCGAGACGGTGGCTGCGGGTGAGCCCTGGCTTCACGAGGTGAGGGCGGGCCAGACACTGCGCATCGTCGATCTGGAAGGCAACCAGGCGGTCGATACCCTGTTCTACAGCGTCGCCGACCCGCGCGAGCGCTTCGACCCACAACGCACCTTGCGTCGTCAGAAGAGGCTCTACCTGACGGCGGGCTCCGTGTTGTACTCGAATCTCGGCAATCCCATGCTGACCGTCGTTGCGGATACCTGCGGACGCCACGATACGCTCGGCGGCGCCTGCGCACAGGAGAGCAATACCGTGCGCTATGCGCTGGGAAAGCGCTATATGCACAGCTGCCGCGACAACTTCCTGCGCGCTTGCGCACATGACGGCCGCCTCTCGAAGCAGGACATTGGCGCGAACGTCAACTTCTTCATGAATGTGCCCGTGACGGCGGAAGGGGGGCTCAGCTTCGAAGACGGCATTTCCGCACCGGGGAAGTACGTCGAACTGCGTGCCGAGATGGACGTCATTGTGCTGATTTCCAACTGCCCTCAGTTGAACAATCCGTGCAACGCCTATAACCCGACGCCAGCGGAACTCCTGATATGGGACTGAAGCGTATGCGCAGCTGGATCTCGTTCGTCATGCTCGTGCGCGCGGGACGTCATTTCACGCTTACCAGCGAAGCGCTGACTCAGGCAGATCGCTGACGCGAATACGGCCGTGGACGACCGCGGCTCGCATCTCCCACGGCGGGACGGCCCGCCCCTGAATCAAGATTTCTCCCATGTTCGAGAAGATTCTTATCGCC
Source organism: Paraburkholderia sp. CNPSo 3281 (assembly GCF_024206515.1). NCBI lineage: Bacteria > Pseudomonadati > Pseudomonadota > Betaproteobacteria > Burkholderiales > Burkholderiaceae > Paraburkholderia > Paraburkholderia sp. CNPSo 3281. The sequence goes on along the minus strand of NZ_JAMBPS010000010.1, from coordinate 81,674 downwards.
AATCGTGGCGCTATCGCGTGCCGGATTCTGAGAACGCTGCGCGAACTCGATGTCACCGGAGTCTCCGTTTTTGCCGAGGCGGATAGAGCGAGCCGTCATGTGAGCGAGGCGCCCATCGCGCACTGCCTGGGCGATGGCCCCGCCGCGATGACCTATCTCGACACGGATAAAATCCTCGAGATCGCTCGCCGCGAGGCCGTGCAGGCCATTCATCCGGGGTATGGATTCCTGTCCGAGAACGCTGCCTTTGGCGAGGCTTGCGAAGCGGCAGGGATTGCGTTCATCGGGCCCACGCCCGCGCAGCTGCGTGCCTTTGGCCTGAAGCACACGGCGCGTGAAATCGCGGAGAAGGAAGGCGTGCCGATGCTCAGGGGCACCGGCTTGCTCGGTGACCTGATGGCCGGGCTGGAAGCGGCAGAAGGCATCGGCTATCCGGTGATGTTGAAGAGCACGGCCGGCGGCGGCGGTATCGGCATGCGTGTGTGCTGGAACGCGGCCGAACTCAGTGCGCATTTCGAAGCCGTGAAGCGACTGGGCGAAAACAATTTCAGCGACTCCGGCGTTTTCCTCGAAAAGTACATCGAGCGGGCACGACATCTTGAAGTGCAGGTTTTCGGAGACGGCAAGGGCGATGCCATCGCACTCGGCGTGCGCGACTGCTCCGTGCAGCGGCGCAACCAGAAAGTGCTCGAGGAAACGCCCGCACCGTGCTTGCCGGATGGGATTTCCGGGGCACTCTGTGCGGCTGCGGTGAAGCTCGCGAAGGCGGTGGGCTATCGCTCCGCTGGCACTGTCGAGTTCGTGTACGACAGCGCAGCCGGGCAGTTCTACTTCCTCGAAGTCAACACGCGCCTGCAGGTGGAGCATGGCGTTACCGAGCAGGTGTGGGGTGTCGACCTCGTGCGGTGGATGATCGAGCTGGCAGCGGGCACGCTCAAGCCGTTGCAGGAACTCGCAGCGAACCTGACGCCGCGCGGCCATGCGATTCAGGCACGGCTCTATGCGGAAGATCCCGGTCGGGACTTCAAGCCGAGCCCCGGCCTGCTGACCGACGTTGTGTTCCCGCAAGCCGACGGTCGCGCGCTTCGCATCGACACGTGGATTGAAGCCGGTTGCGAAGTGCCGCCGTACTTCGACCCCATGCTCGCCAAGGTGATCGCCTGGTCTCCGACTCGCGACGAGGCCCGCGGCGCGCTAAATGACGCGCTCGAAAACACGCGCATTTACGGCGTGGAGACGAACCGCGACTATCTGCGTCAGATCCTGGACGACAAGCCGTTTGCATCGGGCGAACCATGGACCCGGTGCCTCGAGGGACTCAAGTACGAGGCCAGTACGGTCGAAGTCGTCAGCGGCGGTACGCAGACGACGGTACAAGACTTCCCCGGCCGTCTGGGATACTGGGCGGTCGGCATTCCGCCTTCCGGGCCGATGGATGACCGCGCCATGCGGCTGGGCAACCGCCTGCTTGGCAACGCCCCGGATGCCGCTGCGCTCGAAATCACCATGAGCGGCCCGACGCTGCGTTTCAATACGGACGCCGTCGTCGCCATCACGGGGGCAGAAATTCCCGTACTGCTCGACGACGTCAAGCAACCGTTGAATACGAGTCTCCCTGTCCCGGCAGGCTCGACGTTGTCGCTCGGCACCATTCGCGGCGCCGGCGCACGCGCTTATCTGTGCGTACGCGGCGGTTTGGACGTCGGTGTGTATCTCGGCAGCCGTAGCACCTTCACGCTCGGTCAGTTCGGCGGGCATGGCGGCCGCGCAATACGCGCGGGGGACGTGCTTCACCTCTATACACTCGAGAACTCGCGGGCTGGCAAGACGCTCAACGACGTGCCGAAGCTCGAAGAGGTTCGGAGCATCCGCGTGATCTATGGTCCGCATGGCGCGCCTGAGTACTTCAGCTCCCGCTACATCGAACGCTTCCTCGACACCGACTGGGAAGTTCACTTCAACTCGAGCCGTACCGGTGTTCGCCTGATCGGGCCGAAGCCGGAGTGGGCGCGCGAAGACGGCGGCGAGGCGGGGCTTCACCCATCGAACATTCACGACAATCCCTATGCGGTCGGCGCGATCGATTTCACCGGCGATATGCCAGTGATTCTCGGACCCGATGGGCCGAGTCTCGGCGGCTTCGTCTGTCCGGTCACGATCATCGAGGCCGACATCTGGCACATCGGGCAGTTGAAGGCCGGCGACAAGATCCGCTTTGTTCCGGTGGAGGTGGAAGAGGCGCGTGAAGCCGCACGTCAACGCGCCCGCGAACTGGACAGTCTCGAGGTCGAGTCGAGCGCGCCGATCTGCAGACGGTCGTCCCTCACATCACCGATCGTGCTCGACATGGGTTCGGGCGGCGAGCGGCTCGTGGCGCGCATGTCCGGCGACACGCACCTGCTGCTCGAAATTGGACCTGCCGAGCTGGACCTCGTCTCGCGCTTTCGTGGGCACGCGCTCATGCAGTCTCTCGAGGCCACGGCGCTTGCCGGCGTTATCGATCTGACGCCTGGCGTCCGTTCTCTCCAGATTCACTATCGACCGGAGCAACTGGCGCTCGTGCAATTGCTGGACGTTGTACGTCAGGCGTGGGAGCAGGTCTTGCTGAAGAAGGATCTGCGCGTGCCGTCGCGAGTCGTTCACATTCCGCTCTCCTGGGATGACCCGGCGTGCCAGCTCGCGATTGAAAAATACATGACCACGGTGCGCAAAGACGCGCCGTGGTGCCCGAGCAACCTGGAGTTCATTCGCCGGATCAACGACCTCGAGTCCATCGAAGCCGTAAAAGAGATCGTTTTCGACGCGAGCTATCTCGTGATGGGGCTCGGTGACGTCTACCTGGGCGCACCCGTTGCGACACCGCTCGATCCACGTCACCGCCTTGTGACGACCAAATACAACCCGGCCCGTACCTGGACCGCGGAGAACTCGGTCGGCATTGGCGGCGCGTATCTCTGCGTGTACGGCATGGAAGGGCCCGGCGGCTATCAGTTCGTCGGTCGCACGCTGCAGATGTGGAATCGCTATCGCAAGGTCGCAGATTTCGCCGGTCAGCCCTATTTGTTGCGCTTTTTCGACCAGATTCGCTTCTACGAAGTGTCGGCCGACGAACTGCTTCGCATCCGCGCTGATTTTCCGCTTGGGCGTTATCCGTTGAGGATTGAAGAGTCGGAACTCTCGTTGCCGGATTATCAAGCGTTTCTTGAGAGCGAAGCGGTCAGCATTGGCACGTTCCGTTCGCGACAGAAAGCGGCCTTCCAGGCCGAGCGCGAGCGTTGGCGCGAAGCGGGCACCCCGGGAGAGGCAAGCGAGGCACCGGATCTGGAGAACGCCCAACTGGCTCCGCTAAAGGACGGACAAGTCCCGGTGGACTGTGAAATCGCTGGCAGCCTCTGGCAGGTGAAGGTGAAGACTGGAGACGTCGTTGCCGCTGGCGACGTACTGCTCATTATCGAGTCGATGAAGATGGAGATCTCGGTGTTTGCCTCGTGTGCGGGGACAGTCGGCGAAATTTACGTGGCACCTGGCTCGCCCGTGCGCGCAGGGCAGCGAGTCGCAGTCATTGACCGTCACTAATTACAAGGACAGAGAACCATGCCGACATTCGATCTGCGACTTTCGACGCTCCGTAGCGCGTATCGTGATGGACGCCTCACGCCACGCAAGCTTGTGGCAGAACTGCTCGGAAAGGCGAGCGCGCTGAATCTGGAGTTCAACCTCTTTATTCATCTTCTGGACGAAAGCGAAGTCGCGCCGTACCTTGAGTGGCTCGAGAAGCAAGACTTTGAGCGTCTGCCGTTGTACGGCGTGCCGTTCGCAATCAAGGACAACATCGACCTTGCCGGAGTTCCCACGACCGCCGCATGCCCCGACTTTGCGTATACGTCGGAGGAGTCCGCGACTCTCGTCAGCCAACTGATTGCGCTTGGCGCGATCCCGATTGGGAAGACCAATCTCGATCAGTTTGCTACGGGTCTGAACGGCACGCGTTCGCCATTCGGAAAATGTCGCAACAGTGTCCTACCTGACTACCCGGCGGGTGGTTCTAGCGCCGGTTCATCGCTTGCCGTTGCATTAGGCGTGGCAAGTTTCGCACTCGGGACCGACACGGCAGGGTCCGGCCGTGTGCCCGCCGCCCTGAATAATCTCATCGGACTCAAGCCGACCAGGGGCATCCTGTCGATGGCGGGTGTAGTCCCGGCCTGCCGCACGCTTGATTGCGTGACGTTCTTCACGGCCACCGCCGAAGAGGCCAGTGAGCTTCTCTCATTGACCGCGCAAACCGACTCGCGCGATGCATACAGTCGCAAAAACCCGCAGTGGAACACGGCAGGCGCGTTCGGCACGCCAGCATCGTTCCGGTTTGGGGTTCCGGCGCGGCTTGAATTCGCGGGATGCGCTGAGAGTCCGGAACTGTTCGAGAGGGCTCGTGCGCGCCTGGAAGCAGCAGGTGGCGAGGCTGTGGAGATTGATTTCGAACCCTTTGTCGAGGCCGCGAATCTCCTTTATCAGGGCCCGTGGGTTGCCGAGCGTTACAGCGTGGCCGGCGAGTTGATGTCTTGGACGCCAGACGCTGTGCTTCCTGTCATTCGAGACGTCCTGGCCAAGGCGCCGGGTACGACGGCGGTTGAACTGTTTCGCGCGCAATATCGCCTGCAGGCGTTGAAGGCAACTTGCGATGCGGTGGTCGATTCATTGGACTTCGTACTAACGCCGACTTATCCGCGCCCTGTGACGCTGGCTGAACTGGAAGAGGACCCAATTGGGCCGAATTCATTGCTCGGTTACTACACGAACTTCATGAATCTGCTGGATTACGCGGCTGTCGCCACGCCAACTGGGTTCATGAAGAACGGACTCCCGTGGGGCGTAACGGTCTTCGGCCGCGCGTTCACCGACCAGTATCTGTTGGGCGTTGCCGATATGCTGCAAACGGCGAGTGGTATCGAATGCGTTGGCGGAAGCTACCCTGAGCCTTCCGCGCGACGAGTAGCGGCCAACGACCGGATTCGCGTCGCGGTGTGCGGTGCTCACATGCAAGGGCTGCCGCTGAACAAGGACCTGGTTTCGCGAGGCGCGCAACGGATGCAGGTAACGCATACGGCAGCCCATTATCGGCTGGCCGCGCTGCCGGCTTCTGCGGACGGCACTAGACGCCCGGGACTGTGGCGAGTTGCTGAGAACGGCGCCAGGGTTGCCGTCGAAGTCTGGGAAATGCCGAGCGTCGAGTTGGGCTCGTTCATGGCAACCGTGCCGTCTCCGCTCGTACTGGGGAAGGTCGAACTGTCGGACGGCTCGTGGGTGACCGGCTTCCTGTGTGAACCCTATGGCGTGCTGTCGGGAACCGATATATCCGAATTTGGTGGATGGCGAGCGTGGCTCGCCAGCGAGCGCGACATTAACGCATGAGGGGCCTGCAGGGAGGGGGAATGGGGCTTCGGGAGTCGCCTTCTTTATGCGCCAGGCGGTGCGCGGGTTCCCTGCAGCCACCGTGTGTAGACGCTGTACAGTCTCGACTTCTGACGTAAGTTATTGGCTCGATGGATCTGCTTGCGCGCCTGTGCGATGCCCAGCCCACGACACAGTGCGTTCGCCGAGGGGCCGCGCGTGTGAATCATTGCATTTGTGCCTGCGGCGACAAATCGGCCGAGAGAGCGACCTGAACGTTATTGAGCTGGTTTTTCGTCCAGTGGACCAGACGTAGCTACAGGAACGGGGTTCCTGCCACAATCCTGCGCGGGAAAAACTGGCGACTCATACCAGGCGCGCCACTCGTAGTATCCGCGGCACCAAACATAAAACTTTAAATGGCACCAGATGAGTGACACGCTGGTCGGCCATATTCGTTGCGTGCGCAACAAATTTCTGCTTGTCGCGTCTCACCCTCTTCGTCCTTTTGCAGTTGGCCGCCTCGTGCCGGCAGCGCCTTGGCCAGCGCGCCTTTGCGGCCCGCTGTGACTTTTCCGGTCTCCGGCGGCTGCATTGATTAGATGATTCGCCCTAGTGAAAACGAGGATGCCGTTGACGCGAGTTAGCCTTGCGCACCCAAAAATTATGCTACAGAATCCATAAAAAATCCCACAGACGCTTTGTGGCATACAAACGGCGAGCCAAGCATGACTGAGGCTCACCTCGGAGACACCACAATGAAGGAACTGACAGCCCAGAACATCGGAGCCCGGTCTGAAGCTGGCTGGTACCGCAGCTGGTTTCTGCTGCTCCTGGTTCTGATCTACGCATCGAGTTTTGTCGACCGGATCATCATCGCGGTCGTCGGCCAGTCGATGAAAATCGAGATGAACCTGAGCGATCTGCAACTCGGCTTGCTGAATGGGCTCGCGTTTTCGATCTTCTATTCGCTGTTGGGTCTGCCGATCGCGCGTCTTGCCGAGCGCTTCAACCGTGTCGTGCTGATCGCGCTTTCTATTGGCGCCTGGTCGGTCATGACGGCGCTGTGCGGCACCGCTGGCGCGTACTGGCAACTGCTGGTCTACCGGCTTGGCGTGGGCATTGGCGAGGCGGGCAGCACGCCCACCGCGCATTCGCTGATTTCCGACCAGTTCGGCCCGCGCCGCCGCGCAAGCGCGCTCTCCATCTATGCGTTCGGGCCGCCCATCGGCGTGCTTGCCGGCGCGCTAGGCGGCGGCTTGATGGTCCAGCACATGGGCTGGCGCCCGGTGTTCTTCGTGGTCGGCCTGCCGGGACTCATTTTTGGGCTGCTTGCCTGGATCACGCTGCGCGAACCGAAGCGTGGCGGGGCGGAGGAGGGCGGTGCGCACGCCGCGGCCCCCGTGCCGCCGCTGAGCGATGTGCTTGCCGTTCTGTTCAAGAGCCGCGCCTTCGTGCATATGCTGCTCGGCACTGTGATCGGCGGCTTCGCGCAGTACGGCGTCAACCTGTTCATCCCCATCTATCTGAACCGCGTGTACGGCCTGAGCTTTGCGCAGGCTGGTCTGATCTTCGGCCTCATGATCGGCGTGGGCGGCCTTCTCGGCAACCCGCTGGGCGGCCTGCTCGCCGATTCGCTGGGCGCGAAGAATCGCCGCTGGTATGCCTGGGTGCCCGCGCTCGGCACGGCAATCGGCTTCCCGCTCGTGGCATTCGCGCTCACTCTGGAGCAATGGCCCGCCGCGGTCGCGCTGATCTTCGGCGCCACGATCTTGCTGAGCATGTGGAACGGCCCGACCTTCGCTGTCGTGCATGGCATCGTCGAACCGCGCATGCGCGCCACGGCATCGGCCTGTGTGTTCCTGCTCATGAATCTAGTGGGTCAGGGCCTGGGGCCGACAACCGTAGGATTGCTTAGCGATCGTCTTGCGGTACGCCAGTTCACGCAAGGCCAGTACAAGCTGGTTTGTGGGGCGGGCGGCGCACACGGTCCGCATGGCGCAGTCGCCGCCGTTCAGGGGCCCTTCGCATCAGCGTGTCACGACGCTTCGGCTTACGGCATTCGCTACGCGATGCTGGCGGTCAGCCTGGCGCTCGTATGGTCGGCCGTGCATTACTTCCTCGCCTCGCGCCACCTCTCTCGCAGCAAGTAGTTCGAAGCCGGCGGCGGCCGACGGAAATACAGCAGTAAATAAAGCGGGTGCTAAAGCCCGCAATTTCAGGAGATCGTCAAGTGAAGAAGAAGCTTTTGGCGGGCGCGATAGCGGCCGTGGTGGCGGGTGGCGCGCACGCGCAAAGCAGCGTGACGCTGTACGGGATCATCGACAATGGTCTCACCTATGTGAGCAACGCGGGCGGTCATTCGCTCTGGAAAATGGATGACGGTATCAACCAGGCGTCACGCTGGGGCTTGAAAGGCGTGGAGGATCTGGGCGGTGGACTGAAGGCGATCTTCACTCTGGAGAATGGTTTTTCGCTGAACACCGGCGCTGCGGGCCACGGTGGCGCGTTGTTCGGACGCCGCGCGTTCGTGGGTCTGTCGAGCGACAGGTTCGGTACGCTGATCGCCGGCTACGACTACGATTTCACCTACGACTACATCTCCTATTACACGAACGTCGCTCAGTTCGCGCCTTCATACGCGTTCCACGGCGCCTACGACATCGACCGCCTCGCGGGCGAGCCGGTGAGCAACATGGTGCGCTACGAAACGCCTAACTGGCATGGCTTCGGCGCGGGCGTGATGTATGGCTTCAGCAATATTGCGGGCGCCTTCGGCGGCACGCCGACCGGCAACCCGCGGGTAATTAGCGGCGGGATCAAGTACAGCCCGACCGGCACTTTCAACGCACCATATTCGATGGCTGCCGTGATCACAAAGACGGACGGGGGCAATGCAACGCGCGGCGTCGGCACGATGGCGCAGGTTGCGCTCGACGCGGAATCGATCTACACGGTCGCCGTTGGCGGCATGGTGAACCTGAACGAGGCGTGGTCGATAAATGGTGTGTACACGTACACGAATGCGTCGAAGAGCCCGCTCGGTGTAGTCACGGTAAATGCCTACGAGGTCGGCACGAGCTACAAGATCTCACCGATGCTCACGGTAGGTGGCGGCTTCACTTATGTAGACCAGCACCGCCTCGGCAAGTACAACCTCTACAGTGCCGGCGTGGACTATCACCTTTCGAAACGCACCGATGTCTACATGTTCGGTGTATTCCAGCATGCGTTCGCAGGGCAGAAGTTCGCGGACAGCTTCCTCGTTTCGACGCCGTACTCGGTTCCGGGCGCGGGTGGTTCTCTGTACGGCAACCTCGCATCGACCACGGCCAACCAACTGGCCATGCAGATCGGTATTCGACACACTTTCTAAAGATTTCGCGACGCGCCGGCAGCTGGATTGGGATCTCTGGATGTCGGCGAATTTTTTAGGAATCCTGTTCAGTAACCTCGGCTAGTTCAGGCTGACTCATCCGCGTGCCCGCCAAAGTCTCATGGACCTGGCGGGCATTCGCGCTCAAGGCGAGCGGTGGCAAGCCGGGGCAAAGAGAATGCAATTTCGCTTGCGCGGGTTGAGTCGACGTTCGCGCACGGACGCCCTGCCGAGTCAATGCGAACACGTGCTGATCGCAAACGCGCCGCGGCCACTGTGGCGTCTCACGGCTCTCGCGATGGCAGCGTCGCGAGTGCGCCGAACCCGATACTCGGGGAATCAGTCATTCTTTTTATTGGGGTAACACACAGCTGGGCGTTTGGTATACCTGCACGGTATCATATGAATTTTAAACGCCATTGGCGGTCGCGAGCCGTCGATATGGCCCTTTGACCCCACTGTCAGCCATTCAATGAGTCTGCCACCCAAACTGAGCCGCTCGGCCGAAATCAAGGCGCTCCTGGAATCGGAAATCGAGCGAGGCGAACTCGTGCCGGGCGCGACGCTCGACGAGCGCGCGCTCGCCGCCCGCTTCAATGTGTCGCGCACGCCCATACGCGAGGCGCTGCAGCAGCTTGCTGCGCAGCAGTATGTGCAGATCGTGCCGCGCCAGGGCGTGTTCGTGACAAAGATGACGGTCCCGCAGCTGCGGAACATGCTCGAACTGCTGCACGAGCTGGAATCCGTTTCGGCGCGCCTGGCTGCCCGCCGCATGAACGACGAGCAGCGCGTGGAACTGCAGCGCACGATCGACGAAGGCGTGGAAGCGCTGAACCAGAGTGACGCCCGCCGTTTTGCGCGCAGCAACGCCGAATTCCACGAGGTAATTTGCCAGGCATGTCACAACGACTACCTGGCCGAGCAGATCCGGGCGATCCGCCGCCTGATTTCACGCTACCGCCCCAAGCTGTTTCTGGCGCCGAGCCGCCGGGAAAAGGTGATCGCCGACCACCAGCGCCTCGCGCAAGCGCTTCTTTCGGGCGACGAGGCGACCGCCGAGGAGGTCATGGCACAGCATTCGCCCGGCGGCGACGCGGGCTTCTCGGAGTTCCTCGCCACGTTGCCGGCCGAGTTCTTCAACGATGCGCCGATGAGCCACGCGCGCGAAACGGCGTCGGCCGAAGCCGAGCCGCTCGACGGAGAGCAGGACGAAGAGTGAAAGCGTTGCCCGCCCGGGCGCATGCGTAACGGCCGCCGTGCGCGAACGCGCGGCGGCTGCAGGACAAAGGTTGCGTCACAGATCGCCGAAGCGGCCGTTTTCCGCCGCGAGCTTTTCGAGCAGCGGTGCGGGCTTCCACCAGTAGCCATACTCCTCATGGAGTCGCTTGATGTCGCGATAGACGTTCGCGAGGCCGATCTGGTCTGCGTAGTACATCGGGCCGCCGCGCCGCGCGGGAAAGCCGTAGCCCGTCACGTAGACCACGTCGATGTCGCTTGCGCGCAGCGCAATGCCCTGTTCGAGCAGCTTCGCGCCTTCGTTGATCATGCCGTACACGCAGCGCTTGACGATTTCATCCGCGGAAATCGGGCGGCGCGTAATGCCCATGCGCCCCGATTCCTCGACGATGAAGCGCTCCAGTTCCGCATCGCGCTGCGGCTCGCGGCTGCCCGCCTCGTAGCGATACCAGCCCTTGCCGCTTTTCTGGCCGAGGCGCCCCATCTCCACGAGCTTCATGATGAGATCGTTCCATCGGCGGTCGGTGGGGCGCGCCGCCATCTGCGCCTTGCGCGTCTGGTAGCCCACGTCGTTGCCGGCCATGTCGTGCACGGCGAAGATGCCCATCGCGTAGCCGAATTCCTTGAGCGCCGCGTCCACTTCGTGCGGCAGCGCGCCGTCTTCGACAAGGAAGTGCGCTTCCCGGTTGTAGTTGCGAAATAGCGCATTGCCGATAAAGCCCGGATAGATGCGCGAGAGCACCGAAACCTTGCCCATGCGGCGGCCCAGATCCATGAGCGTGGCGATCACGTCGTCAGCGGTCTGCGCGGCGCGCACGACTTCGAGCAGGCGCATCACGTGCGCGGGGCTGAAGAAGTGCGCGCCCACCACGTCGGCGGGACGCTTCGTGATGGTGGCGATCTCGTCGATGTCGAGGCCCGAGGTGTTGGTGGCGAGGACGGCGCCCGGCTTCGCGTGCAGGTCCAGCTCGCGGAAGATGCCCTGCTTGAGCGCGAGGTCTTCAAATACGGCCTCGATCACGATGTCGGCGTTCTTCACGTCGGCGATCGAGAGCGAGCCCGTGATGCGCGCGAGGCGCTCGTCGCGCACGGCGGCGTCGAGCTTGCCGCGCTTCACGCTGCTTTCGTAGTTGTCGCGAATGCGGGCGAGGCCGCGCGCGAGGCCTTCCTCGTTCGCGTCGACCAGCGTGACGGGGATGCCCGCGGCGGCGAGCGCCATCGCAATGCCGCCACCCATCGTGCCCGCGCCGATCACGGCGGCCTGTGCGACTGGGCGCGGCGTAGCGTCACCGACCGGGATTTGCGCGGCGGCCTTCCCGGCAGCCTTCACGTGTGCGAGCGCCGCTTCGCGCGCGGCCGCTTCCTGCGGATTCAGTTCGTTTGCTGCATTCATGATTCGTTGCGCCTCACGCTGTCGTTATGCCGGGGTCTTCTGGGCGTCGGGACGCTCCAGCGGCTTAGCCTTGCCGTCCACGAATTCCTGCAGGCGCTTCGCGGTTTCGGGGGAGCGCGCCATGTTCGAGCTCATGTATTCGAGGAAGAGGCCGTCCTCGTGCGAAAGATCGTTCACGCGCGGCAGCAGGTTGGTGATGCGCCAGTTCGTGTCGGGTGCGTTCTGGGCGATTTTCGCGGCCAGTTCCTTCGCCTTGACGAGCGCTTCGCCCGGCGGCGTGAGATACGTGATGACGTGCTCGCGCAAGCCTTCCTCGGCGGAAAGCAGGCGCCCCGTGAGCATGAGGTCGGCCATGACCGTGTAGCCGATCACGCGCTGAATGCGCACCGTGCCGCCGCCGCCCACGAAAATGCCACGCTGGCCTTCGGGTAAGCCGAAGAACGCCGTCGAGTCGCCCACGCGCACGTGTGCCGCCGTGGCGAGCTCGAGGCCGCCGCCCACCACGGCGCCGTGCAGCGCCGCGACGAACGGAATCGGTCCGCGCGCGATGATGTCGAACACTTCGTGCCACGAGTGGCGGCGGCGCTTGCGCGGGGCTGCGGTCTCGCCGGTCGCGCGTGAAAGCGCTTCGCGCAAATCGAGACCGGCGCTGAAGTTGCCGCCGTGCCCGAACAGCACGCCAACGTCGGCTTCCTCGCCCGCGCGCATGATGGCGGCGCGCAGTTGCGCGATCACCTCTTCGTTGATGGCGTTGCGCTTGTCGGGGCGATTCAGGCCGATCAGGGCGACCGGGCCGTCGAGTTCATAAGTAACCAGGATTTCGCTCATTCTGAATTCCGCTTGAATTGCGTTGAAAGTGTTAGAGGTCGAGCACGAGGCGGCCGCTCTTGCAGCGCGACACGCAAACCTGCATGACCTTGCCGGCCGCCTTGTCGGCCTCGGAGAGATAGACGTCGCGATGCTCGATCTGGCCGCTGCTTACCTTGGTCGTGCACAGGCCACAGTAGCCGGCGCGGCAGTCGTACATCACGTCGGCGCCGTTTTCGATCAGGGTGTCGAGCAGCGACTTGTCGGCGGCCACCGTGAAGCATTTGCCCGACGACTTCAGCTCGACTTCGAATGCGGCGTCGCCTTCTTGGGGCGCAGCCTCGGTAAACAGTTCGTAGTGCAGATCGCATTCGTGCCAGCCACGCTTGCGCGCCGCTGCGAGCACCGCTTCGATCATGCCCGCCGGCCCGCAGACGTAGATCGGCTGGTTCACCTGCGCGCCGTTGAGCAGCGCGTCGACCGAGAGGCGCGTGGCCGGATCGTCATCGGCGTGCAGCACGAGCTTTTCGCCCGCGAGCGCGCGAAGTTCGTCGACGAAAGGCAGCGCCTCGCGCGTGCGGCCGCTGAAATGCAGCTCGAATTCGCGTTGCTGGGCCGCGAGGGCGCTGGCCATCGAGACGATCGGCGTGATGCCGATGCCGCCCGCGATGAGCAGCACGCGCGGCGGCGCTGCGAGCGGGAAGTGGTTGACCGGCGCGCGCACGTTGAGCGTGGCGCCCACTTCCAGCGCGTGCATGTGGCGCGAGCCGCCACGGCCTTCGTCCTCGCGGCGGATGCCGAGCCGGTAGGCGTGCACGCCGTCGCGCGGATCGACGCACGGATCGAGGTGGATTAGCGAATACGAACGCCAATGCGGCGCGCTGCCCGTCGCGGACGGGATCTCGATCTGGAGGTGCGCGCCCGGCTCGAAGCCGGGCAGCAGCGCGCCGTCGGCTGCTTCGAGCGTGTACGACTTGACGAGCGAAGTCGGGGAGTCGATCGCGGCGACGCGCAGCGTGAGCAGCAGGGGGACAAGCATCGAAGTCATTCCGGAGATACCGTGTTGTGCGGGCGACTACGTGGCGCTCAGGCGGTTTCGGTCAGCGAGCGCCAGTCCGAGCCGCTCGGCAGCACGCCGCCGATCGAGATCGCGCGCGAGTAGTCGAGCTCGGGGCTGTCGGCGAGCGTGGGCGTCTTGCCCGCCATGAACTCGCGCGCCGACTTGAGCAGCAGCACGCGCACGCGCAGCACGGCGCCATCGGCGGAGCAAAGCTGTTCGGTGGTGCGGTCCGCAATCGGCCCCTGGCCCAGGAACATCGCGAAGTCTTCGGTGCCCAGGTGCTGGTGGAAGCCCGTGGCGTGGCCGCGCTTCATGAGATCGCGGTTCTGGCCGAAGCCGGTTTCGCGCGTGCCGGGCGGCAGCGGGGGAAAGTTCCACACATCGGGCGTGGCCGACATCACCGTCATGCCGAGCTTGCGCGTAGGGTTGAAGTGCACGAACCAGGCGCGGTGCGTGACGTCGTCCACGGGCGTGGAGAAGAACACCGTGCTCGGGCCGTTCGAGTCCGGCGCGCAGATGATGCCGTACCACGGCATCACGAAGTTGTTCACGCGTGCGTAGACGTTCTCGTCGGGCAGATCGCGCAGCGCGGCGTAGCGATAGCCGTACGGCCGCTCCTCGAACTCCAGACGCGGCGCGAGCGCCTTCGTCATGTGCAAGCGTTCATTACCGCCGCCAGCCGTGATCTGCGTGGTCGATTCGTGCAGCACGCCCACGTGCGACGAATCCATCGACGCCTCGACGCCCTGCACCCAGTTGGTCGGCACTTCGACGCTCGTGACCGCGCGCTGGTCGGCGGGCAGTTGCGTGAACGGCAGGTCGGGGAAGCGCGGCGGCGTATCACCCTTGCCGAGCCACACCCAGAGGATGCCGCCGCGCTCTTCCACGCCGTACTGGCTCGTCTTCACGCGCTTGCAGAACTGCGCCTGGTCGCCCACCTGGTTCGGCGCCTCGACCACCTGGCCTTCCACGCTCACCTTCCAGCCGTGGAAGATGCAGCGCAGGCCGTTGTTCTCGTTGCGCGCCATCATCAGCGAGGTCTTGCGGTGCGGGCAAAGCTCGTCGACCAGGCCGGCCTTGCCGTCGGTCGTGCGGAACGCCACGTAGTTCGTGCCGAGCAGGCGTACCAGCACGGGCGCGCCGTCCGCAGCGAGCTTTGCCGAGGGTACCGCCGGAATCCAGTAATGCTGGCGGATCATCTCGCCCATCGGTGCGCCGTTTTCGACGCGCGTGAGCAGATCGTTTTCTTCAGCGGTCATGGCCATGGTCAGGCCTCCTGATAGTGGCGGAACGCGCGCGGGTAGACGCGCTGGCAGTTGCACTCGAACACGTTCTTGCGCTGCGCTTCCGTGAGCCATTCGATGCTTTCGATCACCGGCTTCATGTCGTCGTAGTCGCGGCCCGAGATCGGATCGCGCGCGCTGCCCGTGCCCGGCTTTTCAGTGCCGAACAGCACGTTGTCGGTGCCTGCCACCTTGAGCAGCAGCTCGATCGATTCCTTCGAGTAGTTGCAGGTGTCGAAGTAGAGCTTGCGAAGTTGCTCGTCGAAGGTCTGAGGATGGTTGCGGCGCACGGCCCACGAGCGGAAGCGCCCCATCTGGTAGGGGATCGCGCCGCCGCCGTGGCCCACCACAATCTTCAGGCTCGGGAACTTCTGGAACACGTCCGATTCGAGCAGCGAAATGACCGCGATGTTTTCTTCGTTGATGAACTTCAGCGTGTACGACTCGCGCGGGCTGCAGCTGCCTGCCGAATGGATCAGCGCTGGCACGTCGAGCGCCGTCATCGCTTCATAGAGCGGATACCAGAACGGATCGCCGAGACCGGCCGGCGCCGGACCTTCGCCTTCGGTCGGATCGGGGTTCAGCAGTGTGCCGACGAAGCCCAGTTCGTTCACGCAACGCGTCAGTTCGGCCACGCATTTTTCAGCAGGCGATTCGTTCATGAACTGCGGCAGGCCGGCCACGCCACGGAAGCGGTCCGGGAACATGTCGACGAAGCGCTTGATCAGGTCGTTGCAGTGACGCGTCCACAACTCGGTCACGCGCGCAGGCTTCACCGAATGCATTTGCAGGTAGGGGCGCGGCGAGATGAACTGAACGTCGGTGCCGACGGCGTCCATGCTGCGCACAAGTTCCTCGGCTTGCTTGCGCACGGCTTCGTCCGGGATGTTCGGGTTGGTCGACGGGTTGGCGCGGCCGCCAATGAGTTCCGCCATGTAGCGGAAGCTTTGCGGGGGCATGACGACGTGGGCGTGGGAATCGATGATCACGTTGGAACCTTTCTCAATGAATGGAGGGATGCGCTAACGTTGTTTGACGTTGGTGGAGTAGGCCGCGCGCTCAGGACGCGACGGCCATTGCTTCGAGCTGGAGAGCCATGCCGTGCTGCAGGTCGTGCACGACGATATGGCGTGCGGGGCGCTGTGCCGGATCGGGCCAGAAGGCGAGCCAGTGCGCGTTGACGTGCTCGCGCACGCTGTCGTCTTTCACGTACACCGTGAGCTTCACGACGTCCGCGAGTGTCGCGCCGCCGGCGTCGAGAAAGCGCTCGAGGTTGTCGAACGCGAGGCGGGCCTGGTCCGCGGGGCCGGCGGCGAGCTTGCCGGTGGCCGGGTCCTTGCCGGCGATCGCCGACGAGCACAGCACGTTGGACACGCGTGCGCCCACCGGAATCGGAGCGTTGTGCGAGAGGCCTGGGACGTCGATGGAGCGGGGCATGGTGTCTCCGTGTTGATTAATCAGGTTGACCGCCTATCTCAGTCGGTGCCGAAGTCGAAGAAATGGCGCGGCACGGCGGCGAGGAATTCGGAAAAGCCGGTCGTGCCCGCGGGAACGTGACGCCGCATCACCTCGGCGGCTTTCGCTTCGTCGCCGGCCTGGATGGCGCGGGCGATCTCGAAGTGCCCCTGCAAAGAGCGGCTGATCTGGCTGCGGTTGCGCAGGTCGGCCACGCGGTAGCGCGCCGACTGGCGGCGCGCCGCGCGAATCTGGTCGGCGAGGCACTCGTTGCGGCTGCCTTCGTAGATCGTGTCGTGAAAGAGCGTATTGGCGCGTGCGTACTCGCCAGCGTCGCCTTCCACGGCGGCCTGCTGGCACGCCAGCAGCGCGCGGTCGAGCGCGTCGCGCAGGGCGTCGCTCGCGCGCCTCGCGCAAAAGCGTGCGCACAGCGCCTCCAGTTCCCCGATGTACTCCAGCATCGAACGCACCTTCGCGATCGAGAGCCGTGCCACGGTCATGCCCTGGCGCGGCGAGATCACCACGAGGTCGCGCGCCGCGAGATGCTGAAGCGCTTCGCGCACCGGCGTGCGCGATACGTTGAAGCGCGCCGCGAGCGCGCGCTCGTCGATCGGCATGCCAGGCGCGAGCTGGCCAGTTTCAATCTCGGCCTGCAGCGTCTCGCGAACGTCGTTCGCCAGACTCGCGCGCATGCGCGGCGCGGCTGCCGGTTGGTCGGGAGCTGCGCCCTCGCGCACGGCGGTCAGGTCGGCTACAGGTTTCATGGGAAGCGCGGTTGTTGGTGTTCGGATGAACGAAATATACCAATATGACGTTGTGGTATTCAAGATGGTGTTTTTCTTATACGGATGCCTAGGCCAATGGATGTACACTGAGGGGGAACATAAACGCATTAAAATCAAAGGGATGGAGATGCAATCGCGGTGCGGATGGGTGCCGCTAGGGGAAAACACCAACCCTGCAAATCGGGCTCTGGTGTATTGAGAAACCAGTTCTGGTATGCCAGAATGGCTCTCAATCGAACTGATCCTGGTACGCCAGCGCCGGGATCCCAATCAAGAAGAGGCATGACCTGATGAGTAAGTCACTCTCCGAAGCAGACGGCGTGATCTCCGTCGAGCGCGTGCTCAAGCCGCGATCGATCGCGATCGTCGGCGCTTCCGCCGACCCCCGCTCGTTCGGCAACTTTGTGCTGCAGAACCTGGAGCGTTTCGGCTTTGCGGGCGCGATCCATCTCGTGTCGCGCAGCAGCGAGGAAATCAACGGCCGCCCTTGCGTGAAGAGCGTGGACGCGCTGCCCGAAGGCATCGACCTCGCGGTGCTGTGCATTCCGGAGGCCGGCGTGCTCGACGCTGTACGCACGCTGGGCGCACGCGGCACGGGCGCGGCGGTGATCTTCGCTTCGGGCTACGCCGAAGCGGGCGAGGAAGGCCGCGCGAAACAACAGGCACTCACTGAGGCCGCGAACGCCGCGGGCATCGCGCTGATCGGCCCGAACTGCATGGGCTTCACCAATTTCGAGGCCGGCGTGCCTGTCACCTTCGAGGCACTCGCGCCGTATCCGTGCGCGGGCCGCAGGGGCGTGGGCGTGGTCGCCCAAAGCGGCGCGATGGCCGCGAACCTGCGCGACGCCTTCATGGGTCGTGGCCAGCCGATCACGGCGGCCGTCTCGACCGGCAACGAAGCCGTGCTTGGCATCGAAGACTATCTCGCGTGGTTCATCGCCGACCCGCAGACGAGCGCGATCGCCGTGTATGCGGAGCAGGTGCGCCGCCCGCAGACTTTCCTCGCGCTGGCGCGCGACGCGCGTACCGCGGGCAAACCGATCGTGATGCTGATGCCGGGCAAGAGCGCGCGGGCGCGCGAAGCGGCGCAGTCGCATACCGGTGCGCTCGCAGGCGACCATGCCACGGCGAGCGTGCTGCTCGCGCGTGAAGGCGTGTTGGTGGTCGATTCACTCGACGAACTGTTCGACACCACGACGATCCTCGCGCGCTTCCCGGTGCCGCCCGCAGCGGGCACGGCGGTGATGACGGCATCGGGTGCGGTGAAGAACATTACGCTCGACTTCGCCGACGACATCGGCCTGAACCTGCCGCCGCTCACCGAGCCTACGCTCAGGAAGCTCACCGAACTGCTGCCGGACTTCGCTGTGGCCGACAACCCGCTCGACTACACGACGATCGGGGTGCGCAACCCCGGCCTGATCGGCGAACTGATCGACACGGTGCTCGCCGACCCGAACATCGGCAGCCTCGTGCTCTCGATCATGGGCGGCCCGCCCATCGCGCAGCGCGACAAGGCCGACCACCTCGTGCCTGCGCTCGCGCGCGCCACCAAGCCCGCGGTGCTCGCGGTGATGGGCGACAACAACGTGCTGGAGCCGTTCTTCGTAGAAGCGATTGCCGCGAGCGGCGTGCCGTTCTTCCGTTCGCCGGACCGCGCGCTGCGCGCCTGCGCGCGCGTGGCGGCCTACGGCGAATCGCTTCAGCGAGCACAGCGCGCGCAAACCGCGCAGCCAGCCGCGATCGCGTTGCCGGGCGCCGTGCCGGCGAACGGCATTTACGCCGAATATCAGGGCAAGCAATGGCTTGCCGCGGCGGGTCTGCCGGTGCCGCCGGGGCGTCTCGCGAAGACGATCGAGGAAGCTTTGACGACTGCGGATGAAATCGGCTATCCGGTCGTGCTCAAGGCGCAGGCGAGCGAACTGCCGCACAAGAGCGACGTGGGCGGCGTGGTGGTCGGTCTCGCCGATGCAAACGCGCTGCGCGCCGGCTGGGACAAACTGCATGCGAGCGTGGCTTTGCATCGTCCCGAACTGAGGCTCGACGGCGCACTCGTCGAGGCGATGGGCCCGGGCGGTCTCGAACTCGTGGTGGGCGCCAAGCGTGACGCCGAATGGGGCCCGGTCGTGCTGGTCGGCCTGGGCGGCATCTGGATCGAAGCGCTCAAGGACGTGCGCCTGATTCCCGCCGACATGGCCGAAGCCGACATCGTGGTGGAACTGCGCCGCCTGAAGGCCACTGCGCTGCTCGACGGCGTGCGCGGCGCCGAAGGTGTGGACGTGGCCGCCATCGCGAAGGCCGTGGCCGCGATCGGCGCGCAGATGCGCGCGAACCCGCAGATCACCGAGATCGACGTGAACCCGCTCGTGGCTTACCCGGACCGTGTGCTCGGGCTCGACGCGCTCGTCGTGTGCGGCTCGCAGGGTGAAAACAGCGGCGAGCATCACTAATAAGGACAATGAATCAATGAGACTGGAATTCTCCGTAGAGGACGAGGCGTTTCGCGCCGAGGTGCGCGAGTTCGTCAAGAAGAAGCTCTCGCCCGAACTCAAGCGCAAGGCCGAACTGGGCCTGCGCATCGAGCGCGCCGACTATGTCGAGTGGTACACGCACCTGTATGAGCGCGGCTGGATCACGCCGTCGTGGCCGAAGGAGGCTGGCGGTCCCGGCTGGACGCCGCTGCAACGCTATATCTTCGACGAGGAAACGCTTGTTGGCGGCGCGCCGCGCATCATCGCGAGCGGCATCAACATGCTGGGCCCCGTGCTCAACGCGTTCGGGACGCCCGAACAGAAGGAGCGCTACCTGCCCGCAATCCGCCGCAGCGAAACGTGGTGGGCGCAGGGCTTCTCGGAGCCGGGCGCGGGTTCCGACCTCGCCAGCGTGCGCACCACGGCGGTACGCGACGGCGACTACTTCGTCGTGAATGGCCATAAGGTGTGGACCTCGTATGCGCATTGGTGCGAGATGATGTTCGCACTCGTGCGCACTGATCCGAACGCCAAGCCGCAGGAAGGCATTTCGTTCCTGCTCATCGACATGAAGTCGCCGGGCGTGGAGCTGCGCCCCATCCGCATGCTCGAGGGCGGCACCGACCTCAACGAGGTCTATCTCGACAACGTGCGCGTGCCGGTCGAGAACCTCGTGGGCGAGGTCAACAAAGGCTGGTCGTACGGCAAGTATCTGCTTGGCCATGAGCGCACGGGCATTGCGGGCATCGGCTCGTGCAAGCAGCAGCTTGCGCGCGTCAAGCAGCTTGGCAAGCTGCAGGGGCTCGCGGGCGATCCGCTTTTCGAGGCGCGCGTGAGCCGCTTCGAAATCGAACTGATGGCGCTCGAATTCACCGGCCTGCGCATGCTGAGCGCAAACCAGCACAGCCGCGTCCCGGCAGTCGAGGCGTCAATGCTCAAGGTGCGCGGCACCGAGCTGCGCCAGGCGATCTACGCGCTACTCACGGATGTCGCCGGACCCGACGGCATTCCGTTCGACGAAGCCGCGCTGCTCGACCAGGCGGGCCACGAGCCGCCGAGCCCGGAAGAGACCGTTGCCGTCGCGGCCAACTACTTCGATGCACGCAAGCTGTCGATCTACGGCGGCACCAACGAAGTGCAGCGCAACCTGATCAGCCGCGCGTTCTTCAATGCCTGAAGCGGGACACGAATAATCATGGACTTTTCTCTGACTGAAGATCACGTCGCGCTGCAGGACGCGGTACGCCGCTTCTGCGACGGCGAATTTCCCGCGCACCAGCGCGGCAACACCGAAGACGCGGCGCTTGCGGCGCATCGCCGCAAGGGCTTCGCCGAACTCGGCATCACCGGCCTCACCATCGATACCGACCAGGGCGGCAGCGGTTACGGCGCGGTCGAAACGATGCTCGTCGCGCAGCAACTGGGCCGCGCGCTCGGCGGCGCAGGCTGGCTGTCGAGCGGCTTGCCGGGGGCTGCGCTGATCGGCGCCGCGGGCAGCGCTGAACAGCGCTCGCAATGGCTCGAAGCGGCCGCGTGCGGCGACAAAGTGCTTGCGCTCGCGGTGGGCGAAGCCGATGCGCGCTACGACGTCGCACGCATCGCGGTGCGGGCGAAGGAAACCGGCGACGGCTGGCGCATCGACGGCACCAAGACACTCGTGTTCGACGGCGCGATCGCCGACGCATTCGTCGTGGCCGTGCGCACCTCGGGTGAGCGCGGCGATACGCATGGCCTCTCGCTCTTCCTCCTCGATGCGAAAGCGCAAGGCATCACGCTGCGCCGCTTCGCGACGATCGACGCACGCGAAGCGGCCCACGTGAGCTTCGCCAACGTGGCGGTGACGAAGGCCGACCTGATCGGCGAGGCCGGTGAAGCGCATGCGCTTATCGACGCGGCTCTCGACCGTGCGAACGCCGCGCTGTGCGCGGAGTCGGTCGGTGCGCTGGAAGCGTTGCTCGAAATAACCGCCGAGCATCTGAAGACGCGCTCGCAATTCGGCGTGCCACTGGCGAAGTTTCAGGCGCTGCAACACCGTGTGGCCGACATGCTGATCGCACTCGAACAGGGCAAGTCGATGGCGTGCGCCGCGGCCATGGCCGTGGATGAAAACGACCCGGCGCGCCGTGGCCGCTTCGTCTCGGCGGTGAAGGCCTTCATCGGCGATGCGTGCAAGACCGCGGGCGAATGGGCAATTCAACTGCATGGCGCAATGGGCATGACGGAAGAGTGCCGCGCAGGCCACTACGCAAAGCGCATGTTCGCGATCAACATGACCTACGGCGACGCCACCTGGCATCTGAACCGCTTTACGGCGCAACGACTCGCTAAGGAATCCGTATGAGCCTGAATGGACAAGCCTACATCGTCGGCGCCTATGAACACCCCGCGCGCAAGGCCGACGACCTCTCCGTCGCGCGCCTGCACGCCGACGTTGCGAAGGGTGCGCTGGAAGACGCGGGCCTGACGAAAGACGATATCGACGGCTACTTCTGCGCGGGTGACGCGCCCGGCCTCGGCACGACGACCATCGCCGAATACCTTGGCCTGAAGCTGCGCCATGTCGATTCGACGGAGTGCGGCGGCTCGGCGCCGATCCTGCACGTCGCGCACGCGGCGGAGGCAATTGCGGCGGGCCGCTGCAATATCGCGCTGATCACGCTGGCGGGCCGCCCGCGTGCGGCGGGCGCGGCGCTTTCGCTCAAGGCGCCGGACCCGGACGCGCCCGAGGTGCAGTTCGAGCTGCCGTTCGGCCCGGCCACGCAGAACTTGTACGGCATGGTCGCGAAGCGTCACATGTACGAGTATGGCACCACGAGCGAGCAGCTCGCGTGGATCAAGGTCGCCGCTTCCCATCACGCGCAGCACAACCCCAACGCAATGCTGCGCAACGTCGTAACCGTCGAAGACGTCGTGCATTCGCCGATGGTCGCCGACCCGCTGCATCGACTCGATTGCTGCGTGATGAGCGACGGCGGCGGCGCGCTCATCGTCGCGCGTCCCGAGATCGCGAAACTGCTCAAGCGCCCGCTCGTGAAGGTGCGCGGCGCGGGCGAGGCGCCCAAGCACGCGGCTGGCGGCAAGATCGACCTCACGTGGTCGGCGGCTAAGTGGTCGGGCGCGGCGGCGTTCGCCGAAGCAGGCGTGACGGCCGCCGATATCAAGTACGCGTCGCTCTACGACAGCTTCACGATCACCGTGCTGATGCAACTCGAAGACCTCGGCTTCTGCAAGAAAGGCGAGGGCGGCAAGTTCGTGCAGGACGGCGGCTTGATTTCGGGTGTGGGCAAGCTGCCCTTCAATACCGATGGCGGCGGCCTGTGCAACAACCATCCCGCCAATCGGGGCGGCGTCACGAAGGTGATCGAGGCCGTGCGCCAGTTGCGTGGCGAAGCGCACCCCGCCGTGCAGGTGCCGAACTGCGATATCGCGCTCGCAAACGGAATTGGCGGCGCACTGGCTTCGCGTCATACGGCCGCAACGCTCATTTTGGAACGGGTTTAACGATGAGTACGACTAATCAGAATCCTCTAGCGGAAAAGCCCGCCAAGCCCGCAGCGCCAACCGGTCCGCGCCGCATTGCGCCGCCGCGGGTGTTGCCCGAAGCGATGCCGTTCTGGGATGCGGCGAAGGATGGACGCCTGCTCGTCAAGCGCTGCGCCGACTGCGGCGAGACGCACTACTATCCGCGCGACATCTGTCCGCATTGCCTGAGCGCGAACACAGAGTGGGTCGAGTCGAAAGGCAATGGCGCGATTTACTCGTGCAGCACGATGGGCAGGGAAGAAGCGCGCTATACGCTGGCCTATGTGACGCTCGACGAGGGCGTGACGATGCTCACCAATATCGTGGACTGCGATCCGACCACGCTTGACATCGGGCAGCGCGTGCGGGTCGCGTTCAAGCCGAGCGACGGCGGCTATCCGGTTCCGATGTTCACTCCGGTCTGAGGAAAAACGCCCATGAGCGCACCAATCAAGGACAACCAGCACGACCAGGCGACGGCCACCGCCCGTAAAGGCGCGCTGTCACGCTTCACGATCATCGACGCCTCGCGCGTGCGAGCGGGTCCGACCGCCATGCGCCTTTTTGCGGACATGGGCGCACGCGTGATCAAGCTTGAAATCCCGCCCGGCGCGCCGGGTGGCGACGACATGATCGGTGGCCGCGACCACAACCGCGCCGACTATGAAAACCTGCATCGCAACAAGGAAAGCCTCACGCTGAACATGAAGGACCCCGCGGGCCGCGAGATTCTTCACGAGCTGGTGCGCCACGCCGATGTGTTCATCGAGAACTTCCGCCCCGACGTGAAGGACCGTCTCGGCATTGGCCCCGATGCGCTGCGGGCGATCAATCCGCGTCTCGTCTATGCGAGCATTTCGGGGTTTGGCCAGGACGGTCCCTATGCGAACTGGCCTGGCTTCGACTCGATCGCTCAGGGCATGGGCGGTCTCATGAGCGTGACCGGCGAGCCCGGCGAAGGCCCGATGCGAGTGGGCATTCCGATTGCGGATCTTTGTGCTGGCCACTTCTGCGCGATGGCGATTCTCACCGCGTTGCTCGAGCGCGAAGCGTCGGGCGAAGGCCAGTGGGTGCAGACCTCGTTGCTCGAAGCGCAGCTCGCGATGCTCGACTTTCAGGCCGCTCAATGGCTCGTGGACAAGAAGGTGCCGCAGCAGGTCGGCAACGAGCATCCGCTCACGGTCCCGACCGGCGTGTTCGAAACGAAGGACGGTTACCTGAATCTCGCGGCCATCGGGCAGACGATGTGGCAGCGCTTGTGCGAGGCGCTCGGCCTCGAACACCTGGCGCGCGCACCGGGCTTCGATTCCGATCCGGCACGCGTGGCGAACCGCGATGCGGTGAATCGCGCCGTGAGCGAAGTCTTCAAGACTCGCACGACGAAGGAATGGACCGCCGTACTGATCAAAGCCGGCGTGCCGTGTGGCCCGATTCACCGTATCGACGAGGTATTCGAGGACCCGCAGGTCAAGCATCTCGGCATGGCGTGGCCGGTCGAGTTGCCGGGCATGGGCGAGGTCGCTTTCGTGGGCCAGCCGTTCCGGCTCTCGCGGTATCCGCGCGAAGCGTCCCCGCGGCTTGCGCCCGAGCAGGGCGAGCATACGCAGGCGATCTTGCGCGAACTCGGTTACACGGACGATCAAATCGAACAATGGCGCGCGGCGCTCGTGGTGTGAACGAACGCCGGCAAGGCAACAACGCACAGGAGAAGGAGACGAAATGGCACGTTTGGTAGCTGCATTCGGCTCGTCGCACAGCATTATGCTGGTGTCGCAGCGCGAAGACTGGCAGCACGGTTTTCGCGCGGTGGACCCGAAGAACCCGCACTACTACGACAAGGCGGGCAATCATGTCACGTACGACGACTTGCTGGAACGCGCGCCCGCCGACGCCGAAGCGATGGTCACGCCCGAGCGCATGGGCGAGCGTTACGACCAGTCCGAAGCGGCGATGGATGAGTTGCGCGAACGTATTCGCGCAGCGAAGCTGGATGTGCTGATCGTGGTTGGCGACGATCAGACCGAGTTGTTTCGCACCACGAATAACCCTGCGTTCGCCATTTACTACGGCGAGACGATCCGTAACGCGAAGCGTGAAACGGGCCCGAACGACAGCTGGTACGCCCGCGCCCGCACCATGCGCCAGGAACCGGATGCCGACGTGCACTATCCCGTCAAGTCGGAGATGGCGCACTGGATGATTCGCGAGCTCTGCGAACGCGACTTCGACGTGGCGGCAATGGACGGTCTGGAACGCGGTCAGTACGAGGGCCACGCGTTCTCGTTCATTCACCGCCGCTACTTGCAAGGCCTCGATTTGCCGGTGATTCCGGTGATCGTCAATACCTTCGACCCGCCCAATCAGCCCACGCCGCGGCGCTGCATTCAGCTTGGCGCTGCGCTGCGTGAGCTGATCGAGGCTTACCCCGAAGACCTGCGCGTGGGCGTGCTCGCATCGGGCGGCCTGTCGCACTTCGTGGTGGACGAGGAACTCGACAACGGCATTATCGAGGCGATTCGCCGCAAGGACAGCGGATGGCTTGCTGCGCTCGACCCGAAGCAACTCCAGGCGGGCAGCTCGGAAATTCGCAACTGGATCATCGCGGTGGAGGCGGTCAATTCGCTCGACCTCGAATGGGTCTCGTACACGCCAGGCTATCGCAGCCCCGCCCTGACCGGCACGGGCCTTTGCTTCGCCGCGTGGCGCACGCTGGACTGACCCGCCTCATTCGCGCAAGACATTCACGGAAGACAAGAACATGGATGACCAAAACGTACAGCGCCTGCGGCGGCTCGACTGCTGCGCCGTCTCGGACGCGCTCGACAAACTCAAACTGCCCGGCGTGGTGAGCGGGTTGCCGCAGCGCGCGGGCCAGGGCCGCATCGCGGGACGCGCGATCACCGTCAAGCTCGGCACCGGCGAAGCGCGGCCGGGGCCCCCGGTGCACCTGGGCTGTACCGCGATCGAACAGGCCGACGCCGACAACGTGATCGTGGTCGAGCAGCGCAGCGGCGTGGAAGCGGGTTGCTGGGGCGGTTTGCTCTCGCTCGCGGCGAAGGTGCGCCAGGTCGCGGGCGTGGTGGCCGACGGCCCGGTGCGCGATATCGACGAGGCCATCGGCTATGAGCTGCCCGTGTTCAGCCGCGCCACGACGGCGCGCACAGCGCGCGGCCGCGTGGTCGAGAAGGGCACCAACGTGCCGGTGCAGGTCGGCGAGGTGCAGGTCGAGGCGGGCGACTACGTCGTGGCCGACAACAGCGCCGTGATCTTCATCCGCGCTGCCGATATCGGCCTCGTGCTGGACACCGCAGAGGTGATCGTGGCGAAGGAAGCCTCGATGGCCAAGGCGATTCTCGCCGGCGTACCCGTTGCCAAGGTCATGGGCGGCAACTACGAACACATGCTTGCCTGAGCGCATCCCCAATTCACGGAAACTCATTAGAACCATGACGACGAACGACATCCGCAACGTAGAGCGCGCCGGCAAGCTCGACACCGCTACGCTTTCCGACGCGCTCGACAAGCTCGGTATCAACGGGCAGTGCTACAAGATCAAGGCGCGCAGCACGGAATTCCGCCTCGTGGGCCGCGCCTGGACGCTCAAGTACGGTCCAGCCGCCAATCCTCCCGGCACGGTGGGCGACTATATCGACGATGTTCCTGAAGGCGCGGTCATCGTGCTCGACAACGGCGGGCGTGAAGACGCGACCGTGTGGGGCGACATCCTCACCGAGATCGCGCATCGGCGCGGCATCGCGGGCACGGTGATCAACGGCATTTGCCGCGACGTTTCGCTGTGCCTGAAGCTCGGCTATCCGGTGTTCAGCCGTGATCACTGGATGCGTACTGGCAAGGACCGCGTGCAAGTCGAGGCGACCAATATTCCTGTCAACGTGGGCGAAGCGCGCGTGCAGCCCGGCGACATCCTGCGCGGCGACGCCGACGGCGTGCTCGTGATTCCGCGTGAGCACGAAGACGCAGTGCTCGATGCCGCGGAGGCAATCCATCACGCAGAGGAAGCGATTCGCGAGGCGTGCCGGGGTGGCATGCGTCTGGATGAAGCGCGCAAGCAGTTCAAGTACCACCAGTTGCAAACGCGGGAGCAAAAGGCATGAAAGAACACGATTCGGCAACCACGATTCGCACTGCGATCGAACGCGTCGAGGCAAGTGTGGTCGAGGCGGCCCGCCAGGTGCCCGCAGCCACGCTGCACGAAGCCGGCGGCAAGATCGGTGCGCTACCCACCGCAATCAAGCCGGTGGCGCCAGGCTTTCGGATTTGTGGCACGGCGGTCACCGTCCATTCGCCGGGCGGCGACAATCTCTGGCTGCACCGCGCCATCCTGCTTGCGCAGCCGGGCGACGTGCTGGTGGTCTACACGAACGGCGTGTATGAACACGGCTACTGGGGCGAGGTGATGACGACCGCCGCGAAGGTGCGCGGCCTTGCGGGGCTCGTGATCGACGGCGCGGTGCGCGACGCCGATCTGCTGGAGTCGATCGGCTTCCCGGTGTTCTCGCGCGGGCTTTCCATTCGCGGCACGGGCAAGGACTATGGCGCGATTGGCTGGATCAACGAGCCCGTGATGATCGGTAACGTTACGGTTTGTGCGGGAGACCTGATTGTCGGAGACCGCGACGGCGTGGTGGCCGTTTCGCGTGCAAGCGCGGCAGAAGTGGTGGCGAAAGGCGCCCGGCGTGAAGCCGACGAAGCCGCGATCTGCAAGCGCATCGAGGCCGGCGAGACCACCATGCAGATCTACAATTTCCACTGAGATTGATGATGACCTCGAAATCCGCGCATTCAGCAGGACAGGCGCCTGAACTCACCGTCGCCGGGAAGATCGCGACGATCACGCTGCGCCGCCCCGAAATGGCGAACCGCCTTGAGTTCGAAGACCTCGCCACGTTGCGCGGCTTCATTCGCGAAGTGAATGCGCAGCGCGATGTGCTCGTGCTGCGCCTGTGTGCCGAAGGCAAGCACTTTTGTGCGGGCTTCAACATCGGCAACGTGGCGGACGAGAATGCGGGGGCGAGTTTCGAGGCGCTCACCAACGAACTGGAGCAGGCGCGGCCTGTGACAATCGCTGCGATCAATGGCGGGGTGTATGGCGGCGCGACCGATCTGGCGCTGGCGTGCGACTTTCGCATCGGCGTCGAAACGAGCCAGATGTTCGTGCCCGCCGCGCGGCTCGGCCTGCTGTTCTACCGCGGCGGCTTGCAGCGCTACGTGTCTCGGCTCGGCTTGAATGTGGCGAAGAGGCTCCTGCTGTGTGCCACGACCTTCGATGCAGCGCAGATGGAGACTTGCGGCTTTCTCGATGAAATTGTTGCGCGAGCAACTTTATATGATGAAGTAGAGCGCATGAGCGGCGAGTTGGCGGCAATGGCTCCGCTCGCGCTGCTCGGTATGAAGAAGCACCTGAACCGGATCGCGAGTGGTACGCTCGACGAAGACGAATTCCAGCGCGACGTGAAGCAGGCGGATGCCTCGCACGACTTGCGCGAGGGTTCGCTCGCCTGGAAGGAGAAGCGAAAGCCGGTATTTCGCGGCGAATGAGCCCCCGGAATCAAAACGCAGGTAACACGCGAAGAACACCAAAAGGAAGCCATTCATGGAAATCGAAGACAACCCGGCTCTCGCGCGCCTGTATGGCGCGAACGGCTCGCCGCCGATCACGACCACGCTGGGCGCCACGTTTCTCTCGCTGAGCGACGACGCACTCGAAGCCGAGTACGAGGGCGCCCCATCGTTTCGCAACCCCGCGGGACAAGTGCAGGGCGGCATGCTGTGCGCCATGCTCGACGACGTGACGGCAACGCTCGTTACCTCCACGCTCGCCGAAGGGGAGCACTGCGCGACGCTGAGCTTGAACACGTCCTTCCTGAGGCCCGCGAAGCCGGGGAAGCTGACCGGCCGCGCGACCCTCGTGCGCAGGGGGCGCGGCGTATGCAACGTGCACGGCGAACTCTGGCAGGAAGACAAGCTCATCGCAACGGCAACGGCAGTGTGCATGATCGTCGCACGGTAAGGCCCACCGCGCACGGCGCAGGTCGTGGCACTTTTCTGTATCTGATTCGCTATCCTTATAAAAAATACAATCATGACGTTGAATCGCAATCTCCTGTCAATGATCGCCGTGCTGTGGATCGGCCTCGTATTGATCGGCGGCTTTGACGCATGGCAGATGCGTTCGACCATGCTGGACGACCGGTGTGATCAGTTGAAGTCGCTCGGTCAGCAGGCAGAAACGCTGGTCGAGCACTATTACCGCCTCGCCCAGCAAGGGGTGCTCAGCGAGGTTTTGTCGCGTTAAGGAAGGCGAGTCAAACAAATGTCGATATGATGAGGATTACGTATACGACCAACGAATAGAACTGCTGGGCGGGAGTTTTACAGATATTTCCATTCGCCCCTGACCCGAATGTACGTTTCGTCCATACGCCAGCTCTTGCCGACCGCCCGCTTGCAACGTCGGAATGCTTTCTCCAGCACCGGCAACAGTTTGAGCGCCCAGCGAAGCACGGTCGAATGGTCAACCGAAATTCCTCGCTCGGCCATCATCTGCTCGAGGTGGCGCAGACTCAGTGGATATGCGACGTACCAGCGCACGCAGAGAAGGATTACATCAAGCGGATAGTGCAGGCGCTTGAGCACCTTCGCCACAGCCGGATTCAGGTGTTGCTTCATCGATCTGGTCGTTCGCCATCGGGACTTCAGCTTAAGATCCCTTAATGCGACAAAGCCTCGGCGCGGCGGGCGCGCTTGCGGTGGCTGACGCAGGAGTAGCGTTCAGGCGAGCGATGTGGACCGCCCGGCTGCGCTGCCCCGGCGATACAGCATGAGAGTCGCGACGAGCCCGCACGCGGCGGCGAAACTCAGCCAGTATCCCGGCGCGGCCTTGTCGCCAGTGATCTCGATGAGATACGTTGATACGGCGGGCGTGAAGCCTCCGAAGACCGCGGTGGCGAGACTGAACGCGAGCGAGAAACCGGCCACGCGGACCTCGGCGGGCATGACTTCAGTGAGTGCTGCAACCATCGCGCCGTTGTACATGCCGAAGAAGAACGAGAGCCACAGCAGCACGACGAGCATGCGAGCAAAGCTCGGCGCCGATGACAGCCAGGAGAGCGCCGGATACGAAGTGCAGATAGCGAGCGCCGTGATGGCGATGAGAATCGGCCTGCGGCCGATGCGATCCGAGAGCGCTCCACCGACCGGGAGCCAGAAGAAGTTCGAGAGGCCCACGCAAAGCGTGACGATCAGGCTGTCTGCGGTAGTGAGCTTCAGAACGGCTTTGCCGAAGGTCGGCGTATAGACCGTGATGAGGTAGAACGTGGTAGTCGTCATGGCGACGAGCAACATGCCCGCGAGCACCGTCCGCCAGTTTTGCAGCATCGTGGCGAACACTTCGCGTGCGCGCCGATGGTGGGTGCGCGCCTTGAACTCGTCGGTTTCCTGCAGCGTGCGTCGCAACAGAAAGATAACCGGCACGATAGCGCAACCGACGAAGAAGGGAATGCGCCATCCCCATGCGCCGATTTCGCTGGCCGTCATCAGATGATTGAGCAGATAGCCGAGAGCGGCTGCGACAACGATTGCAACCTGCTGGCTCGCGGATTGCCAACTCGTATAGAGGCCCTTGTGCCCCGGCGTCGCCATTTCTGCCAGATAGACAGAGACGCCGCCCAGCTCGGCGCCAGCGGAAAAGCCTTGCAGCAGGCGCCCGAGCAGCACAAGAGCGGGTGCCAGAAATCCGATCGTCGCATATCCAGGCACGCACGCGATCAGGATCGTTCCGCTCGCCATGATCGACAGTGTGACGATCAACCCTTTGCGGCGGCCCACTTCATCGATGTATGCGCCCAGCATGATCGCGCCCAATGGGCGCATCAGGAAGCCCGCGCCGAACACGGCGAAGGTGAGCATCAGCGAGGCGAACTCGCTCGTGGACGGAAAGAAGATGCGCGAGATGTTAGTCGCATAAAAGCCGAAAAGAAAGAAGTCGAACTGCTCGAGAAAATTGCCGCTGGTCACGCGCAGCACTGCGCCAAACTTCGACGTTCGACCGTGCGCGTTATCCCCGCCGTTGAGCGATGAGGGATGCATGAGTTGTCTCCATGGATGTGTTATGTGAGTGCGGCCGCCCATCGAAGGTATTGCCTCGAGGACCGCCGTTAGTCCGAGCCAGTTTGCAGGTGGTTCGCCTGTCGCTTTTCGATCGATGATTTGAGAAGCGCCGCACAGCGATAGATCCCGTGGGCGAATTTGCCGTAAGGCAGCGTGGCGAAGAGCGCCATCACGACGCCGAGGTGGAGGGCCAGGAGCCAGGCCATCGCGGCGGTGTCGCGCCACGCGAGGAGCGCTAGACCCGAAACGCTGGTCAAGAGCAGCAGCGCGATGAATCCGCGGTCCATCGGGCGCTGCTTCGGATCGCCCCGGCTCGGGTCGCGGCGCAGGTTGAGCCAGAGCAGGCCCGCCGGCCCGACGAGCAAACCGGCTCCACCCCCCGTGCCGAGCATCACGGGCAGACTCAGGACCGGGTAAGGCGCGTGCAGATTGAGCGCATAGTGATAGAAGGTAGCCACCGCCGTAGCCGCGAAGCACAGCATGAATCCATAGAAAGTCAAATGATGGAAACGCCGGCGTGCGAGCGTGAAGGCATCATTCGACTCGTTGCAGCCGTCGCCATGGCCTCCGTCGAGATACGTCAGGGTAAGCGTGTGCTTCGCGGCCTCGGCAATGGCCGTCGCGCTGGCCGGTCCCGCAGACACGTCACGCCAGAATCGCGACACGCCGACGCCGAGCGCGAGGATCGCAAAGCCGAACACCGAACCGAACATTGCCGCGAGCAGGTTATGCGGGAAAATCGCATAGAAATTGCCGCCCAATATGCCTGCGAACAGCGAACCCTTGAACCCGATGCCAAGCACCAGAAAGAGGGCGAGTCCGATCGCGAGCGCAAGCGCAACGGTCAATCCGTTGCGCTTGTAGAGTGCGCCCATCGGCGCGGGCC
The DNA here is from genome assembly GCF_024206515.1 of Paraburkholderia sp. CNPSo 3281. Classification (NCBI taxonomy): domain Bacteria; kingdom Pseudomonadati; phylum Pseudomonadota; class Betaproteobacteria; order Burkholderiales; family Burkholderiaceae; genus Paraburkholderia; species Paraburkholderia sp. CNPSo 3281. The sequence goes on along the minus strand of NZ_JAMBPS010000010.1, from coordinate 49,882 downwards.
ACGCATACTCCGCATAGGTTTCGACGCGGACTTTGGCCATCGCCTTCGGCACGTTCACGGCGAACTCATGTGGCGGCGCATACTGGCATGCGTGATAGCACGCCCCGCAGTTGTGGCACAGGTTGGCGAGATAATTGACGTCCGCCTTGGCGAATTCGAGGCGCCGTGTCATCGCGGGAAAGACCGCGCAGAATCCTTCGCAATAACGGCACGCATTGCAGATCTGCATCTGCCGTGCGACTTCCGCTTCATTTTGCCTGAGCGGGAGCACGCGGATGATCGGCGTCGCGGGCTCGCTCGTGGCCGTGTAGCCGGTGATGACGGAAGGCGAGGCGAGTTCCCGCGCCTCGCGGGCAAGTGCTTCAAGCTTTTGCACGTTGAACTCCAGTGTGATGAGCAGCAGCCATTGCAGCCTGTGTGCCGGCAATGCGTCCGAACGCGGTGCCAATCGACATGCCGACGCCTGCTGTATAACCCTTGCCGAGCACGTTGCCGGCCATCATTTCTCCTGCTACAAAAAGGTTCTCACTTGGGCGTCCGCCGAAATGCACCTGCGCGTGGTCATTCACCTTAAGTCCCAGGTATGTGAACGTGATGCCCGGCCGCAATGCATAGCCGAAGAAGGGAGGGGTATCAATGGGCCGCGCCCAGTGGGTTTTCGCTGGCGTGAGGCCTTCGGTGCGGCAGTCATCGAGTGCCGTGTGATCGAAGGTACCGTCCCGGCACGCGGCGTTGTAGGCGCGAATCGTCTCGACGAACGCCGCTTCGGGGATATCCAGTTGACGCGCCAAAGCGTTTAGCGAATCGGCTTTCGCGCCCGGAAAAACAGGAGGCATGAACCGCCCGATGGCCTTCGCGTCGATGATCGAATAGGCGATCTGGCCTGGCTGCTGCGCGACGAGCCGCCCCCAGATTGCATAGCGCTTCGGCCAGAAATCTTCGCCCTCGTCGTAAAAACGCTGAGCGTCGCGATTGACGACTACGCCAAGTGACACGCAGTCGATACGCGTGCAGATGCCGCCATCATAGAGCGGCGCGCGGGCGTCGATGGCGACGCAGTGCGACTGCGACGGATCGCCAATCGTATCCGCACCTGCGTCGATCATGTGCTTGAGCAGCAGGCCCTGATTGAAGCGCGTGCCGCGAATGAGAAAGTTGTCGGCGGGCCATTCGCCGCGCTCGTTCTGTCCCCACGCTTCTCTCAGCCACTCGCGATTCGATTCGAATCCGCCGGCCGCGAGCACGCAGGCGCGCGCCTCGAAACGTTGCACGCCGCTGCGCGCCGCGACGAAGCGGCCTGCGTCGAGTTCGATTGCGTCGACTGGCGTGTCGTAGCGGATCTGCACCCCGAGCGCTTCGGCGCTGCGGTAGTAGGCATTCACGAGCGCCTTGCCGCCGCCCATGAAGAACGCATTGGTCCGCGCGACATGCAGGGCGCCGGAAAGCGGCGGCTGAAAGCGCACGCCGTGCTTGTGCATCCACGGACGGCACGTCGATGATGCCCGGATCACGAGCCGCGCGAGCGCCTCATTCGTGATGCCGCCGGTCACCTTGAGCAAGTCTTGCCAATATTCCTCTTCCGGATAAGCATCAAACAGCACGTCTTGCGGCGCGTCGTGCATGCAGCGCAGATTGCGAGTGTGCTGGGAATTTCCGCCGCGCCATTCGCGCGGTGCCGATTCGAGAAGCAGGACCGAGGCGCCGGCTTCTCGCGCCATCAAAGCGGCACACAGCGCGGCATTGCCTCCGCCGATTACAAGAACGTCCACCATCTGAGTTGTCTCCTTTGAGACAACTATAAGAAGCTCCAGCCGGCGCGGCCATCAGGGAGGCGGCAAGGGGTCTTCAGGTTTCGTGAAGGGTGGATTGGCGCAGCGTTGCGCCGGGCCAGCGGCCCGCCATGACGGTATCGCGCGCGACATCGGCGAGTACGACGCGCGCGGCAAGCCCCGCGGGCGAAAGTTCGTCGTCCGAGGCGCTCGCAATCAGGTTCGGTCTTGTCGCGTATGCCTCGACGAGCGGCACACTCACCAGTGAAACGTTTTCTGCGCGTGCGAGCGCCGCTCCGGGCTGAATCGTCGCGCCGAGTCCACCGCGGACGGCGTCCATGAGCATGGCGAGGCCGTCGACTTCGGCGGCGATGCACGGGGTGTAGCCAGCGCGCTTGAATGCGGCGTCGAGCAGTGCGCGAAGGCCGTGTGTGCCGCTTGGCAGGATCAGCGGCAGGGCGCCCAGCTTCGCGATCGACGTGCGCGATCTTCCGGGCATGCCTTGCAGCGTCGACGCACCGATCACGAACAGCCGCTCATCGAGCAAGGGCATGACGCTCCAGCGCTGTGCGGGCTCTTCACGAAATAGAATCGCGAGATCGATTTGCCGGGCGCCGAGCATCGCGCCGAGATAACCGGAGAGGCTTTCGACCATGCGCAGCCGCACGTCGGGATAGCGCTCGCGCATCGCCTGCATGAACGCGAGACCGAGCACACCTGTCGTGCTCGGAGCGAGGCCCACGCTGACATGGCCGGAGAGGCGAGCCTGGCGCGCGGCCAGTGCGGCATCGTCGACGTGGCGCAGCGCGAGTTGCGCCTGGCGCCAGAAGGCGAGTCCCGCGTCGGTGGGAACGACGCCGCTCGAAGTTCGCTGTAGCAGGCGCGTCGAGAGTTCGCTTTCCAGCCTGCTGATCTGCTGGCTGAGCGCCGACGTGACGATACCTAACTCGAGCGCGGCCTTGCCCATGCTGCCGTGTTCGACGACGCTGACAAAATATCGTAACTGCCGAAGTTCCATCGAAAGTCTCAGAGTTTGCGGTGCCCTAACGTAACAGGTTTGCCACGTGCCATTTCATCACGAATCGCGTCCGGCGTGAGAATGAGACATATGCGGTGACCCCGGGGGACACATGAGGAAGCGCTCACACATAGGGTGGTCTAGCCAGCTTTTCTGTTCCATACAGTGGAACCGGTGGCTTGGCATTCTCCATGCGGCAACCATAATCCTGCTCATGCGGGATCCGACCGGGCGGTCCGGGCGGGAATTACTTCTGGCATATCGGAGCACTCTCGGCGATTCCCTACGTGGTGGGAGCGGCCGCCATGTATCTGATGGGACGTAGTTCCGACCGCAGGCTCGAACGGCGCTGGCATTTCATGGTCAGTGCAACGCTTGCCGCAGCCGGGGTCGTGTTGCTCCCGTTGTTTGCGCATGACGTTGGCGCATTGATGGTGCTGCTGTGCGTCGCTACGGCTGGCTATCTCGGCATGCTTTCGCTCTTCTGGACCTTGCCGCCGGCCTATCTGAAACCGGCCGTGGCAGCGAGCGGGATTGGCCTGATCAGCAGTCTTGGGCAGTTTGGCGGCATCTTTGCGCCGACGGTCATCGGTCTTGCGTCCTCGCGTCTGGGCAGCACGGCGATGGGGCTTTACGCCGTCGCGCTCGTTTCCCTGCTCGGTGGCCTGGCCGTCGTGCTCGGCGTACCGAAGCGCTCGGTCAGCGAGCGATGACTTAGTCGTCTTGCAGCACCGCCATCGCATGAACGATGGCGTCGCGCAACTGCAGCAGCGGGGCCGCGAGGGCGGTCGAGACGTCTGATGGGGTATCGGTCGTGCGCACACTGAAATTCAGCATGACTGGCGGATGCCCAGGTACCGTCAACGGCGTCGCAAGTGCGACAACTTCGGGCTGCCAGCTCGCCACACAGTAGCCAAGACGACGAACGTGATCGATTGCCTTGAGGATCTGCCGCCGGATTGGCTTCCAGTGCTGGCTGCCGCGGCGCTCCAGCGATGCAAGCCGCTGCGCGCGTTCGTCATCGCCCAGGGTCGACAAGTGTGCGCGTCCCAGCGCGGTCAGCTCCATTGGTACCCGCTGGCCGGAGACGGCCGTGCGCAGCGAAGCTCGCTGGTTATAGCGAAAGGATTCGAGATAGACCATGTCGTCGCCGTCGGCCGCTGCAAGTCCCACGTTGATCTGGCGCTTCTGGGCGACTTCGCGCATGAGTGGCGTGCTGGCCTGCAGGATTCTGGAGCCCGTGCGCATCGCATGGGCCACGCTCAGTACCGGAATGCCAAGCCGGTAGACCTGGCGCACCGCAGCCAACGCTATGCTCCATCACACGAGACGCTGCCTGTGCGGCAGCGCCGGCACGCAACTCAGATCGTCCACACCGAACAGGCATCACCCTCAAAGCCGACCATCGCGGCAGTGAACGGGGCAGCGGCGGGTCTTGGCGCGGACATGGCGTTGGCCTGAGATCTCGTCATCGCCTCGGAAGACGCCAGCTTCGCATGGAGCTATATCCGGCGCGGTTTGATTCCGGATGGAACTCCACGCGCCGCGGAAGGAAATACAGGCCGCCAAGTCGCCGTGATTGTCGGATCATCGGGACTGGCAATGCCCGATCTGATGGCGGGGGCGATTCGCGATTCCCTGCCAGGCACGAACAAGCCGGTAGTCGCGTACGTGAGTCCGCACGCGCCGGCGATTACCCGTTTGCTAAACGGTGAGGGTGTTCCGGCGTTCACGAGCCCCGAAAGTGCAACGAGCGCGATCGAAGCGATGTGGCGGTATGGCCAGATGTTGCATACTGGGCGTTCGGGGCCGACACCGCCCGCGCGTGTTCATTTCGACCAGAGCGAACTTCCCTCCGGCTCGCTCGCTCGATGAAGCACAGGCGAAAGCACTGTTCGCACGGTTTGGCGTGCCGTCAGTGAGGGAGGTGGTGGTCAGTGACGCCGCCCAGGCTGAAGATGCGGCGCGTACGTTCGGCGAAACGGTCGTGTTGAAGATGCTCTCGAACACCGTCACGCACGAAAGCGACATCGGTGGCGTTGCCGTGGGCGTGCCCGGGGTTCCGTCGGCACGCGTCTGAACCGGATGCGCGCTGATGTTGAAACGGCAACGGGCGTGCCTGTGCGGGCTTTCCTGATCCAGGAAATGGTGACGGGAGGGGTCGAAATGATTCTGGGACTCCACCGCGATCCACTGGGTACTGCGGTGCTTCTGGGCATGGGCGGGGTCACGGCCGAGCTGATCAAGGACACCTCGATGCGCATGCTCGATCCCGAGTGCGGTCTCTCGCACGAAGAGGCACTGGAGCTGATCCGGGAGCTGAAGACGTTTCCCCTTCTCGACGGGTTCCGCGGACGCCCGCGCGCGGACATTGATGCGCTGGCGTCTGCGATCGTCGCATTCGCCCGGATGGCGACCGAGCCGGGTTCCCGGCTGATCGAGGCGGAAATCAATCCGATCTTCGTATTGCCTCAGGGCCAGGGCGTACGGGCTGCGGATGGCGTCGCGGTGATCGGGCAGATTTTTGCGGAGGTCCAGCAACCCGGGCACTAGCGCGTGTTGCCACCAGACGCTCGGTTCAAGAGGGGGCGCGAATCGCAAATGTAACAAAATATTTCAACGCGGCAAAAGGATACGGCGGATGGTCCCAAGGCGGTAGACCGTACGTCCGAGGGCGCGCTTGCGCGCGCTGCGCGGTTGCGGCTCCACGGGGCAGGGCGGCTGCCGACCGCCGTCCGCATCCAGGGTGTCGTCGGCTTCGTCAAGCGCCCGCCACACGCCACCCTTCACCGGTCGGAAGAGCCACCGCAGGTAGCCGCGTCGCGCGGCCAATCGCATCAGGCCGTCGCGATTATTCGCACCGTCGATGAGCGCTTCGTCGGGCGGCATGCCGTTTCCGTAGTCGCCAAACGCCTGGCGGCAGGCGAGCGCTTCGGCCGCGCCGGCGCCGATCGCATTGCAGCCGCGCCGCTCGATGCGCTCGACCTCCCAGGCACCGAACTGCCAGGCCGCGTCGAGCAGCATGGCGTCGACGGCTTCTACGCTCTGCCAGGGCGCATCAATCTGAATGGCGGTGCCGGGGACTGGCCGCGCCGGTATCTCCACGCCGGGCAGCATGAGCGGCGTTGCGCGCCGGAAACCGTGCCAGTGGAATATCGCGATGAGCGGCGTATTGACCCGCGCAGCGGCGCTGACAGTGACCGCGAAGAGCGGCAGGCGCACGCTTTCGGCCTGTTCCCGAAGCCTGTCGAATAGGTCCATGAAGCCTCCTGTGGCATGTTGCAAAGATCACTTGAAATTTCCGTTCCATGGGCTATTTTATGCATCGTTCCGGCAGCCGCGACAAGCGTTGCTGTCATGCAGCGATACTCCGGTGCGAAATCACTGGCGCTTGCGGCTACCCTTTACAGATCGCGAGGTCGCCGGGGCGCGCAATTGGCGCAGTCGATGCAATCCGGTTGTCCTTCCAGAACATGGAGGAGGATACGATGAGCCCTGATCCGAAAAGGTGGAATCCCTTCAAGTTCCTTCGAGCAGCCTCCCGCAAGTCCGATGCGCAAGGCCGGGAAAGCACGTCGACGAGCGAAAACGAACGTGCCTCAATGCCCGACATCGCGCGACTGTTTTCACGCGAACCATGGCGCGCAATGGAGGAATTTTTTCTTGACCCGTTTGCGGGCCGTGGCGCGCTCGACCGGTGGTTTGGCGACTTCAGTTCGTCGCGTTTCCAGCCGCGTATCGACGTTGTCGATGAAGGACCGGTGCTGCGTGTGACTGCCGAACTGCCCGGAATGGAGCGCGAAAACGTGAAAGTGAGCGTCGAGGACGGCGCGATCGTGCTCCAAGGTGAGAAGAAGCAGGATGTACACAGTGAGGAGAACGGCTGCTACAGGCTGGAGCGTGCCCACGGGCGCTTCGTGCGTACGATTCCGATGCCGGAATACGCCGATCCCGGTCGCGCTCTGGCGAAGTTCGACAATGGCGTTCTCACGTTGACCATTCCGAAAATGGAACCAGCGCCGTCCGCGCGCCGGACGATCGATATCGGTTAGGGCAAGCACGCGAAAGCGCTGTGACGGCGAGGGTAAAAGTCGACCGGGTCGTTAGCTCAGCTGGTAGAGCAGCGGACTTTTAATCCGTTGGTCACTGGTTCGAATCCAGTACGGCCCACATCAAACCGGGGGTTGTGCGTCGCAGCGGCTACGGGACGCAGCGGCGTGCGCAAACTCGCGCCGGTCCCTGAAGCCTGTCGCCATCGCCTATGAAACTTCGCTCGTGACATGCTGCGGCGCCTCTTGAAATTTCCGTTCCATGCGCTATTTTATCCATCGCTCAGGCAGTCGCGACAAGCGCTGCGTGTTTCGATTTGTTTGTCGGCGGGGTTTCCCACGGACAGGCGGACTGGAGCGCGTGGTTCCATTCGGCGCGTGGTTCCGTTCGTCCTCCGTGTCGGCCCCGGTTTTCCAGGAGCCAGTCATGAGCGATCCCTTCTTCAGCACCGATCTGCTGGGCGAATTTGACCGCCTGCAACGGCAGATGGCCAGCCACTTTGCGGGGTTTCCCGCAAGCCTGCGCGCTACGCGCACCGAGACGTTTCCGCTACTCAACATCGGCAGCACCGACGACAGTGTCGAGATCGTTGCGTTTGCACCGGGGCTCGATCCGGCGGCGATCGACGTCTCGATTGATAGAGGACTGCTGACGATCAGTGGTGAACGCAGGCCGCCCGAGCAGCAAGCGGCTGACGATACGCGCGTGTATGCCAGCGAACGCTTCATGGGCGCGTTCCGGCGCGTCATCGAGCTGCCCCAGCACGCGGATCCCGGCAACGTCAATGCGCGCTATGCAAATGGTTGCCTGACCATCAGCATCGGACGTTCCGAGGCGTCGAAGCCGCGCGCGGTCACCGTGCAGTGAGCACGGTGTGAACCATGAGATCACGGAGGACACCATGAACGACCGCACTGAACTGGCCACGGGTGCGACGCGCAACGACATCGCCGACCGTGAGCGCGGCGAACCCGCGAAGCAGCCGGCCCGCCTCACGCCCGCAGTCGACGTGTTGGAGGACAGCAGGGGCATCACGCTATATGCGGACCTGCCGGGGGTACCGCGCGAGAAGCTCGATGTGCGGGTACAGGACGGCAATCTGACCATCGAGGCGGAGGCGGTGATTCCGACACCATCCGGGCTGAGGCTGCAGCATGGCGAAGTTCGCCACCCGCAATTCCGGCGCGCCTTCGCGCTCAGCCCGGACTTCGACGTTTCGCGCATCGACGCGCAACTGCGCGATGGCGTGCTCAGGCTGACCATCCCTCGCCGTGAGGAAGCGAAACCCCGTCGTATCGAGGTGAGCGTTGGTTAGGCACATGCACAGGAATGTTTCCGGTCGTGCGGCGCAGCCCGCCGGGTCCGCGCCGTTTCGGCACATGCGCTCAGACAACCATGGACGATACACGCAATCAGAACTGGAAGGGCTTCGCGATCGAAACCAGCGCTATTGCTGTGCGGCACTGCGTACTTCCGCAGGGATCAGGCAGGTACATGGCCATTGTGCGTATCCGGCGCGGCGAGCAGACGGTCGAGGACTGGCACCTGCCTTGCGTCGCACAGCGCTGGGCGAGCGCGGACGACGCACATCGGGAGACGATCGAGTACGCCATACGCGCGATCGATGCGGGACGCTTCGCAGATACGGAACGCTTCGCAGATGCGAGGCCAGCCGAATCAGCCGGGTGAAGATGCTCCTCTGCAGGGTAAAACTGCCCGCGTCGGGTATCCAGTCCGCTTCGTTTTTCTGCACGGTGCCCCGCTCTCCACATTCCACTGTCCGGCGAGACTCACGATCACCGGAAAAATGCACTGGCCGGCCGGCGCGCGCCAGCAACTGACCGTCCTGCGAATGCAGGTCGATCGCTGCGGCGTCGACGGGCAGCAGCGTACGGTCGTAGCCTGCGAACTGCGAGAACTTCGCCGGGCCATCGAGGGTCGCGATGCTCACGCGCCACGGCGCGGCACCGTGCTGCTCCGCGCCGCGCGCGAGGGTGCGCGTCGTGCCTGCGCCATTGGCCCAAGGCTCGGGCGGCAGACGCGTGCCGTCGATGAAACGCACGGCGCAGACTTCGGCGGCGCTTGCATCAGCAGAAGGAGCGGGCAGGCGTGCGCTCATGCGCCCGTCCCCGCACGCTGCACGTGAGATTCGAGCGCGCCGACCACGTCGAACAGGTCGCCGACAAGCCCCACATCGGCCACCGAGAAGATCGGCGCGTCCGGGTCCTTGTTCACGGCGACGATGAACTTCGAGTCCTTCATGCCGGCGAGGTGCTGGATCGCGCCCGAGATGCCGAATGCCACATACACGTCGGGCGCGACGCTGCGACCGGTCTGTCCGACCTGCGCGGCGTTCGGCGCATAGCCCGCATCGACTGCCGCGCGCGAGGCACCGAGCGCCGCGCCGAGACTTCCTGCGAGCCGGCCGAGGCGCTCCATGTTTTCCTGCGAGGCGAGGCCGCGTCCGCCCGCAACCACCACGCGCGCGCTGCCGAGGTCCTGCCCACTCTGTTCGGCGGCGCGTCGCTCGACGAGTCGCGTGGCGGTGAACGGTAGAATAGGTGCGAGCGCAACGATATTCGCAGCGCCGCCTCCTGCCGCGACGGGCGCGAACGACGAGGGCCGCACGCTTGCATAGGTGCGCGCCGTGGCGCTCGTCACCGTTGCGATCACGCTGCCCGCATAGAGGCAGCGCACGAACTGTGTGCGCTCGCGAATGGCGATCACGTCGGCGATGAATGCCGCCTCGGAGAGTGCCGCCGCGCGGGGCAGCGCGGCCCGGCTGGATGCGCGATGTGTCGCGAGTACCATCGAATACTCTCCGACAAGGACGAGCAATTGCGCCGCGATCGTTTCGGGCGCGAGCGCATCGGCTGCGCCAGCGGAGGCGACCAGCACGCGCTCGATGCCATTCACACGCGCCGCCGCTGCTGCGCTCGACGCATCGAATACGAGCAGATCGACGGGCTGCCCCAGTTGTAGCGCAGCGCCTATCACGCGCAGCGTGACATCGGAAATCGATCCCACGTCGGTGTCGGCCAGAACCAGCGTTCTCATAGTCAAACTCCCACGGATTCAAATACGCGTCGATCGGCGAGTGCTGCGATCAGCGCTCCGACGTCGTCCACCTTCACACCAGGCTCGCGTACGGGTGGATCGTTCAGTTTCAGCACGTGGCTGCGGGCGTTCGACACGCCGCCGAGCGAGGCTGCCTCTCGCGTGGCGAGCGGCTTCTGCTTCGCCTTCACGATGCTCGGCAGCGTCACGCGACGCGGTTCGGCCAGGCGTAGATCCGCGCTGACCACGGCGGGGCCGTCGAGCTGCCACGTCGCCGTGCCTGCATCGTCGCCGCAACTTGCGCGCCAACCGCCGTCGATGGCGTCGAGCCCGCTCGCGTTGAGCGCCTGCGGCCAGCCAAGCAGTGCAGCGAGCATGGCCGCCACGCCGCCCACGTCGCCGTCGATGGCCTGCTTGCCGCACAAGACGAGGCCGTATTCGGCTTCCTTCATGTGCGCGGCCAGGAGCCGCGCGACGGCGAGCGAATCGAGCGTGGCCGTGGCCGCCCCCGTGTCGATCAGCACCGCGTCGTCGGCCCCCATGGCGAGGGCGGTGCGCAGCACGTCCTGGTGCGCGGGCAGGCCGCACGTGAGCACCGTGACGTGCGAGGCCACACCGGCTTCCTTCAGTTGCAGCGCTTTTTCGAGCGCGCATTCGTCGAACGGATTGAGCGACATCTTAAGCCCCGCCGTTTCGATCGCGCCGGCTGCGCTCACGCGCACGCGCACGTTCGGATCGACCACGCGCTTGACGGGCACGAGAATGCGGACAGTCATCTGTTTTCTCCTGTTTGCATGCGAAAGCACATTGCGTGCTGGCGTTACGACACCGCGCCCAGACCGTACTTGCCGGTCAGCAGCGCCCCGCTTGCAAAGCGTTCGAGTGCGTACGGCTGGAGAGAGACGTCGGTGGGCAGGCCGAGCGCGTGCTGGGCGAGCAGCTTGCCGATGCCCGGCGAGAGCTTGAAGCCGTGACCCGAGAAGCCGAAGCCCACCGTGAGGCCTTCCACGTCGGCAACGTTGCCGAGCACGGGGTTCCAGTCGGGCGTGACGTCGTACACGCCAGTCCACGACGAGGCGAGGCCCGCCGTTTCGTAGGCGGGAAAGTGTTCGGCCACCTGTGCGCCGACTTCGGCAACATAGTCGAGAGAGATCTCGCCCTGCTCGGTCTCGGGCGCATTGAGCGTTTCGCCCACTACACCTTCGGAGACCAGCATCTGGCTGCCGCCGTAGCTGCGGAAATAGAGCATGCCCGGCGAGCCGAGGTCCTTGAACGCGGGCATGGCGAACGTGTAGGGGGCGGCTTCGCATTCGAGCGCGAGCACGGTGTGGCGCTCGGGCTTAACCGGCAGCGGCACGCCGATCCATTCGGAGAGTTCAGGCGTCCAGATGTTTTGCGTGCTGACGAGCGTGCCGCAACCAAAGCGTCCCGCCGACGTTTGCACGCCCACCACGCGGCGGCCTTCGCGCACGAGGCCGGTCACGCGCACCCCTTCCATGATCTTCACGCCGCGGCGGCGCGCAGAGCGTGCGAAGCTGGTCGCGACGAGGTAGGCGTCGGCGAAGCCGGCTTCGGGCTCGAAGCCGATCAGCGCGGCGTCGTCGAAGGTGGCGATCGGCAGGCGCGCCTGCGCCGTCTGGCGGTCGAGCAGTTGTACCTCGATGCCCATTTCCTGCTGGGCGCGCAGCGAGGCTGCCAGCGGGTCGAGCTTGTCGCCCTCGGGCGCGCTGATCATGTAGCCGCATTTGACGAGGCCGCAGGAGGCTTCGTCGTCGCCGAGATAGTCGGCGAAATTGTTGAAGGCCCACCAGGAAGCGCGGGCGAGTTCGACGTTCTGGCGCACCGAGTAATGCGTGCGCAGCAGCCCGGAGGACTGCGAGGTGGTGCCCGCGCCGATCGTGCCCTGATCGAGGACGAGAACGCTTTTCGCGCCGAGCGCGGCGAAATGGTGGGCGACGGACGTGCCGATCACGCCGGCGCCGATCACGACATAGTCAAAGTGGCTCATGGGGCCCCCGTGGGTGAACGATGGGCAAATTCTGCGTCCCAGGTGCGCGCCATTATTTTGTATTAGGCAAACTTATGGCTCATCACCGCAAGCACTGATCCTCCGCGTGTTGGCCGTCCAGGGCCGCATCATGCGCAGACGGAGCGCAAAGCGGCCCGCGTCATTTGCATAAACATCCGTGGAGCTCCTCATGAGACGTACCCAGGCGCCAATCGACCTCAACGCCTTGCAGGCTTTTCTCGCGGTGTGCGAGACCGGATCGATGACCGGCGCGGCGAAGCAGCTCGGCGTGAGCCAGAGCGCGGTGAGCCAGGCCATCGCGGCGCTCGAGCGAGATCAGGGCGTGGTCCTGTTCGATCGCGAAAGCCGGCCCCCACGCCCGAACGTCGCGGGCCGCGCGCTGCTCGAACTGGCGGGCTCTCTGCTCGAGCATGCGCAGATGGTCAGCGCGCGCATAGGCGACGCGTCGAACGCGGGCACCTTGCCGGTACGGCTTGGCTGCGTGGATTCGTTCGCGGCGACCGTGGGCCCGGAACTGATTCGCGCGGTGTCGGGCTCGGCGCGGCAGATTGCGTTGTGGTCCGGCTTGACGCCGGGCTTGAGCAAACAGTTGCACGATCGCGAGCTCGATCTCGCGGTGTGCACGCAGACGACCCTCAACGACGCACGCATCGTCGAGGTGCCGCTTTTTTCGGAGGCGTTCGTCGTGGTCGTCTCGCGCGCGTTGCTTGCGGAGCGCGGGAACATCGACTGGCGCACGCTTGTGCTCGAAATGCCGATGATCCGCTACACGCCTCGCTCGGTGATCGGACAGCAGGTCGAGCGCTATGCGCGGCACCTCGGCATCAACAGTCCGCGCCGCTATGAATTCGACGCGACCGATCCGCTCCTGAGCCTCGTCGCGGCCCGGCTCGGCTTCGCGATTTCCACGCCGTTGTGTCTCTGGCAGGCGCGCCATTATTTGCCCGAGATCGCCGTGTTGCCGCTGCCGGCCGGACGGCTCGGGCGGCGCGACTTCTTCCTGCTGCATCGGCAGGGCGAGTGGGACGCGTTTGCGCACGAGATCGTTGCGTTGACGCGGCGCGTGCTGGACGCCCCCATCAGGCCGGCACTCGCGCGCGCGCTGCCGCAACTGCCCGAAGACGCATTGATGTAGCGGATCTGCAATCTTTTTGTACGAGAGGAGTGTAGCGATGTCCGAATTGTTTTCTCTGGAGCGCGGCGACGCGCCGTTGCTGGTATCGATTCCGCATCTGGGCACGCGGATTCCCGCGGCGCTGCGCCATTTGTATACGGACGAAGCGCTCACCGTTGCCGATACGGACTGGCATCTCGATCGCCTTTATGCCTTTGTGCGCGAGCTTGGCGCGACGATGATCGGCGCGCTCGTCTCACGCTATGTGATCGACCTGAACCGGCCGCCTGACGACGAAAGCCTCTATCCGGGCCAGACGACGACAGGCCAGTGCCCCGGCGAAACGTTCCGCGGCGAACCTATATACAAGCCCGGCTGCGCACCCGACGCGGCGGAGCGGGCCACGCGCGTCGCGCAATACTGGCAGCCGTATCACGACGCGCTCGCGGCGGAGCTTGCGCGGCTGCGCGAGCGTCACGCGAACGCAGCCCACGCTTTCCCGCATGGTTGGGGCGGCGCTCGACGCGGTGAAGGCGCTCGCACCGACTCTCCGCGTTCATAAGTATTTCTGATAATCGAGCGTAAGCCCGCGTCCCGATTCAGTGCAGCAGCGCACGGCAGGCAGGAAAACCGCGCACCGTCAGCAGGCAAACGCCGGTGCGAGCGAATCGGGAAGGTAAGCGGGACAGGGCCGGCGTGCGCGCCAGGCGTTTATCAGCAGGAATTTTTAGTTCATGACGATAAACATGGCACGGACGTTGCATAAGAAGCAGCACAGGCGAGATTGCAAGGCTTGCGTCTCACTCGGCGGTTCCCGGCGGATAGATGAAGATCGACAGGAACTGGATGGGCGTCTTGATGAGGCGTTCGGGGCCGTGCGGAATATCGGCCTGGAAGGTGAGCGTGTCGCCGGGATGGAGGATGTAGGTTTGCTGGCCGTGGCGGTATTCGATCACCCCCTTGAGCATGTGAATGAACTCGGTGCCCGGATGCTCGAAGGTCGGAAAACGCTCCGCTTCGTCTTCGAGGGTGATGAGGAAGGGCTCGAAGGCTTTGCGCGGGCCCTGGTCGTAGGCGAGCAGATGGTAGGTGTGGCCGCGTTTGGTGCCCTTGCGAACGACTTCCATGCCCGCGCCTTTCTTGACGAGTTGCGCGTCGCCTTGCGGCACGTCGAAGTTGCGAAAGAGCGCGGAAAGGGAGACGCCGAGCGCCTGGGCGATGCGGTGCAGGACGTCGAGCCCGGTCGAGGTCTGCGCGTTCTCGATCTTCGAGAGCATGCCGCGGCTGATGCCGGCTTGTTCGGCCACCTGCGCGATGGTCAGCGCGTGGCGCTGGCGCAAGTCGCGAATGGTGGCGCCCAGAAAGCGCTCGAGCGCAGTTTTGCTGTCGTCTCCAGTGTGCATGATCGGCCTCGGTAGAAATGCTTGACGCGTAGCTGGCCGGCACGCAGTGGCGCGCGCCGGCTGTTTCACGTCATGAAGCATTGTTGCATGGGAGGAAAAGGAATTCCAGACGGAGCGCGTAACGAGAAGTGCGTAACGAGTGCAATGGCGGGTGCGCGTGAGCGCCCTGAACGATGGCCAGCAAGTCCCCGGAACCGGCCCAGGCGCGATGTGCCCAGCCTCTTTCAACCGCAAACGGAGTTGGTGCAAGGAGTGACGATGAATCTGAACGACGCGAGTAAGCTGCCGCTCAGCGAGCCCGGAAGCGTGCCCCGTTTCGACTCGGCAGAAAACGCGCAAGGCTGGCTTGCTCAGCAGGGCGTGAAATACGTTTTGGCGCAGTTCGTCGACATCCATGGTGTCGCAAAGGCCAAGTCGGTGCCGGTCGCGCATTTGAAGACGGTGCTCAAGGCGGGAGCCGGCTTCGCAGGGTTTGCGATCTGGGGTGTCGGCATCGAGCCGAACGGCCCCGATTTCATGGCAGTCGGCGATCTCGCGACGCTCACGCCCGTTCCGTGGCAGCCGGGCCTCGCACGCATCGTCTGCGAGGGGCACGTGAACGGCGAAGCGTGGCCGTTCGATTCACGCGTCACGCTCAAGCGCCAGGTAGCACGCCTGACCGAGCGCGGCTGGACCCTTTTCACAGGGCTCGAGCCGGAATTCTCGCTGCTGCGCCGCTCCGCTAGCGGAACCCTCGAACCGTGCGACCCCAGCGACACGCTGGCGAAGCCGTGCTACGACTATAAGGGGCTATCGCGCACGCGGGTGTTTCTCGAGCGCCTCACCGAAGCACTGCGCTCGGTCGGCATCGACGTCTACCAGATCGACCACGAGGACGCCAACGGCCAGTTCGAAATCAACTACACGTACACCGACTGCCTGACGTCGTGCGATCACTACGTGTTCTTCAAGATGGCCGCGTCGGAGATTGCCAACGAGCTAGGCATGATCTGCTCGTTCATGGCGAAGCCGTTCGCGAACCGGCCCGGCAACGGCATGCACATGCACATCTCGATCGGCGACGGCAAGCGCAATCTGTTCGCCGACGGCGGCGACCCGCTGGGCATGGGCCTGTCGAAGCTCGGCTACCAGTTCACCGCCGGCGTTCTTGCGCACGCCCCCGCGCTCACCGCGCTGTGCAATCCGACCGTCAACTCGTACAAGCGCCTCGTGGTGGGGCGCTCGCTCACCGGCGCGACGTGGGCGCCGGCCTATGTGAGTTATGGCGACAACAACCGCTCGACCATGGTGCGCATGCCCGGCGAGCGCATCGAACTGCGTCTGCCGGACGGCTCCTGCAACCCGTACCTCGCAACGGCCGCCGTGATTGCCGCGGGGCTCGACGGGATCGACCGGCAACTCGATCCGGGCGCGCCTGCAAACGAAAACCTTTACGAGTGGTCGTCGGAGCGACTTGCCGCGCACGGCATTGCGGTGTTGCCGCAAAACCTCGAGCAGGCGCTCGACGCGCTCGAGGCGGACACGCTGATCTGCGAAGCGCTCGGCCCCCTGGCCGGTGAGTTCCTCAAGCTCAAGCGCATGGAGTGGCTCGAATACATGCGGCACGTGTCCGACTGGGAACTCAAGAGCTACCTCGAATTTTTCTAAGGAGAACACACAATGTGTGGAATCGTAGGGTTGCTGGTGAAGACGCCGGCGCTACGCGAGCGGCTCGGCGAGCTGATGGTGCCGATGCTGATCGGCATGACCGAGCGCGGACCCGATTCGGCGGGGCTTGCAGTGTTCGGCAGCGAGGTGGATGCGAGCCAGCGCAAGCTGAGCCTCTACGCGGGCTTCACGGACGAGGGCGCGCAATTTCCCTGGGCCGCACTCGCCGACGCACTCAATCACGCCATGGACGTCACCGCGCGCTTCGACGCGAAGGGCAATCATGCAGTGCTCACGCTTCAGGGCGATGCGGAGCGCGTCAAGGTGTGGTTGCGCGAGCATTGTCCGAAGCTCTATCTGCTTTCCACTGGACGCTCGATCGACCTCTACAAGGACATCGGCTCGCCGGCCGAAGTGGCCGCGCGCTATGACTTCGCGAACCTCAAAGGCTCGCACCTCGTCGGCCACACGCGCATGGCCACGGAATCGGCCGTCACGCCGGACCGCGCGCATCCGTTCACGGCGGGAGAGGACTTCTGCCTCGTGCACAACGGATCGCTTTCGAACCCGTATGGCGTGCGGCGCAAGCTCGAGCCGCTCGGCATCCACTTCGAGACCGACAACGACACCGAAGCCGCTTGCCGTTTCATCGAATGGCGTTTGCGCGAGGGCGATGCGCTGCCCGAGGCGCTGCAAAAAGGCTTCGAGGACCTGGACGGCTTCTATACGTTCCTGATGGGCACGACGACCGAGCTCGCGCTGATCCGCGATCCGTTCGCGTGCAAGCCGGCCGTGGTCGCGGAGAACGACGACTACGTAGCGATTGCCTCGGAGTTTCGCTCGCTCGCGCATCTGCCCGATATCCGCAATGCGACGGTCTTCGAACCCGCTCCCGAGGAGATGTACGTATGGAAAGCCTGAATTTCGACCTCGATACGCAGACGGTCCGGGACCTGAACCAATACCTGCACGGCGACACCGCGGCGCTGGCGGGTCAGCGCATCGCCGTCACGTCGCCGAATGGGGCACACAACATCGCCGTGGGCGTAGATGCCGACCTGCATGTGACGATCAAGGGCCACGCGGGCTACTACGCCGGCGGGATGAACCAGCAGGCGACGATCGTGATCGAGGGGAGCGCCGGCACGGGCGTCGCCGAGAACATGATGAGCGGCAAGGTGCATGTGCGAGGCTTCGCCTCGAACGGCGCGGGCGCTTCTGCGCACGGCGGACTGCTCGTGATCGACGGCGACGCGGGTCTGCGCTGCGGAATCTCGCTCAAGGGCGGCGACATCGTGGTGGGCGGCTCCGTGGGCAGCTTCTCGGCCTTCATGGCACAGGCGGGCCGCATGGTGATATGCGGCGACGCGGGCGACGCGCTGGGCGATTCGCTCTATGAAGCAGTGCTCTACGTGCGCGGCGAAGTGAAATCGCTCGGGGCGGACGCGCAGTACGAACCGATGAGCGATGCCGATCTCGACGCAGTGCGCGTATTGCTCGCGGCGGGCGGGCTGGATCACGATCCAGCGTCCTTCAAGCGAATCGCGTCGGCACGCACGCTCTATCACTGGAACGCCGACGCCAACCAGGAATATTGAACACACGCTCTCTGAGAAGGTTCCCCATGGATGCCAAACCCGTTCAATTCGTTCGTTTGCAGCACGAAGAGTCACACGGCTACGACCGCAAGACGATCGACTATATCCACTCGGCGGCACAGCGAGGTCTTTATGAAATTCGCGGTCTGGGCGCGAAGCGCCACGTGCCGCATTTCGACGACCTGCTGTTTCTCGGCGCCTCGCTGTCGCGCTATCCGCTCGAAGGGTACCGCGAGAAGTGCTCGACCCAGACTGTGCTGGGCACTCGCTTCGCAAAGAAACCTGTCGTGCTGGATATTCCGGTCACGATTGCGGGCATGAGCTTCGGCGCACTGTCGGCGAACGTCAAGGAGGCGCTCGGGCAGGCCGCGACGGCGATGGGCACGTCCACGACCACCGGCGACGGCGGCATGACCGAGGAGGAGCGCCGCTCGTCGAAGACGCTGGTTTATCAGTGCCTGCCGTCGCGCTACGGCTTCAATCCGGACGACGTGCGCCGTGCCGACGCGATCGAAATCGTGATTGGCCAGGGCGCAAAGCCGGGTGGTGGCGGGATGCTGCTCGGGCAGAAAGTCAATCCGCGCGTGGCAGCGATGCGTACTTTGCCAGCCGGCGTCGACCAGCGCTCGGCGAGCCGTCACCCGGACTGGACCGGTCCCGACGATCTGGCGATCAAGATCCAGGAACTGCGCGAAATTACTGACTGGAACACGCCCGTGTATGTGAAGGTCGGGGCAACCCGCACGTTCAACGACGTCAAGCTTGCCGTACATGCTGGCGCGGACGTGGTGGTGATCGACGGAATGCAGGGGGGCACCGCGGCCACGCAGACCTGCTTCATCGAGAACGTCGGGATTCCGACGCTGGCTGCGGTTCGCCAGGCGGTGGACGCTCTCGAAGAACTGAACATGAAAGGGCAGGTGCAGCTGATCGTGTCGGGCGGCATACGGACGGGAGCCGACGTAGCCAAGGCGCTGGCGCTTGGTGCAGACGCCGTCGCGATCGGGCAGGGCATGCTGATGGCACTCGGCTGCAATAGTGACAGCTACTTCCAGAACGGCGCACTGCATTCGGCGGCTGCCGACTATGCAGCGCTTGGCACGTCGCCGGGCTTCTGCCACCACTGCCACACCGGCAAATGCCCCGTTGGCGTGACGACACAGGACGCCGTTCTCGAACAGCGCGTCCTGCCCGACGAAGGTTCGCGCCGTGTGCGCAACTACCTGAAGACGTTGAACATGGAGCTGACGACGATCGCGCGTGCCTGCGGGAAGCAGAACGTGCATCACCTCGAGCCCGAGGATCTGGTCGCCCTGACCGTGGAAGCCGCAGCGATGGCACGCGTGCCGCTCGCGGGCACTTCGTGGATTCCTGGCTGGAACAATTAAATTCAGTTGGCTGGAATTTTTGACTCTGGGAAATTTAAGCAAAGTCCGTTAAATCACCAATCTTTCAGGAGCCCTACATGAGTACGCAAAGCACCGCGCCAGCATCGTCAACCGGCCTGCGTGCCGGTACTTTAGGTTTTGCCGAGGTGATTGGCCAATCTATCGCAAACGTTTCGCCAACCTTTACTCCTTCGATCAATGTGACCGCGATCGCGGCGCTGGCGGGCGCGGGGACCTGGCTGATTTATGGACTTTCGACGCTCGGGCTGCTGCTGGTCAGCATGAGCATCATCGCGCTCTCGAGCCGGATTGCAACCGCCGGGTCATTCTTCATCTATATTTCGCGCGCGCTCGGGCCGATGGCAGGGGGCATGGCCGGCTGGGGGTTGATCGCGGCGTATGTGGGCACCGCGATGGGGGTGGGTGCCGCAGGTGTGGTGTTCGTGCAGAATGCCTTCTCTTCCTGGGGCATCAATATCCCGTCGTGGGCGGTCTACACCGTTTTCATTGCTCTCGCCTGGTTCTTCTCCGCACGCGACGTGAAGCTTTCCTCGCGCCTCTCACTGGCAATCGAGGCAGCTTCGGTGGTGATCGTGGGCGGCGTGCTGATCTACGTGCTCGCCCTGCATCCTGACCATATCATCGACCATACGCAATTGAGCCTGCAGGGCGTGAGCAGGAAGGGTATGGCGCAGGGCATGGTGCTGGGCATCTTCTCGTACGTGGGCTTCGAAAGTGCTGCCTCGCTCGGCCAGGAGACCAGGAACCCGCTGCGCATCATTCCGCGCGCCGTGGTCTGGAGCGTGATCCTGTCGGGCCTGTTCTTCATGTTCGTCGCCTATTCGATGACGATCGCCTACCACGACGATGCAGCCAAGCTCGGTGCCGATTCGGCCGTGCTTACTACCTTGCTTGCAAGCGTCGGCGCCTCGCCGCTCGGCCCGGTGTTTTATCTGATCGCTTCGGTCAGCGCGTTCTCGTGCGTCCTTGCGTGCATCAACTCGTCCAGCCGCCTGCTGTACTCCATGGGGCGCTACCAGTTCGTGCACCGCTCGATGGGAATGGTTCACCGCACGCACCAGACACCGTATCTCGCTGTGGCGTTTTCCTCGATCGTGACGCTCGTTGTGTGCATTGCGATGCTTGGCACCGGTCCGCTCAATACCTTCGGTTACACGAGTACGTTCGCCACCTTTGGCTTTCTGGTGACCTATTTTCTCGTCGCGGTTTCCGCGCCTATCTATCTGAAGAAACTGGGCGTGCTCAAGCCGGTCAACGTGCTGTGGAGCGTGCTTGGCGCGCTGGCGATGGTCGGCGCAGTGATCGGCAGCGTCTATCCGGTGCCGGACTATCCGTATAACATACTGCCGTATCTGTTCGTAGCGTACATGCTGGTCGGCACGGTCTGGTTGCTCATGCTGAAGAAGCGTTCGCCTCAGGTGCTCGAGAAGATCGAACACGATCTGGAAACCAGCGACGTGATGACTCACGGCAAAAAGTAAATGACTGAACCGCGCTCCCTGGACCACCTTTACGCACCGGCTGCGGACTGGAGGTCGGTCCATGCAGCCGGGACGGCCATTGCTCCTCGCGAAACGGATCCTCAGGAAGTCGACTTGCAGTTGCAGCCCGAGCGCGGCGAATGCGCCGCGCTCGAGATCGGCTGCGTCTCCCGCCCGGCGCGTCTGCGTGGGCAAAATCGCGTCAACGAAGACTATTTCGGCGTGATGCTCGGCGACCTTGCTGCGCGCGCCGCGCGTGGCAGTGTGATCGCGCTGGCAGACGGTGTGAGCGGAAGTCAGGGTGGCCGGGTCGCGGCCGAGCTTTCGGTGCGTACCTTCATCGATGCGTATTACGGGCTACCCGAAACGCTCCAGCCCAGCGTGGCCGCTGCGCGTTCGCTACAGGCGGTGCACGGCTGGCTGCACCACATGGGCCGCGTCGATCCAAAGCTTAAACAGATGGCCGCGTCATTTGCAGCGCTGGTCATACGGCGCGCCACAGCGTATCTGGTAGCGGCCGGAGATGTGCGGCTCTATTTGCTGCGCGACGGGCAACTGGCACAAATCGGCGAAGACGACATTGTGCCGGTTGCTTTTGGTTCGTACGTGGCGCACGCCGTTGGCATGAACCCGGCGCTCGTGACCCGCTTCGAAACGTTCGAACTGCGCGAGGATGATCGCCTGCTATTGTGCTCAGACGGCCTTTATCGTCATGTGCCAGTGCGGGAACTGCAGACGGTGCTCGCGACGCGCAATGGCGCGCTCGAAACTGCGCGCCGACTCGACGCGCTGGCACTGACGCGCGGCTCCCAGGACGACGTCACGAGCGCGGTGATTGACGTCGGCAGCGTGCCTTTGCTCGACGTCGGCTACCTGGAGCGAGTGGTCGGCATGCTGCCGATTCTCGCCGTGCCCGACGCCGGCGACGTGATCGATGGATATCTGCTCAAGAGCGTGCTCAGCGATGGCTTCTATTCGCGGATCTTCGCCGGCTACGATCTGGCCGATCCGGACACGCCACTGGCGCTCAAGTTTCCCAAACCGCGCGTCGAGCAAGACGAGAACATACGCCAGTCGACCGTGCGGGAGCGCTGGCTCGCAGGCAAGGTCGGCGACGTCGGCGTGCTCGCGCCGCTGCCTGTTGACGCCAATCGGCAAACCCGGCTTTATGTGGTGATGCCGCTCGGCGCGGGAGTCACGCTCGAAAAGCTGCTTTCGGCGCCCGAGCCCATAGGGCTGCCGCGCGCGATCGGAATAGCACGGCAATTGGGCCGCTCGATCGACGCGCTGAATCGGCGCAATGTCTTCCATCGCGATATCAAGCCCGAGAACGTGCTGGTGATGCAGGACGACAGGACGTGCCTGCTCGACCTGGGCTTTGGTTATATGCCCGGTATGGAGCTACCGGGCCCAGCCTCCGCGCCTGGCTCACCCGCGTACATGGCGCCTGAGTTGATGAGGGGTGCGCAAGGCGATGCGCGCTCCGAGGTATTTGCGTATGGCGTGACGCTTTACCGGCTGTTCAGTGGCGGCAAACTGCCGTACGGCTTCAATGGTCGCGTGCCGCTCTACGAGTACCGGCTCGACGCGCCGCATTGGCTTGACCTCGTGCTGGAGAAAGCGCTGCAGTCCGATCCCGCACGCAGGTATCAGGACGTACTCGCAGTCTGCGCCGATCTCGAGCGCCTTTCGAGCGGCCAGGGTGCGATGGCTCCGGTTCGACGCAAGCCCTTGCTCGAGAGCGAACCAGTGCTGTTCTGGCAGGGGATCTCGGTTCTATTGCTGGCGCTGCTGTTGTGGTCGTTGATACGGCGATGAGCTTTCGCGTTTACATGCGGACAGATTCACCACGCCCTCCACAGTCGCTCTTTTCCGGCCGACGTGCGTTCGATCATCTCCATCGCTGCCCCCGCGTATCTTTTTCTGTACGGTGACGCTATTGGTCTCGCGGCGTCGTTTCTGTTTGCAACCGCATCCAACCGGCGCACACGCTCGTGCCCCGCTTCAAACTGTCGACCCGCACCCGGTTGTCCGACGATCAGATCAGCCTCACGCAGTAGCGCCACAATGGTGCGCTCGAGGGCATGAAGCCGGAGCATGGTGTCATGCACGAAGGTCGCCACCGATACTGCAGGATGGCCATCCTCAAAATACTCCAGCAGCCGTTAGACCTGGTTGACCGGAATCTCCATCCGCATCCGCTCCGAGCAGACGCGCAGGCCGCTGACGCTCAACCTCGAATCTCGATTCCGCCGCAATGTCGAGAGTACGTCGGGACGCGGCTCCGGCAGCACGCGGAATTGCTGGTCGGGCAGTTCGGACAGATAGCCCTGCGTAGTGAGCACCCAAAGATACTGATGGACCGCGACCATTTCCGCATCCTCGAGCGCCGGAACAATTCTGTAGCGCATGTACAGCCAGCCAAGCACCGTCGACATCGTGAAATCTCTGGCGCTCGGGCCTTTGCGGCGGGACGCACGAGTGACCTCGCCACCGCAGCCGGCGCAATGGAAAATCGCCGGTCCAACGGACGGCAGGTCGCTCGCCGCGACCATCTGACCCGCGCGGTTTCTGGCGAAAGCCATGTGAGAACTTAAAACCATTGGAGGTCCTGCGCGAACCACAAGGCGGAGACTCGCCGCCACTCCGATCGTGCCTCATTGCTACCTCATCGAATGGAATCAGATACGACGATGCGACACGGTCACGAATATTCACCGGAAGTTGCCGCAGAGGGTTTGTCTCCGTTCGCACTTCATCCTTGTCGCGCTGCTGGGTGCGTTCGCTCAGGGAGCGGGGCCGTGACACCGGGGTTACACTGCTAGACAGCAGGCCTTAGCAACAGGAGGACGCCATGATTGACCTCGGCCCAGAAAGCACGTTTCGGGGATTGCCTCTGACTGCTGAGCAGGATGCGGAAGTGAGGCACTACATCAAGTTGCAAATGCAGCGTCACCTTCCATGGGATACGCCCGAGCTGGACGCGATGCTCAAGGAGATGATCCGGCCCCCCGAGGTCACCGACGAGGGACCTGAAGTCGAGGCAGACGAAGCGAGGGCGGCCGCCGAGCGCGCGAGCGCGTCCATCGACGACGCGCTGGAACCCGATGAGGCGAGCGAGGAATGGCATGCGGCCATCGAATCGGAAAACATGAAGCACCCCAGGGAATGAACCGGCGGCAGCCATGCTGCCAGACTCCCAGGTTCCCGCGAGGGCAGCCACGCCGCGGCGCCCGCGAAGATGACCTTGAGCGCATCGTGGAGGTCGAGCGCGACGGGTCCCGCCGCAGGCCCCTGGGCAGCCCGTCGGGCCGGCGTGGGGCCCAGGCCGGGAGCGACGCGGTTGCGGCGCCGCGCCTGTAACAGCTCACCGGATACCGGCGCGGTGCGCCTTCTGCTCGGGGTATTCGTACCTTTCCGAAGGGCCTTCAAATACCGGGGTCAAAACCTGTGACATCTGCACTGGCGATCGGTCTCTCGTGTGCGCGACGGGAAGCTATATTGAGCAGTGACGATATCCACGCATGAGCACGTCGGGTGTCCGTCTTACCGTTGCGCGCTGTTGGGCTCACGCGAGAATGTTCGTCGCGAGGTGCCGTTCGGAAGCCGACCCGGAGGGAGCATGGGAAGTCGCCCCGGAGGACAAGTCGTCGGTGCCGCGCTGGCAATTGCCATCGCAGGCGGCGCGCCCTGTGCCGGTGCACAAACACCGGTAAGTCCATCTGTCGACGGCTCCGCGCAAACGGCGGCGGTTGCAACGGCCGCGCCGCGACGGAGGTCCGATACCATGCTGGCTGGCGACGTCCGTCGAGCTCTCGTGCGCAATCCCGGGCTGAACTCCATGAATATTCACGTACAGGTGCGCGGCGGCATCGCTACGCTGACTGGGTGGGTACCACAGCGTTCACAGATCGAGCGGGCCAGTAGCGCGGCAAGGTCAGTTCGCGGCGTCAGAGCGGTTTCGAATCGTTTAACGGTACGAACGAGTCACGGCGGCGGTCGTTGAGCCGCGCCGATCGAAATGCGACAAGCGCGAAGGCGGATGCTTGCGGCTAAGCAACTGTGCCGGGTCGCGCCCGGGTTCAGCCAGCTGATCGACTCGCCGGACCCGATGCAGGGGCCGCCTTCTCCGCCGTAGTGGCCCGCTACGTCCAGGCCGCGTCACCCCCCACCTTGCCCCCAAGATCGACCGTATCGACAAAATCCTCAGTCACACGAGGCAGCGTCCGACCGCGCTTCTTGACAAGCGCAATCGGCCGCACGAACGCCGGATCGTCGATCGGCCGCATAACGAGACCACGCTCGGCATGCACTTCGCGCGCGGATTCCGGAAGCACGGAGATCCCGAGGCCGCCGCGCACCATCGCAACCGCAGTCATCATATACATCGGCTCACACGCGATATCGGGCGTGCAACGCGAGTTCGACAGCGCGGCGTCCACCACCGCGCGCACACTGGTTCCCGGCGCGGTCAGCACCAGCGGCAGCGAAGCGAAGTCGTCGACCGTCACCGTGCGCTTGCGCGCAAGCGGGTGGGTCTTCGGACACACGATCACGAGGCGGTCCTCGCCCGTCTGCAGGATATCGAGTGTCGCATCGACGCTATGGCCGCCGGTCAGGCCGATATCGACCTCTTCATTGCGCACGAGTGCGTTGACGGCGCTCGCGACGACATCGCGAACCTGAAACCGCGCCTGTGGCACGCGCTGGCGAAACGCCTGGATCAGCTCGGGCAGCGCGCTGGCGGCGAAGGTCGGGAGGCACGCGAGTCGCACCGTGCCGCTCGACCCGTCGCCGAGCGCGCGCGCATCTCGTAGGGCCTGCTCCATATCGCTTAGCGATCGCGTCAGGATAGGCAGCAATTCGCGGCCCGTTTGGGTCAGCGCCACGCTGCGGCTGTTGCGATCAAACAAACGCGCGCCCACCGTTTCCTCGAGGCGTCGAATCTGCACGGTTAGCGCGGGCTGCGACAAATGCAGCCGGGCCGCCGCGCGCGTGAAGTTGCCCGCGTGCGCCACGGTCACGAAAGCACGAATGTCACGGAGGTTGAGATCCATAATGAACTGTGATAGCTGCGATCAATTCATTTCAATTGTGTTATTGCAGTGCCGAACTTACGCTGGTCCGCACTAAAAGACAAGACTGGAGACACAACATGCTGCCGTTGCTGGGGCTCGTGACGATCGTGGTGTTGCTGGCCGCGATTCTTTCAAAACGCATGTCGCCGCTCGTCGCGCTCATCATCGTGCCGCTCGTCGCGTCGCTGATCGGCGGATTCGGCTTTCAGACGAGCAAGTTCGTCATCGATGGATTGAAAGGCCTCGCGCCCGTCGTCGGCATGTTCGTGTTCGCGATTCTCTATTTCGGCACGATCACGGACGCGGGCACGCTCGATCCGATCATCGACCGCATCCTGCGCACGGTCGGCACCAAACCGACGCGTATCGTGGTGGGCACGACGCTGCTCGCGCTGCTCATTCACCTCGACGGCTCGGGCGCCGTGTGCTTTCTCGTCACCATCCCCGCCATGCTGCCGCTGTACGAGCGCCTGAACATGGACAAGCGCGTGCTGGCGGCGGCTGTTTCGATGGCGGCGGGCATCAACTTCCTGCCGTGGACGGGGCCGATGATCCGCGCATCGGCGTCGCTGCATCTGCCGATATCTGCGCTTTTCAATCCGCTGATTCCGGTCCAGGCGATCGGCCTCGTGTTCGTGTTCAGCATGGCCTGGTGGCTCGGCAGGCGCGAGGAAAAGCGCCTCGGCTATTCCTCCGCCAGCGGCACGATTGCGCTGCCCAAACGCGAACTCACAGCCGAGGAGCAGGCGCTGCGCCGCCCGAAGAACTTCTGGTTCAACATCGTCCTGACGATCGTCGTGCTCGGCACGATGGTCGTGATGGGCGAGAAGATTCCGCCCGCGATCATGTTCATGGTGGGTTTGTGCATCGCCCTGATGGTGAACTACCCGAACGTCGACATGCAGCGCAAGCGCATCGACGCCCACGCGCGCGCCGCGCTGATGATGGCGGGCATTCTGCTCGCAGCGGGCGTGTTCACCGGCATCATGCAGGGCAGCGGCATGCTCAAGGCGATGGCGCAGGCGGCGGTCGGTTTCGTGCCGCCTGCGTTTGCCGGGCACATTCCGGTCGTGCTCGGTGTGCTGTCCATGCCGCTTTCGATGCTCTTCGACCCCGATTCGTTTTATTTCGGCGTGCTGCCGGTGATCGCCGAAGTGGCGTCGCAGCTCGGTGTGCCGGCGGTGCACATTGGCCAGGCCGCGCTGCTCGGCCAGATGACCACCGGCTTTCCCGTGAGCCCGCTCACGCCGGCGACATTTCTCGTCGTCGGCCTGTGTGGAATCGATCTGGCCGATCATCAGAAGTTCACGTTTCCGCTGCTGTTCGGCGCGTCGATCGTCATGACGATCGCGTGCGTCGTGCTGGGCGTGTTTCCGCTGTAAACAGGAGTGGTAGCAGTCATGAACCGGACCGAATCACCAAGGCGCATACGGATAGGCGCGGGCGCAGGCTACTCGGGCGACCGCATCGAACCCGCTGCCGAACTCGCGGAGCACGGCGCGCTGGACTACCTCGTATTCGAATGCCTCGCGGAACGCACGGTCGCGATCGCCCAACAGACGCGCCGTCACGATCCCGCACTCGGCTACGATCCACTGCTCGAAGCGCGCATGCGCGCCGTCCTGCCGGTCGCCATGCGCAACGGCGTGCGGATCATTTCGAACATGGGCGCGGCGAATCCGCGTGCAGCGGCGATCAGGACCGCCCAGATCGCGCAGGCGCTTGGACTCGGTGGACTGAAGATTGCCGCTGTCACTGGCGACGATGTGCTCGATGTCGTCCTGCGCTCCCAACTGCGCTTCGAAGAGTCCGGCGACGATGTCAGCCACTACAGGGACCGCATCGTTTCGGCGAATGCCTATCTCGGCGCGGCGCCGATTGTCGAGGCGCTCGCGGCGGGCGCGGATATCGTGCTGACGGGGCGCGTCGCGGACCCGTCGTTGTTCACGGCACCCCTCATTCACGAGTTCGGCTGGCGCATGGACGACTGGAACACGCTCGGACAGGCGACCGTCGTCGGGCATTTGCTCGAATGCGCGGGGCAGGTCACAGGTGGCTACTTCGCCGATCCCGGTTTCAAGGACGTACCGGATCTCGCGCGGCTAGGTTTTCCGATCGGCGAAGTGAGCGCCGATGGCAGCGTCGTCGTGACGAAGGTGCCGCATGCGGGCGGCTGCGTGACCGAGGCGACATGCAAGGAACAATTGCTCTACGAGATTCACGATCCGCAACGCTACCTTCAACCCGATGTCGTCGCTGATTTCAGCGGAGTGCGTATCGTGGAAGAGGCGCAAGACCGCGTGCGTGTGACGGGCGGGCGCGGCAGCGCCCGCCCCGGAACACTGAAGGTGTCGGTCGCGTATGTCGACGGCTACATCGGAGAGGGACAGATTTCCTACGGCGGACCGGGCGCGGTTGAACGTGCGCGACTCGCGCTCGACATCGTGCGGGAGCGCCTCGTGACCACGGGCGTCGACACGACCGAATTGCGCTTCGACGTGATCGGCATGAATGCCCTCTATGGGGATGCACTCGCGGCGAATCATGACGAGCCGTACGAAGTGCGTATTCGCGTGGCGGGGCGCACGGCGAACGCGAAGGAAGCGGCGCGCATCGGCAACGAGGTCGAAACGCTCTACACCAACGGGCCTGCGGGCGGCGGGGGCGTAACGAAGACGACTCGCGAGGTGCTCGCCGTGCAGTCTGTGTTGCTGCCGCGCGAACAGGTGAATCCGGCTTTCCAGGTTGTCGAGGCAAGCGATGAAACTGCGTGAACTGGCCCATGGCCGCACCGGCGACAAAGGCAATACGCTGAATATTTCCGTGATCTGCTATGAC
Source organism: Paraburkholderia sp. CNPSo 3281 (assembly GCF_024206515.1). Lineage (NCBI taxonomy): Bacteria > Pseudomonadati > Pseudomonadota > Betaproteobacteria > Burkholderiales > Burkholderiaceae > Paraburkholderia > Paraburkholderia sp. CNPSo 3281. The sequence goes on along the minus strand of NZ_JAMBPS010000010.1, from coordinate 21,391 downwards.
GCAAAGCACTACGCCCATCTGCGCAACGTCTTGACGCCGGAGCGCGTCAAGGCTCATCTCGCCGATGTGGTCAAAGGTGAGGTCGTGCGCTACGAACTGCCGCTGCTGGGCGCGTTCAATTTCGTGCTCGGTAACGCGCTGGGGGGAGGCGTCACGCGTTCGCTGGCGCTGGACGCGCACGGCAAGTCGATGAGCATGGCGCTGCTCGATATTGAAGTGGGTGACTTTACCGAATGAACGGCGGGTTAAGGCTGCCGGGTCGGCAGGCAGACCACCCCGCGCGACAGGCCTGAACGCCGGCGCGCAACCCCACGCGCGCTTGCCCACTTCATCGCCGGTTCATCGGAAGCCGCGTATGCTGTGATGACCGGCGCGCCCCACGTCGCCGACGACTTTGTCGTACTTTTTGCTGCCCACTCTCGTCGCAGGTGTGGGTGTCCTCAACGAATCAGTGAACACTAGCTGTGCGCACCGGCCATGCGGCGGGAACGCAGGATGCATGCCAGGGCGCATACGTTGGCATTGGGCACCTGGCATGGATACTTCGAACACGACGGCCTTCATTCTCGCGCGCATCCAGTTCGGCTTCACGATCGGCTTTCACATCATCTTTCCGGCCATTACGATCGGGCTCGCGAGTTTCCTGGCCGTGCTCGAGGCACTCTGGCTCAAGACCGGGCGTGAGGCTTACCGGGATCTATACCACCACTGGTCGAAGATCTTTGCCGTGAACTTCGGCATGGGCGTGGTTTCGGGCGTCGTGATGGCGTGGCAGTTCGGCACGAACTGGAGCCGCTTTGCGTACTTTGCGGGCGGCATCACCGGGCCGCTGCTGACTTACGAAGTGCTCACGGCCTTTTTTCTGGAAGCCGGCTTTCTCGGGGTGATGTTGTTCGGCTGGAACCGCGTGGGGCGGGGCCTGCATTTTCTTGCCACGTCGATGGTTGCGCTCGGCACGCTCGTTTCGATGTTCTGGATACTCTCGTCCAATAGCTGGATGCAGACGCCGCAGGGTTACCGGATCATCGATGGCCGCGCGGTGCCGGTCGACTGGCTCGCCGTCGTCTTCAACCCCTCGTTCCCGTTCCGTCTCGCGCATATGGCCATTGCCGCGTTTCTCGCCACCGCGTGTTTCGTGGGCGCGAGTTCGGCATGGCATCTGCGCCGCCGCAACGACAACACGCCGATCCGCACCGCGCTTTCGATGGCCATGTGGATGGCGGTGATCGTCGCGCCGATCCAGGCCGTGGTGGGCGACGCGCACGGCCTCAATACGCTCGAGCATCAGCCCGCGAAGATCGCGGCGATCGAAGGTCACTGGGAGAACATTCCGGGCCAGCCTTCGCCGCTCATCCTGTTCGGCTGGCCCGACATGAAGGCCGAGCAAACGCGCTTCGCCGTCGAGGTTCCCGTGCTCGGCAGCCTCATCCTCACGCATAGCCTGTCGCGGCAAATTCCGGCGCTGAAATCGTTCCCGCCCGAAGACCGCCCCGATTCGACGATCGTCTTCTGGAGCTTTCGCGCGATGGTGGGCATGGGCCTCCTGATGATCGCGATGGGCCTGTGGGCGCTCCTGCTGCGGCTGCGCGGCAAGCTGTATTCGTCGCGTCCGTTCCTGGCATTCGCGCAATGGATGGGCGCGGCGGGCCTCATCGCGCTGCTTGCGGGCTGGGTCACGACCGAAGTGGGGCGCCAGCCATGGGTGATCTACGGCGTGATGCGCACCGTGGACGCCACTTCGCCGACGCCTCCCGCCCAGGTTGGCCTGAGCCTCGCGCTTTTCGTCATCGTTTATTTCGCGCTGTTCGGCACGGGCATCCTTTATATCCTCCGGCTCGTGCGCAAGGGGCCAGAGCCGCACGAGGGCGAGCGCGTGACGGAAGGCGGCGCGGGACGCTCGCGCACGCCGGCGCGGCCGCTGTCGGCGGCGCCCGAGCGCGTCGAGCGGGCCCCGACCCAGGAGTGACCCGAAGAACGGAAATGGAGGCGATTCAATGGGCGTCGATATCACCTTGATCTGGGCCGCGATCATCGCATTCGGCATCATGATGTATGTCGTGATGGACGGCTTCGACCTCGGCATCGGGTTGCTGTTCTTCACCGTGCGCGACAAGGAAGAGCGCGACGTGATGATGAATACGGTGGCGCCCGTGTGGGACGGCAACGAGACCTGGCTCGTGCTGGGCGGCGCGGGGCTTTATGGCGCGTTTCCGCTTGCGTATTCCGTCGTGCTGAGCGCGTTGTATCTGCCGCTCATCATCATGCTCATTGGGCTGATCTTTCGCGGCGTGGCCTTCGAATTTCGCTTCAAGGCCCACGAGCACCGGCGGCATTTGTGGGATCTCGCATTCATCGGCGGTTCGCTCGTCGCGACATTCGCGCAGGGCGTGGTGTTGGGTGCATTCATCGACGGTTTTCCGGTGCGCAACAACGAGTGGGTAGGCGGCTCGCTCGACTGGTTGCGACCGTTCCCGCTTTTTTGCGGCGTCGCGCTGCTTGCGGCCTACGCGCAATTGGGCTGCACGTGGCTCATCATGAAGACCGAAGGGCCGTTGCAGACGCACATGTACCAGCTTTCGCACACGCTTGCGTGGGCGTTGCTGATCGCGATAGGTCTCGTGAGCCTCTGGACGCCGCTTGCGCACCCGGCCATCGCGCACCGCTGGTTCACGATGCCGAACCTGCTGTTCTTTCTTCCTGTACCGGTGCTTCTCATCCTCGGTTTCCTCGCGAAGCTGCGCTCGCTCGCGCGCCGGGCAACGGTCATGCCATTCATCATTACGCTGATGGTCATTTTCCTCGGCTATAGCGGCCTCGCCATCAGCCTTTGGCCGCATATCGTGCCGCCCTCCATTACGCTCTGGGACGCGGCTTCGCCGCCGCAAAGCCAGTTGTTCTCGCTCGTAGGCGCGCTTTTCATTCTGCCGTTCATTCTCATGTACACAGCGTGGAGCTATTACGTGTTTCGCGGCAAGGTTCGGCCGGGCGAAGGTTATCACTGAGCGCCGCCATGACGACGACGCAATCGGAGAAGGCGAGAGGCAAGGGCGTGCGGGTGTGGCGTTCGCGCGTGCTGTGGCTCTTGGCGATCTGGACCGCCAGCGTGTGCGTGACGATGGGTGCCGTGGAGATTCTGCGCCTTGCGATGAAGGCCGCGGGTCTCGTGACGCATTAATGTTTCGATCCCGCGTGCAGTCTTCAGGGTTCACCCTGGTGCCTTCCTACGTGTCAAAATTTGTATGATGACCCTATGACATGGCAAATCTGCTGATATGTTCGAGAAAATTCCCAACCGGGCGCTGAGCGACACCGTGGCGCAACAACTGCTCGCGCAGATCGACAAGGGCACGTTCGCACGCGGCGGCAAGCTGCCGACGGAAGCCGTGCTCGCTCAGGAGTTCGGCGTCAGCCGCACGGTGATCCGCGAGGCCATTTCGCGTTTGAAGAACGAAGGCGTGGTCGAACCGCGCCAGGGCAGTGGCGTGTACGTAGCCGCGCATGGCGCGATCCGGCCGCTGCGCATCGACTACGCGGAAGCGATGGAAGGCGGCTCGGTGCTGCAGATTCTCGCGGTGCGCCGCGCGATCGAAGCCGAAGTCGCGGCGGAAGCCGCCATGCGCCGCACCGACGCCGACATGATGGCGATCGACGCCGCGCTCAGGAAGATCGATGAAGCCGTCGCCGAAGGCCGCGACGGCGTTGCCGAAGACGTCGCGTTTCACCGCGCGATCGCCACCGTGACGGGCAATCCGTACTTTCTGAAGACGCTGACGTTTCTCAATCAATACCTCGAAGCGGGCACGGTCGTCACGCGCCGCAACGAGGCGCTGCGCGAGGACTTCTCGCGTCAGGTGCGCGACGAGCACGCAGCGATCGCCGCGGCGATCCGCGCAGGCGACCCGATGGCCGCGCGTAATGCCGCGCAAACGCACATGTACAACGCGGCGCGCCGTTTGGCCGAAGCCGGGATCTGCTGAGTTTGCAGACGCATTTCTCAAACGCATGTGCTCGCGCGATGCGCGGCGCGCGGTCTGCAGCACTGTTCGTAAAGGAAAGGGTATGTCGAGAAATGTCGGAGTGATCGGTCTGGGCGCGATGGGCATGGGTGTCGCGCGTTCGCTGTTGCGCGGCGGTTTCAATGTCCATGCATGCGACGTGCGCCGCGAAGTGCTCGACCCGTTCGTCGCCGCTGGCGGCACGGCCTGCGCGAGTCCGGCCGAGCTTGGCGCGCAGTGCGACGTGGTCGTCACGCTCGTCGTTAATGCGGCGCAAACGGAGACGGTGCTGTTCGGCGAGCAGGGCGCGGTCAAGGCGATGAAGCCGGGCGGCGTCGTGATTGCGTGCGCGACGGTTGCGCCCGATTTCGCGATCGACCTCGGCCGCCGCGTGGAAGCGGCCGGCCTGCAACTGCTCGATGCGCCCGTATCGGGCGGCGCGGCGCGCGCCGCATCGGGCGAAATGACGATGATGACGTCCGGGCCCGCTGCCGCGTACGCCACGTGCGAGGACGTGCTCGCCGCGATGGCGGGCAAGGTGTACCGGCTGGGCGAGCAGCATGGCGCGGGCTCGAAGGTGAAGATCATCAACCAGTTGCTCGCGGGCGTGCACATCGCCGCCGCCGCCGAGGCGATGGCGCTCGGTCTTCGCGAAGGCGTCGATCCCGACGCGCTCTACGACGTGATAACGCACAGCGCCGGTAACTCGTGGATGTTCGAAAACCGCGTGCCGCACATTCTCAACGGCGACTACACGCCGCTGTCGGCCGTCGACATCTTCGTCAAGGATCTCGGCCTCGTGCTCGATACCGCGCGACGCTCGAAGTTTCCCCTGCCGTTGTCGGCGGCTGCGCATCAGATGTTCATGATGGCGTCGACGGCGGGGCACGGCGGCGAAGACGATTCGGCCGTCATCAAGATTTTCCCGGGCATCGATGTGCCCGCGAAGCGCTAAGCGAGAAGGGCGCAACGATATGACGAACACGAACGCCTCTGCAAGCAAGCCGCTGCTCGGCTGTATCGCCGACGATTTCACGGGCGCGACCGACCTCGCAAACATGCTGGTGCGCGGCGGCATGCGCACCGTTCAGACGATCGGCGTGCCCGGCGCCGACACGCGCATCGAAGCCGACGCGCTCGTGGTCGCGCTGAAGTCGCGCACGATCGACGCCTCCGACGCCGTGGCGCAATCGCTTGCCGCACTCGAATGGCTGCGCGCGCAAGGCTGCCGCCAGTTTTTCTTCAAGTACTGCTCGACCTTCGATTCGACCGATCAAGGCAACATCGGGCCGGTGGCCGACGCGCTGCTCGACGCGCTGTCACCCAACGGAGGCGGCGGGCCGTTCACCATCGCCTGTCCCGCGTTTCCGGAGAACGGCCGCACGATTTATCGCGGGCACCTGTTCGTCGGCGACGTGCTGCTGAACGAGTCGGGCATGGAGCATCATCCGCTGACGCCGATGACGGACGCGAACCTCGTGCGCGTGCTGCAACGTCAAACGCGCTCGAAAGTCGGCCTCGTGCGCTACGACGCCGTTGCGCAAGGCGCGCAAGCCGTGCGCGCTTCGATCGACGCGTTGCGTGCCGACGGCGTGCGCATGGCAATCGCCGATGCCGTCTCGGATGCCGATCTCTACACGCTTGGCGAAGCGTGCGCGGACCTGCCGCTGATCACGGGCGGCTCGGGTGTCGCGCTCGGATTGCCCGCGAATTTCCGCCGCGCCGGTCTGCTTGCCGATTCCGCCGATGCAGGCGAACTGCCGCGTATCGACGGGGCGTCGGCGGTGCTGGCGGGCAGTGCGTCGAAGGCGACAAATGCCCAGGTTGCCGCATGGCGCGAAACGCGTCCCGCGTTCCGCGTCGATCCGCTTGCGGCGGCGCGCGGCGAGCCCGTCGCCGAACACGCGTTGGCCTTCGCGCGCGAACACATGCACGCAGCGCAGCCGCAGCCCGTGCTGATCTACGCGACGGCATCGGCCGACGAGGTGAAGGCGACGCAGCGCGAACTCGGCGTGGCGCAAGCGGGTGAGCTGGTCGAACGCACGCTCGCGTCGATCGCGCGCGGTCTGCGCGATCTCGGCGTGCGCAAGTTCGTTGTCGCCGGCGGCGAGACCTCGGGCGCGGTGGTGCAGGCGCTTGGCGTCGACATGTTGCGCATCGGCAAGCAGATCGATCCGGGGGTGCCCGCAACCGCGACCATCGGTGTTGAGCCGCTCGCGCTCGCGCTCAAGTCCGGCAACTTCGGCGCGATCGACTTCTTCGCGAAGGCGCTGCGTATGCTCGACGGAGGCGCGCAATGACGGCGGCCATTCACACCAGCTGCGAAGCGAAGGTCCGCGAAGAAATCTGCGTGACGGGTGCAAGCCTATACGAGCGCGGCTACACCGTCGGCAGCGCGGGCAATATCAGCGCGCGACTCGACGACGGCTGGCTGATCACGCCGACGGATGCCTGCCTCGGCCGCCTCGATCCCGCGGAGATCGCGAAGGTCGATCTGGACGGCAACGCGGTCTCGGGCGGCAAGCCGTCGAAAACGCTGGCGCTGCATCGCGGCGTCTACGAGCGCAACCGCGAAGCGCGCGGCATCGTGCACACGCATTCGACGCACCTCGTCGCGCTGACGCTCGCAGGCGTCTGGAGCGACGCCGACGTGCTGCCGCCCATCACGCCGTACTACGTGATGAAGGTCGGGCACATTCCGCTGATCCGCTACCGGCGTCCCGGCGATCCGCAAGTCGCGCAACAGATCGCCTCGCTCGCCGACAGCGTACGCGGCGTGCTGCTGGAGCGGCTCGGCCCGGTCGTATGGGAGCGTTCTGTTTCGCAGGCTTCGTATGTGATCGAAGAACTGGAAGAGACGGCGCGCTTGTGGCTGATGAGTCACCCGCGACCCGCGCCGCTCGACGACACCGCACTCGAGGAGTTGCGCACGGTATTCGGCGCGCGCTGGTAAACCCGTTCGAGCGTATCGAGCATCCCGCGCCCCCACGCGGACCCTCTGTATCACCCACCTCAGGCAAAAAGCCGGAGGGCCGTCCGACACGAAGCGGACGGCCCGCAACCGGTGCCACCACGAAGGAGACAACGCATGACAAGCTATCAGGCGGAATCGGTTCGCCCTGCATCCACCGCCGACGCTGCCGGGCAACCCGGCGCGGCCGAAATCGAACGCACCTACGGCAAGGTGTTCTGGCGCATCGTGCCGTTTCTGATGCTGTGCTACGTGGTCGCGTATCTGGACCGCGTCAATGTGGGCTTTGCGAAGCTGCAAATGTCGCAGGATCTCGCGTTCAGCGAGACCGTATTCGGTCTCGGCGCGGGCGTGTTCTTCGTCGGCTACTTTCTCTTCGAACTGCCCAGCAACATCCTGATGCATCGGCTTGGCGCGCGTATCTGGATTGCGCGGATCATGATCACGTGGGGCTTGCTCTCCGCTTTGTTCGTTTTCGTACGGACTCCGATGCAGTTTTATGCACTGCGCTTCCTGCTCGGTCTCGCCGAGGCGGGCTTCTATCCGGGCGTCATTCTGTATCTGACGTACTGGTTCCCGTCGCATCGTCGCGCAAAGATCATTGCCGTGTTCATGTCGGCGATTCCGGTTTCGGGTATTTTCGGCAATCCGTTGTCGGGCTGGATCATGCAGACTTTCGATTCCCATCACGGCTTCGCAGGCTGGCAATGGATGTTCGTGATCGAAGCGGTGCCTGCCATCGCCATCGGCATCGCGACGATCCTGTATCTCGACAACGGGATTGCCAGCGCGAAATGGCTGACGCCGCGCGAAAAGAAACTGCTCGCCGACGAGATCGCCGCGCAACCGCAGGAAGCAGCGAAGTCGCATTCGCTGGGCGCGGTGTTCCGCGATCCGCGCACGTGGTGGATGTCGCTAATCTATTTCGCGTTCGTCACCGGCCAATACGGACTCACGTTCTGGATGCCGACGCTCGTGAAGTCGACGGGTGTGACTGGGGCATTCGAAATCGGTCTTCTGAGCGCGATCCCGTTTCTCGTTGCAATCGTCGTGATGAACGTGATGGGCCACAGCGCGGACAAGCGTCGCGAGCGCCGCTGGCATTTGATCGGGCCGGCGCTCGCGGGAGCGGTCGGCTTCACGGTCGCGGCTTCGTTCGCGAACAACACGGCCGTGTCGATTGCGTTCCTGTCGATCGCCGCTGCGGGCGTGCTGACCTGCGCGCCGCTCTTCTGGTCGCTGCCCACGGCGTTCATGTCCGGCGCGACGGCGGCTGCGGGCATCGCGATCATCAATTCGGTCGGCAATCTGGCGGGCTTCGCAAGCCCGTACATGATCGGCTATCTTAAGGATCTCACGCACAGCACGCAGTCCGGCATGTACGTGCTTGCCGCGATGCTCGTGATCGGCGCGCTCGCCGTCTGGCTGACGCCCGCGCGGCTCGTGAACCGCTAAACGTATTCAAGGAGTCGCCTCGATGCCACGCTTCGCCGCCAATCTGACGATGATGTACAACGAACACGCGTTTCTCGACCGTTTCGCCGCCGCCGCGCACGACGGTTTCGAGGCCGTGGAGTTTCTGTTCCCGTATGAGTTTCCGGCCGTCGATATCAAGCGGCGTCTCGACGAAAACGGCCTCACTCAGGCGCTGTTCAACGCGCCGCCGGGCGACTGGGCGGCGGGCGAACGCGGCATCGCGTCGTTGCCGGGCCGTGAGGACGAGTTTCGCCGCAGCATCGAGACCGCACTCGACTACGCGCGTGTACTCGGCAACGACAAGCTGCACGTGATGGCCGGATTGATCACGCCGGAGCAATCGCGCGCCGCGCATCGCGAGGTGTATCTGAAGAACCTTGCCTATGCGGCGAAGGCCGCCCAGGCGGACGGCATCACCGTCGTTATCGAGCCGATCAACACGCGCGATATTCCCGGCTTCTTTCTAAACCGGCAAGACGACGCGCAGGCCATCTGCGCGGAAGTCGGTGCGCCGAACCTGAAAGTGCAGTTCGATCTCTACCACTGCCAGATTGTTGAAGGCGATCTTGCCGTCAAGCTCAAGGGTGACATGAAGGGCATCGGGCATATCCAGATTGCGGGCGTGCCCGAGCGGCACGAGCCGGATAGTGGCGAGGTGAACTACCCATATCTGTTCTCGCTAATCGACTCACTCGGCTACGACGGCTGGATCGGTTGCGAATACCGGCCGCGCGCAGGCACATCGGAAGGGCTTGGATGGATCCGGCCGTACGTGAAGGCGCGTATCTGAGCGTACGAAACTGCGCGCATTCGACAGACACACTGAGGAACAACAGCAACATGAAAGTACTGATCACGGGCGGTGCGGGATTTCTGGGCCAGCGTCTCGCGCGCGAACTACTCGCACGCGGCGAACTGAAGGGCGCGGACGGGCAGCGCGAGCCGATCACCGAACTGGTGTTGCTCGACGTCGTCGCGGCGCCGGGGCCGGCTGACGAACGCGTGCATGTCGAAGTCGGCGACATTGCCGAGCGCAGCGTGCTTGAACGTCTGATCGACGACAGGACCGCGGCGATTTTCCATCTCGCGGCGATCGTCAGCGGCCAGGCGGAAGCGGACTTCGATCTCGGTATGCGGATCAATCTCGACGCGTCGCGGCTGCTGCTCGACGTGTGCCGCGAGCGCGGGCATCGGCCGCGCGTCGTGTTCACAAGTTCGGTCGCCGTCTATGGCGGCGATCTGCCCGAGCTCGTCCTCGATGACACCGCATTGAATCCGCAGTCGTCGTATGGCGCGCAAAAGGCCGTCGCCGAGTTGCTGCTCAACGATTTCTCGCGACGCGGTTTCGTCGATGGCCGCGTGCTGCGTCTGCCGACCATCAGCGTGCGCCCGGGCAAGCCGAATGCGGCGGCGTCCTCGTTTGCCAGCGGCATCATTCGCGAGCCGCTGAACGGCGAGACGGCGGTGTGCCCGGTGAGCGGTTCGACGCGCCTGTGGCTGCTGTCGCCACGCAAGGCCATAGAATGCCTCGTTGCCGGATGCGAGATCGACGGCTCGGCGCTCGGCAACCGGCGCACGGTGAATCTGCCGGGCGTATCGGTGACAGTCGACGAGATGATCGCCGCGCTGCGCGACGTGGCGGGCGATGCCGTCGCGGCACGGATCGAATGGAAGGCGGATGAGCGTGTCGAGAAGATCGTCGGCAACTGGCCCGCGCAGTGGGACATGGCGCGCGCGACCCAGCTGGGCCTGCAAGGCGACGCGTCGTTCAAGGATATCGTGCGCGCGTTCGTCGACGATGAACTCGGCGGGAAGATTCCGCAGCATTGATTGCCTGCACTCGAACCGGTTCGCCCACGCCGGCTTGATGCGCAAGAAATAACACACGCCGCCATCGCAGACGCGAGTCTTTGCGAGGCGGCGTTCTTGTTCTAGATCTGTGCTGCGTCGGTCCGGAGCTGGAGACCCTCGCGGTGCTGCGGGCCGCGCGGACCGTAGTCGAGTTCGGCGCCCAGATTGCTGCTTCGCGTGATTGCCGCGGGCGCATCGCAGGGGTCCATGATCGATTCGACAAAAATCATCCGGTCGTTCGGCGCGGCGAGGGCGTTTTGCAGATCCCCGCAGGTCCTGGCGACGAACGACTGCACGGCGGCGCCGGGATGGAGCACCTTCGGCAGGTCAGCGTAGGCCCAGTTCGCAATGTCGTTGTAGGGCTCGGTCTTGCCGAGGTAGCCGCGTTCGATGGTGTAGCCGCCATTGTTGATCAGCAGGATCGCCGGCTTGTGATCGTGATGCAGGATGGTCGACAACTCCTGCGCCGTGACCTGGAACGAACCATCGCCGATGAGCAACACGTGGCGCCGCTCGGGCGCCGCAGTCAGCGCGCCGAGCAGGGCACCGACCGAATAGCCAATCGACCCCCAGTTGATCGATCCGATGAAGGTGCAGCCCGGCGGCAGTTTCAGGCCGAGCAGGGAAAATGACGTGCCGTTGTCGACATACAGGACGTCTCCGGGCCGCAGATAATCCTGGACAGCCTGCCAGTAGGCGGCTTGCGTCAGCTTCGCCGCAGCCTCGACGTGCGTGCGGGCGGCTGGCGCGTCAGCCGGGCGTTGCACGCGCGTCGCAACCTGCGGGATTGTGTCGATTACGCCCCGTAGCACTTCCTTGAGCGTCACCGCCTGATAGTTGTCTTCGCCGACGTCCACGGCGTGCGCGCGCGCGTGGATCGTGCGGGCGGGAAGCGTTGCCGAGAAATCGCCCGTGGTCACCTCGATCGGCCGGTAGCCCACGGCGAGCAGGCAGTCGCTGCTCTCGATCGTCTCCTGCACCTCCGGCTCGCTGCCCTTGCCGGCGTAGATGCCAGCGTACTGCGGGTGCGACTCGTCGATCACGCCCTTTGCCGCGTTGATCACCGCGACAGGAGCCTGCAGCTTTTCCGCCAGCGCCACGAGTTCGGGGACGACGCCGAAGCGGTCGGCGTCCGTATCCACGAGGATCGCCGGTGCGGTTGCAGCGGACAACTGTTGCGCGAGCGCGGCGATGCACGATTGCAGCCGTTCCGGATCGCCGGGAACGTGGGCAAGAAGGAGCGGAGCAGCCGGCACCTCGATTTCCAGATAGGCGATGTCCGACGGCAGCTCCATATAGACCGGGAGCTTTTCCCGCCAGGCGGTGAGGATCAGCCGGTCGATCTCGACGACGGCGTTGCGCGGCGTGATCCTCGCCTGAGCCACCGTCACCGGCGCATAGGCGCGCAGAAAGTGATCGAAGTTGCCGTCGGACATCGTGTGGTGCATGCCCAGGCCGCGATCGATGGAGCGCAGCGGGATCGAACCGCTGATGCAGATGACGGGGACGTGCTCGGCATAGGCGCCGGCCACGCCGTTCAGTGCGCTCAAGGCGCCGACCCCGTTCGTGACGAGCAGCGCGCCCAGGCCATTGAGCCGCGCATAACCGTCAGCCGCATAGGATGAGGTCAACTCGCCCGTGGTGCCGATCCATTCCAGCGCACCGCGATCGTGGAGTTGCTGCAGCAGCGTGAGGTTGTAGTCGCCCGGGACGCCAAACAAATGACGAATACCGGCTTCCTCGAGGCGGCGCAGCAGGAAGTCGCCAATCGTCATGCGTTGGGGGAGTTTGGCCGTGTTTTGCGTGGTTTCCATGGCGGATTCCTAAGCTGGGTCATTGGAGGAATGTGCGGTACCGGTGATCAATCGCACTCCGCGGAAATGGCGCTGCGCAAGTCGGTCTGCGGCACAACGGATTCGCAGTCTAGGCGCCCGGCAAAAACAGGAGCGTGACTGAGTCATTACAAAAAAATATCAGGGAGGAAACATGCTGCGCTTCGTCATTTCTCTGTAATGATTGAGTAACGGCCCTGTTGGAACGCACTGCCTAGACTGCTATCACGCCCGGCTGGTATAGGGGCGCAAACGAGCACAGAATCAGTGAAACGCACATGAGAGTGCAGGGACCGGACGCCATGAAAATCCTCGTCATCGAAGACGAAGCCAAGACCAGCGAGTACATCCAGAACGGCTTGACGGAAGCAGGCTACGTAGTGGACGTGGCCACGAACGGCATCGACGGGCTGCACCTCGCGCAGGAGATGGGTTACGACCTGATCCTGCTCGACGTGATGATGCCGGAGATGGATGGCTGGACCGTCATGAAGAAGCTCGGTGCCCGCACCAAAACTCCGGTGTTATTTCTGAGCGCGCGCGGCACCGTCGAAGACCGGCTGAAGGGCCTCGATCTCGGCGCCGACGATTATCTCGTCAAGCCTTTCTCGTTTGCCGAGTTGCTGGCGCGTATCCGCATCATACTGCGGCGCGGCCAGCCTCAAAAGCAGGAGGAGCAGGTCTTCGAAGTCGGGGATCTGCGGGTCGATGTGCCGAAGCGGCGAGTCGACCGGGGCGGCGTGCGCCTGACGCTCACCAACAAGGAATTCAACCTGCTGGCGTTCTTTCTGGAGCATCAAGCTCAGGTGCTGTCGCGCGCCCTGATCGCTTCGCGCGTCTGGGACATGAACTTCGACAGCGATAGCAACGTTGTCGATGTTGCGGTGCGCCGGCTGCGGCAGAAGATCGACGACCCGTTCCCGGTTCGTCTGATTCATACGATTCACGGCGTGGGATATCGTTTCGAGTACGAAGCATGAAGCGGCTTTCCCTCACCACGCGTCTTGCGTTGTTATACGCACTCATCGTATTTACCGCGATGGCGTTGCTCGGCACGTTGCTGTATCGCGGCCTGGAGCGGCAACTGATGGTGCGCGACGATGCGGCGCTGGTGACGCGGGTGGACCAGCTTCGCACGCTGATGAACGATGTCGACGTGCGCGAGCTGATACGCGACAAGCCCCATCTGTTCGCGAACATGCTCGGCAATACGGAATCGTTGCTGATCGTGGGCTTTCCCGGTGAAGCGCCGCTCATTTCGGTGAATCCCGGCCACAGGGCGGTGCCGGACATGAAGCCGGTGCCGGTGGACGCGCCGCTCATGCTCGGCGCCGTCCAGCATACGGTTGCGGCCGATGGGACGCCGTTCATCTACGTCGCTGCTGCGGCGCACGACGTAGCGGGGAAACAGGACCTGCAGATCATCTCCGGCCGCTTGCTGACTGAGCGCACGCAATTGCTGCGAGCATACCGCAACCAGATACTGCTATTCGCCTCCGCTGGCGCGACCATCGTTGCCTTGCTCGCTTTCGTCCTCGCGCGCCGCAACATGCAGCCGTTGCGCGTTCTCGCGGCGCAAACCGGGGCGATCGGCATCAGCACGCTTTCGACGCGCATCGAGCAACGCGCCGCGCCGCCCGAGCTGGACGCGCTGATCGCGGCATTCAACGGCATGCTCGATCGGCTCGAACGCGGCTTCACGCAGCTGAAACAGGTGTCGGCGGACATGGCGCATGACCTGCGCACGCCCATCAGCAATCTGCTCGGGCAGACCGAAGTCGGCTTGAGCCAGACGCGCGACACCGCGTACTACCAGCGGCTTCTTGGCTCGAATTACGAGGAGCTGCAACGCCTGTCGAAGATGATCGACAACATGCTATTTCTCGCGCGTACCGAGCAGGCCGATAACGCCATCGAGCGCAAGGACTTGCCGCTTGCCGTGGAGTTCGGGCGCATGCAGGAGTACTTCGAAGGTCTCGCGGAGGACCGCAACGTGAGCCTCGAATGGCACGGAGAAGGCCACGTGTGCGCGGATCCGGATCTGCTGCGCCGTGCGCTGGGCAATCTGCTTGCGAATGCCTTGCGGTATGCGGAGCCGGGTACGGCTATCTCGACCCTGGCGCAGCAAGGACCGGAGGCGACGACACTCCATGTCGAAAATCGCGGACCGACGATCGAGCCGCATCATCTCGAGCGGATCTTCGACCGCTTCTATCGGGCCGATCCGTCACGGCACCGCTCTTCGGAGTCGAGCGGGCTCGGGCTTTCGATCGTGCGCAGCATCATGTTGCTGCACGGAGGAACGTGGCACGCGTCCAGCAGCAACGGGGTGACGCGCTTTACGCTCGTGTTCCCGCGGCAGCGCGAGCACCGGAGCCAGTAGGCGCCCCAGGGGCGGTGGTGCGACAAACCGCGCTATGATGGGCTGCCTTGAATCGGGAATGCGGGACGCAACCCATCGGTGCGCGCATGGGTTGTTCGTACGAGTGGAATTCAGCGTTTATTCCAGTCACGAAGCCTTGAAGATGCGATGAAACAACGTACATGGCCCAGACTCGCTGTCGTTTGTTCATTCCTGGCTTTCATGCCGCTTGCGGGTTGCGTGGCTCGCGGCGCGCCGTCCTGGTCGCTCTTCGGTGCGTACTTTCCGTACTGGCTCGTGAGCGCCATGATCGGCATCGTGGGCGCGCTCGTCGCGCATCGCGTATTCATCTCGACCGGCTGGATTCGCCTGGTGCCGTACCAGCTTTCCGTCTGCACCGCGATCGGCATCGTCGCCGGGGTGCTCGTCTGGCTGTGGGGAACGGGGCAGCTCTGACATGAAAATGGCCGGCCAGAATCCTCGACATGCATGGAAGGGCCGCGCGATCGCCATCGTGATCGTCCTGCTCGGCGCCGCGGCGCTTTGGTATGCGTACGACCGCTCGTCGCGCTATCCGTCCACCGACGACGCGTCCATCGACGCGGACGTCGTCCACGTCGCGTCCCCCGTAGGCGGCCGCATCATACGCGTTCCCGTGGAGGAGAACCAGCATGTCACCCGGGGCGACGTGCTGTTCGAAATCGATCCGGTGCCGTACCGACTCGCGGTCGCGCAGGCGCAGGCCGAACTCGAACTGGCGCGCGCCTCGCTCGCCACGCGCCGCCGCACGCTGATCGGCGAGACGTCGAACGCGACGATCGCGGCCGACCAGACCCGTCGTGCGACGCACAATTACGATCTCGCGACGCGCAGTGTCGACCGGCTGCGGCCGCTCGCGGCGCAAGGCTATGTGTCCACACAGCAGCTCGACCAGGCGGTCGTGGCGCAGCGCGACGCGAGCGTCTCGCTCGCGCAGGCGAAGGTGCAGCAGCGCTCCTCTGCGCAGACGATAGGCGACGACACCGACGCCATCGCGGCACTGCATGCGCGCGAGGCCGCGCTGGCCATCGCGCAGCGCGGCCTCGACGATACCGTCGTGCGCGCGCCGTTCGACGGCTACGTGACGGGCCTGACGATCCTCGCGGGCGAGACGGTCGCGCCGAACCAGTCCATCTTCACGCTGATTCACTCGGGCGAATGGTTTGCCGTGGCGAACTTCCGCGAGACGGCGCTCGGCGCCATCGAGGTGGGCGACTGCGCCACCGTGTACTCGATGATCGACCGCAGACAGCCGATGAGCGGCAAGGTGATCGGCATCGGCGCCGGGATCGTGGACACGGACCGTCTGAACCTGCCGCGCAGCTTGCCGTACGTGCAGCAGTCGGTGAACTGGGTGCGCGTGGCGCAACGCTTCCCGGTTCGCGTGCGCATCGACGCGCCGGTCAACAGACTGGTGCGCATCGGCGCCAGCGCGATCGTCGAGGTCCGGCATGGCCAGTCTTGCCGGTGACATCAGGCGGCCCGGTCCGCGGGAAATCGCGAAGCTGCTCGCACCGTTTCCGGGGCGCGCCGCGCTCGTCACACGCATTGCGCTGATCTGCGCGCTCACGGTGCTCGTGACGGCCGGGTACGGCACGCCCGACGCCGCGACCGCCGTCTATATCGTGTTCTTCCTGAACCGGCCCGACCGCATGACGAGCGTGGTCATGTCGTTCGCCTTGATGCTGCTCGTGACCGTGATCATCGCCATCGTGATGATCTTCGCGATCCTCACGATCGACCAGCCGCCGCTGCGGGTGGCGAGCATGGCGCTCCTGTCGTTCGGACTGCTATTCGCCACGTCGGCAAGCAAGCTTCGGCCAATCGGCGCAATCCTGGCGATGATCGTCGGCTTCGGGCTCGACGAACTCGGCCTCGCGCCGCTTGGCGAAGCGGCGACGCGCGGCCTGATGTACGCGTGGCTGATGGTTGCGATTCCGATTGGTGTGGCGATCGTCGTGAACGTCGTGATTGCGCCGTCGCCGCGGCGACTCGCCACCGCGCAGCTTGCGCGGCGCCTGAGGCTCGCTGCGCGCCGCCTCACGGGCACGGCGACCGACGAGGAGCGCGCCGCATTCGAAGCGTGCATGCGCGAGGGCGACCATCAGATCCTCACGTGGCTCAAGCTCTCGAAGCTCGAAGGCACGTTGACGCCGAGCGACGGCGCGGCGCTGTGCCAGGCGGCGGCGTCCACGACGGCGATCCTGGTCGCGACGGATTTCGCGGCGAGCGAGCCCGGCGCGCGCCTGCCCGACGCGTGCGCGGCGCAGCTTGCCGAAACGATGATGCAGATGGCCGCGATGCTGGAGGCGGGCGGCTATCCCGTGGATGTCACGCTCGAAGCGCAGGACCTGCCCGAGGGAGCCGCGCTACCGGCGCTCGTGCTCGCCGACCTGCGCGCCGCGCTGGAGGGCTTCGCGGTACCGCCGGCGCAGGCCGCCGCAGCGCCGGTTCCCGCGCCAGAAAAAGCCGCCGAGCCTGCCGCACGCAGCGGCTTTTTCGACGCCGATGCCTTCTCGAATCCCGATCACGTCCGTTACGCGCTGAAGACCACGGCTGCGGCGATGTTCTGCTACGTGCTGTATCAGCAGCTCGACTGGCAGGGCATTCATACGTGCTTCATCACCTGCTATATGGTGTCGCTCAGCACCACGGCCGAAACCGTCGAGAAGCTGACGCTGCGTATTGCGGGCTGCCTCGTCGGCGCTGTGCTCGGCACGGCGGCGATCGTGTTCGTGACGCCGCGTTTGACCTCGGTGGGTGAGCTGATGGGGCTGGTGTTCGCGGGCGGGTGGCTGGCCGCGTGGGTGGCGATGGGGTCCGCACGGATCGCCTACGCGGGCATGCAGATCGCGTTCGCCTTCTTCCTGTGCGTGATCCAGGGCGCGGCGCCCGCATTCGACCTCACGCTCGCGCGCGACCGCGTGATCGGCATCCTGATCGGCAACGTCGTGATCTATCTGGTCTTCACGCGCGTCTGGCCCGTGAGTATCGCCAGCCGGATCGACGCGACGTTCAAGGCGCTCGTTACGCAGTGGAGCCGCATCGCGCGCGCAGCGGACGCCCGCACGCGCAGCGCGCTCGCCGGCGGCGCGCTCGCCCAATACGGCGGACTGCGCCAGGATCTCGGCCTGATTCACTACGAGCCTTCTTGGGTGCGTCCTGAGCCTGAATGGGTGGCGAGCCGGCGGCGTGCGCTCGCGGAGCTCGAGGCGCTGGAGGCGCCGCTGGTCCTGGCGGCAGGGCGCGCGGGCGCGGCGCGGCTCGGTGAAATCGCCCAGCGCCTCGCTGCCGGCGACGACGCGCACATGCAAGCTGCACAGCATGCCGCCGACACGCAGACGCAAGACGCCGGGGCCGTGGAGGACCGCACGGCCGACCCCGCACTTGATGCGCTCCAGAGCGTCATCGCCAGGCGGTTCGGACAGATCGCCGCGATCACGCGCCCAGCTTCGGCCACGGAGACGACGACCGATGCGCGCCCCTGAACCGACGCCCCGGCTCATCGTCCTGGCCGCCGCGCTGGCTGCCGTATTGGCTATCTCGGGATTCGAGGGATGTGCGACGTCGTCGATCGATCTCGCGCCTGGCGCGCCGGACCGTCCCTGGCAGCCGCAGACGGATGCCGGCGGCAACATCGTACCCGGCCCGCCGCGCAGCGCCGGCGAGGCGACGCAGGCGGGCTACACGTTGCCGCGCAGCGCCGCGCTCGCTTCGATCGAACCCGCGGCGGCGCTCGATGTGAACCACGCGTACACGCTGCCCGAGCTGATCGATCTCGCGGAGTCGACGAACCCGCTCACGCGAATCGCCTGGAACGACGCGCGCGATGCGGCGCTCGCAGCGGGCATCGCAAAGACCGCCTACTTGCCGCAACTCACCGCCACCGCCATGGGCGGATACGAAGCGGCGAGCGGCGCGGCATCGACGCCGCTGCTCGGCACCACATCGACCAACTCGAACATTCACGGCACGGTTTCGGTGCTCTCGCTGCAATGGCTGCTATTCGATTTCGGCGGCCGCCGCGCGCGCCTCGATGCGGCCAAACAGCTTTCCGTGGCGGCGAACGTCGCCTTCACGTCCGTTCACCAGCACGTGATCCACGAAGTGAGCATCGCGTACTACACGTATGAAGCCGCGAGCGCGAGGGAGCATACCGCGCAGCAGGCGCTCGACAACGCGGACGGCATTCTCAGCGCCGCGCGCGCACGGCGAAAGCAGGGCGTGGGCACTGTGGTCGAGGTCGCGCAGGCCACGCAGAACCGCGCACAGGCCAATCTCCTGAAGGTGCAGGCGGACGGCGCGTTGAGCGACAGCTATCTGAGCCTCGTCTCTGCGCTCGGCATTTCGCCGTTGTCGAAACCGCTGATCGCCCCGTTGCCGACGCGTACGCTCACGCCGGCGCTGCACCAGAGCGTCGACGAAATCGTGACCGATGCGATTGCGCGGCGGCCGGACGTGCAGGGCGCCTATGCGCTGGAACAGGCCAACCAGGCGAAGATCCGCGCGGCCGAATCTGCCTTCATGCCGAAGATATTCCTCTCCGCCGCGGCCGCGTACGGCACCGGCACGACGTCGATCACGGCAATTCCCCCGGTCGGCGATCAGGCGGCGACGGTGAACCTGAACGGCAGCCGTCGCAGCGGCAGCATATTCCTCGGGGTGACGATTCCCCTGTACGACGGCGGCTTGCGGTCCGCCGTGCTGATGCAGGCGCGCAACGATGCGGACAGTGCGTCCGCGCAATTCACCCATACGAGGCAAGAAGCCGTCCGGCAGATCGTTGCCGCGCAGAACGGGCTTTCGACGAGCCTCGCGTCGAACGACGCCGCGAAGGCGCTGGTCGAGGCCGCGCAGACGACCTACGATGCGGCGTTCGCCGCGTACCGGCACGGCGTCGGCACCATCACCGACGCGCTCCTCACGCAGAATCAACTGCTCGCCGCGCAGAACGCGTATACCGACAGCTACAGCGCCGCGCTGTCTGCCGCGGCGACGCTTGCCCTGGCAACGGGCGAGATCGGCTCGCCGTCCATGGAAGGCGAACCGGCTCAACAGGATCACTAAACACTTTACGTTGGCGATTCAGCTACCAAAATACGTCATGCAGAAGCTGACCGGGCCAACACAGGTGGACGATGCGGGGGTATGCGTACGCGAACCCGCAGCCGAGCTGCCCGCCATCGAGACGCCACCCATGTCGCGTTGCGCCGGATCTTGCGCGTATTGTGCCGCTGCGACCTTGGCCTCGGCTGCCTGAATGTCAGCCGGATAGTCGACGTCGTCGCCGCGGCCCGGGCTGTATCCGGCCTGCTCGACACGCACGAGATCCGCATGCACTTCGGCGCGGGTCAGGGGTTGAGTGGACTGCGCGAAGCTATATGCCGGGACGGCGACCGCAGAAGCCGCGACGAGAATGCTGAGAAGAAGCCTGGACATGATCAATACTCCTATATATCCGTAGAGCGGATGAGTCGGGAAGGAAAGCCGCAGCATCGACTGTGCATGGACGCGAAGACAGGCTTAGGAACGAGCAACTTGAAACATGGCTAAGCGAGGCAAGGCGTTACTGCGTGGTTGCAGTGTAGGCAGGCGCTTCGGTCGCCAAGGTTACCCAGTCATTACAAGAAAATAACGAATCTTCCGTCCCTTTGATTCGATGCCGCAGCGCGGGCACGTCATTTTTTCGTAATGACTGGGTAACCCTCCCGTTCGAGGCAGCTTTTTAGACTGGCCGTGTTGTTAATCGATTCGTTCACATCGCGTCATTCCGAGGAGCTGCCATGTCTTTCCCTTCTTTCCGATCTGCCGTTGCCCATGCAGCAGCGGCGCTTTGCCTGGTTGCCGGCGCCGCTACGACAGCGCAGGCCGCGCCCGTCAAGAACGTCGTCCTCGTGCATGGCGCGTTTGTGGGTGGCGCCGGATGGCGGCCGGTGTACGACATTCTCACGAAGGACGGCTATAACGTGAGGCTCGTGCAAGAACCGCTGACGTCGTTCAAGGACGATGTGACGGCTACGAAGCGCGTCATCGATAGCCTGGATGACCCGTGCGTGCTCGTCGGCCATAGCTACGGCGGCGCGATCATCACCGAGGCGGGCAACGACGAACACGTGAAGTCGCTCGTGTACATTGCCGCTCATGCGCTCGACGCCGGCGAAACCGAAGTCTCGAATGGCAAGCGTTATCCGAATGCGACGCCCCATGAGGACATCGTGAAGACAGCCGACGACTATCTGTACCTGAGTCCCGCCGACTATCCGCGCGATTTTGCCGCCGACCTTCCGATTGCGCAGGCTGAATTCGAGGCCCATGAACAAATGCCGACTGCGGCAGGTGTATTCGCGTCGGAGATCCCGGATCCGGCATGGAAGATCAAGCCTACGTTTTATCTGGTTGCGAAGGCGGACAAGATCATCAACCCGGACCTCGAGCGCATGTACGCGAAGCGCGCTCACGCCCAGACGGTGGAAATCGATGGCGCCAGCCATTCGGTTTACGAGTCGCATCCGAAGGAAGTCGCCGCGTTGATCGAGCAGGCGGCTCAGCAACAGGGGCAGTGAGTCGACCCGCGCGCGTCGGACGGTTCGGGGCTGGCGCGTGGCGGGTGGAAACGCGACATTTCTTATATGGTCGCCTCCCATTTGCAAGGTGATTGTGCGTGGCGAGGAGGGTGGTTGCGGACTTATATCCGGACTCGATCGCGGGCATGCCCGCCGGCCCCGATGGATTTCGCCGCAAAGGTCCTAATCTAATTAGCGGACTCGAGGTCCGAGAA
This sequence comes from Paraburkholderia sp. CNPSo 3281, assembly GCF_024206515.1. NCBI lineage: Bacteria > Pseudomonadati > Pseudomonadota > Betaproteobacteria > Burkholderiales > Burkholderiaceae > Paraburkholderia > Paraburkholderia sp. CNPSo 3281. The sequence goes on along the minus strand of NZ_JAMBPS010000010.1, from coordinate 87 downwards.
ATGTCTCAGGCTTGCCTTTGCGCGGTCCAACCTGTCTTGCCATCACTCAGTACACCTGTGCAACCGTGAATGGGGTTACTGCCTTTG